>NZ_CP029639.1:352500-675000 GCF_003268635.1 Paenibacillus sp. DCT19
GCTAAGATCCATTGTCAAAAGGGAAACAGCCCAGACCATCAGCTAAGGTCCCCAAGTGTGTGTTAAGTGGGAAAGGATGTGGAGTTGCACAGACAACCAGGATGTTGGCTTAGAAGCAGCCACCATTTAAAGAGTGCGTAATAGCTCACTGGTCGAGTGACTCTGCGCCGAAAATGTAACGGGGCTAAACACACCACCGAAGCTATGGCTTGATGCTTGCATCAGGGGTAGGGGAGCGTTGTATAAGGGTTGAAGGTGTACCGTAAGGAGCGCTGGACATTATACAAGTGAGAATGCCGGTATGAGTAACGAAAAGATCAGTGAGAATCTGATCCGCCGAAAGCCTAAGGGTTCCTGAGGAAGGCTCGTCCACTCAGGGTAAGTCGGGACCTAAGGCGAGGCCGAAAGGCGTAGTCGAAGGACAACAGGTCGAAATTCCTGTACCACCGTAAGCCGTTATGAGCAATGGGGGGACGCAGTAGGGTAGTGACGCAGACTGATGGATGTCTGTCCAAGCAGTGAGGCTGATGTGTAGGCAAATCCGCACATCGTTAAGGCTGGGCTGTGATGGGGAGTGAAAATTAAAGTAGCGAAGGTCATGATCTCACACTGCCAAGAAAAGCCTCTAGCCAGGTGATGGTGCCCGTACCGCAAACCGACACAGGTAGGCGAGAAGAGAATTCTAAGGCGCGCGGAAGAACTCTCGTTAAGGAACTCGGCAAAATGACCCCGTAACTTCGGGAGAAGGGGTGCCCCGGTAGTGTGAATAGCACGAGGGGGCCGCAGTGAAAAGGCCCAAGCGACTGTTTAGCAAAAACACAGGTCTGTGCGAAGCCGTAAGGCGAAGTATACGGGCTGACGCCTGCCCGGTGCTGGAAGGTTAAGGGGAGCGGTTAGGAGCAATCCGAAGCTGTGAACCGAAGCCCCAGTAAACGGCGGCCGTAACTATAACGGTCCTAAGGTAGCGAAATTCCTTGTCAGGTAAATTCTGACCCGCACGAATGGCGTAACGACTTGGGCGCTGTCTCAACGAGAGATCCGGTGAAATTTTAATACCTGTGAAGATGCAGGTTACCCGCGACAAGACGGAAAGACCCCATGGAGCTTTACTGCAGCTTGATATTGAATTTGGGTACGATCTGTACAGGATAGGTGGGAGCCTTTGAAGCCGGAGCGCCAGCTTCGGTGGAGGCACCGTTGGGATACCACCCTGATCGTATCTAGGTTCTAACCTGGTACCGTAATCCGGTGCGGGGACAGTGTCAGGTGGGCAGTTTGACTGGGGCGGTCGCCTCCTAAAGAGTAACGGAGGCGCCCAAAGGTTCCCTCAGAATGGTTGGAAATCATTCGAAGAGTGCAAAGGCATAAGGGAGCTTGACTGCGAGACCTACAAGTCGAGCAGGGACGAAAGTCGGGCTTAGTGATCCGGTGGTACCGCATGGAAGGGCCATCGCTCAACGGATAAAAGCTACCCTGGGGATAACAGGCTTATCTCCCCCAAGAGTCCACATCGACGGGGAGGTTTGGCACCTCGATGTCGGCTCATCGCATCCTGGGGCTGAAGTAGGTCCCAAGGGTTGGGCTGTTCGCCCATTAAAGCGGTACGCGAGCTGGGTTCAGAACGTCGTGAGACAGTTCGGTCCCTATCTGTCGTGGGCGTAGGAAATTTGAGAGGAGCTGTCCTTAGTACGAGAGGACCGGGATGGACGTACCGCTGGTGTACCAGTTGTTCCGCCAGGAGCACCGCTGGGTAGCTATGTACGGACGGGATAAGCGCTGAAAGCATCTAAGCGTGAAGCCCCCCTCAAGATGAGATTTCCCAGTATGTAAGACCCCTTGAAGACGACGAGGTAGATAGGCTGGGGGTGGAAGTGCAGTAATGCATGGAGCTGACCAGTACTAATCGGTCGAGGGCTTATCCAATTAGCACGTTATAAATCGCAGACTTTCGTTTCGAATCTAGTTTTCAGAGAACAACACTCTGAGATGTAAGCTACGCGTTTGGTGGCGATGGCGGAGGGGTTCCACACGTACCCATCCCGAACACGACCGTTAAGCCCTCTAGCGCCGATGGTACTTGGACCGCAGGGTCCTGGGAGAGTAGGACGCCGCCAAGCGAATTCCCTTTGGGGTATTTTTTTTGCCCCCCTCGTAGAGAAAAAAGGGATATATATGTGGGCCCTTAGCTCAGTTGGTTAGAGCGCACCTCTGATAAGGGTGAGGCCGGTGGTTCGAGTCCACCAGGGCCCACCATAAATACAATAGTAATACCGAAGAATGGGGCCATAGCTCAGCTGGGAGAGCGCCTGCCTTGCAAGCAGGAGGTCAGCGGTTCGATCCCGCTTGGCTCCACCATTCCCTGATAGCTCAGTTGGTAGAGCACTCGACTGTTAATCGAGTTGTCACAGGTTCGAGCCCTGTTCGGGGAGCCATATGGAGAGGTGTCCGAGCTGGCCGAAGGAGCACGATTGGAAATCGTGTAGGCGTCACAAGCGTCTCGAGGGTTCGAATCCCTCTCTCTCCGCCAGATAGTTTTTAGCAAGGCCCGTTGGTCAAGGGGTTAAGACACCTCCCTTTCACGGAGGTAACAGGGGTTCGAATCCCCTACGGGTCATAACAATTTTTATTGTTTCAATGAGGGATGACAATCCCAATATGGAGGCTTAGCTCAGCTGGGAGAGCATCTGCCTTACAAGCAGAGGGTCGGGGGTTCGATCCCCTCAGCCTCCACCATATATATTTTTTCTAACGACGCGGGGTGGAGCAGCCCGGTAGCTCGTCGGGCTCATAACCCGAAGGCCGCAGGTTCAAATCCTGCCCCGCAATTATACTTTCTTACGAAAGTGATCTGGAACCGTGGTGTAGTTGGCCTAACATGCCTGCCTGTCACGCAGGAGATCGCGGGTTCGAATCCCGTCGGTTCCGCCATTTTTAAATTCCACCTTACACCGTGCCGGTGTAGCTCAACTGGTAGAGCAACTGACTTGTAATCAGTAGGTTGGGGGTTCAAGTCCTCTCGCCGGCACCATTTGTACCTTAACATCTGAGTCTGGAATAGCATGTATATTTAAGATAAAGATGGGTATACTGAATTACTCTAAGCAAGTTATGAGATGTAACTATGGCGATCGTGGCGAAGTGGTTAACGCACCGGTTTGTGGATCCGGCATTCGGGGGTTCAATTCCCCTCGATCGCCCCATTATCTCATTGGGGATTAGCCAAGCGGTAAGGCAACGGACTTTGACTCCGTCATGCATAGGTTCAAATCCTATATCCCCAGCCATTTACTTGAGTCATTAGCTCAGTTGGTAGAGCACCTGACTTTTAATCAGGGTGTCGAAGGTTCGAGCCCTTCATGACTCACTTTTATATTTTGCGGTCGTGGCGGAATTGGCAGACGCGCACGGTTCAGGTCCGTGTGGGCTAACCCCCGTGGAGGTTCGAGTCCTCTCGACCGCACCAATTATTATGCGGAAGTGGCTCAGCGGTAGAGCATCGCCTTGCCAAGGCGAGGGTCGCGGGTTCGATTCCCGTCTTCCGCTCCATATTTGCGCCCTTAGCTCAGCTGGATAGAGCGTTTGACTACGAATCAAAAGGCCGGGAGTTCGAATCTCTCAGGGCGCGCCATTATTTTTTTTCTATATCGGGATGTAGCTCAGCTTGGTAGAGCACCTGGTTTGGGACCAGGGGGTCGCATGTTCAAATCGTGTCATCCCGATTTTATCTTGTGCGGGTGTAGTTCAATGGTAGAACTTTAGCCTTCCAAGCTAATAGCGTGGGTTCGATTCCCATCACCCGCTTAGTGAAATACATGAAAGAGCTCTTGCGCTTAGCAAGGGCTTTTTATTTGTTTAAAATGATATTTCTAAAAATAAAGCCGAACGAGTTCATTCCGTATTTTTACGCTAACTATGGATCGGATCATAACGCTCGATGTAATGCTCGCCATATCACCATGGTGAACCAATAAACTGGATAGTTTGATTATTTCAATAATGTTTGTTTAAATGGAATAACTTCAACTTTAGAGATACATCTCTACATGTTTTTTTCTATATGCTTATATACCTTTTACACTATGGAGGAGGAATCGTATGAAAAAAGCGCTGGTTATTGGCGGAAGTGGGACGTTAGGGAAGGCTATTGTTGCTAAGTTAAAGGATTTACCTGTAGAAGTGATTACAGCAGGTAGACAGTCTGGTGATTATCAGGTGGATATGACTTCAACGGATAGTATTACTGCGTTATTTGAGTCCGTTGGCTCTATTGATTATGTCATTGTGGCGGCAGGTCAGACGCATTATGCCAAACTGGAAGAGTTAACGCCCGAAGATAATATGATCAGTGTCCACGGAAAATTGTTAGGGCAAGTCAACATTGTGCTGATTGGTCAGCACTACGTTAATGACAAGGGTAGCTTTACCTTAGTTAGCGGAATCATCAAGGATCATCCGATTGTGAAGGGTGCTTCAAGTGCCATGGTTAATGGTGCAATCGATTCGTTTGCAAAAGCAGCAGCTTATGAACTACCCCGAGGCATACGGTTGAATTCAGTTAGCCCTAACTTATTCGAGGAATCGGCAGAGAAGTATAAAGGTGTCTTTATCGGATTCAATCCCGTACCTGTGGAGCGTGTAGCCAATACGTTTATTCAAAGTGCACTTGGCATTGAAACGGCACAGAACTTTAAAGTATATTAACAGACTTCATCTCAATCCCGTTTCTGTATTGGACACGTAGACTAGGCTACATGGCAGGTCAGTGTGATGCACCAAACTCATTATAGTGTGCTCTAATGATTCAACCATCTCTGGATCCCAAGTGGATAACATGAAATACACCACACGATCAAAAATAAAAGGACATGAACTGGAGCGAACTCCAATGCATGTCCTTTAACGTTTACCTCTACAAAGTGTGTCTCTGATGGGTACATTAATTAATACGCTTACCTCAACCTCAACCTGAATCTCAACTCGAGCCTCAACTTACTTAGCCCTTTATTCTTACCGTATTCTTACCTTACGCTTACTCATACCTATATTCGTACTGCATATTTCATCTGTACCTTGCTATACCTGCAACTTAGTATCTCTCCAGAATAAGCTGTGTTTTCAAGCCATCTGCTGGAAGCAGCCACTGTTTGTTTTCAAGTACCTGCATTAGTTGATTACGGAGATCGGAGACGGTTGAAGCGTTATCTGTTTTGAAAGAAACCTCAACAATATTCTCTACTCCAGTGCCAGCTGCATTACGGATAGGCCATACTTCTAAGGTCATCTCCTGTCCATTCCAAGTTCCTTTGTACCGCTGGAAAGTTACTGGGCCATAGACACGGGAGTCGGTCAGCTTTTGTTTACCCCAGTTGGAGGAAGACCATTTGTTCAGCTTACCTGGTAGCTTGTCCAACAACATCTTCAATGCTTCTTGATCTGAAGGCAGGTTAATGCCGCTATTTTTAGGGGAATCTACTTTTTTGGTATTCGAGAAGCTAAGTGTTTGTTTGCCATATCCCCAATCAATCTCAGCCTCATAGTTATCATCTGAGGAATCGAATCCCTCTTGGTTAGCCAGTGTAAGAGCTGCATTTACATCTCCATTGATGATCGGGTAGCGCTTCTTGTATGTCAGTTCATAATTATTTTTATCTTCTTTTTTGCGAAAACGTACGTTCCAACCTTCTTCGTCCAGCTCCCGCGCATTGGTGTCAAAGTACTCTGTCTGAATGGCAGTTGGCGTGGAATCAAGACCAAGCGTCTGAACAACTTCAGTACGTGGAGTACCATCTGCATTCAATACCAGTTCAGGTTTAGCCAAAAACTTAACCTCATATGCAGGAACCGCATTTGCTGCAGCAGAGGCCTGTGGTGCTTCCAGTACCGTAAGTCCACTTCCCAATGTCACGATGCTTAGCATCAACGACGCCGTTACCTTTTTCCACTTTTTCAAAACCAATCACTCCCTAGGTTGAATTATTGTACAGACCCCACTTTATCGTTCGAGTATGTCGAAGTGATTAACGGGAGAAGCACATTGCGTTAACCCTGCATAGATTTGATGAATGGTGAACGATAGTTTCTCTAGGTGATCTGTTGATAACGTAATAGGGAACCTGTGATCAGCGTGTACAACGTCAGCACTTTATGAATGGCTTAACTTCATTAGGTTAGTACTGCACGCAGACTCCACTCACGTAAAACTTCCTCGAAACGATGGATCTGAACGGAGGGATGCCGATCCTTGTTATGAACCATGTACATATGGCGAGGTGCCAGTTCCCCGGGAATGGGAAGAACCCGAATGAGTCCTTGGCTCTCCTCCCACTTAACAGCCATACGTGAAGTAAATGAGATATGACCTCCTAATAGTACTAATTGTTTGATTGCTTCCAGCGAGTCCATCTCGACCGTACCACGTAATCGAACCTCATGCTGCTCCAGCCACTGATTCGTTATGCGGCGGGTATTGGATTGATTCCCATGCAGGACAAACGGCACTTGAGCAATGTGCTCAGGCTGTAGGTCTTCCTTTTGAACCAGAGCATGCTGGGGTGTGCAAATGAGAACGAGATTATCTTCGCACAACGTCTCTGTCTGAAGCATCGGACCGACAAACGGCTCAGATGAAATGATTCCTAGATCGATCTGGTGTCGTACTAACATATCTCGGATGACAGGAGCCGGTTTAACCGATAAATGAATCCGAATGCCCGGAAACTCTTGAGAGAAAGCATTCAGTATCGGAGGTAATAGGTACGTTGCAGGTACATAACTTGCTCCAATGTGCAGGGTTCCCCGGTAGAGACTGTCATATTCCCGAACGACTCGGCGAGCCTCTTGGGTGAGGGCATTGATTTTCACAGAATAATGGAGCAGCGCTTGTCCCGCCTCGGTCAGAAATGTTTTCCCACTTCGTGATTCAAATAACCGCACACCCATCTCTTCTTCTAATGACTTCATATGAAATGTAACTGTAGGCTGCTTAATGCCTAAAATTTCAGCAACGCTGGTCATGTGATGATGCTTATCAATCAGCTCAACAATTTGTAATTTGATCAGATTCAATAGATACTCACTCCTCTCATTTTTTCAAACTCGTAGTCCACTAAATAGAGAACAAACTATAGAAAACATCATTAGGTCGCCTTATATAGATTTAATCTATGAACATCAACAGAATTCATCTAAAAAGTTAATTATCATTTTACATTCCTAACATACAACTCTCGAAGGCGAACGTTAGACTGATAACAGTACTAGAAGACAGGCAGGGATGCTTATGAAATTAGAAATACGACAGGTTCAAAAATCATTCAATCGTACTCCGGCGTTATTGCCTACTGATCTCACGCTTGAACACGGACAGTTTACAACGCTGCTCGGCCCATCAGGCTGTGGTAAGACAACACTGCTACGTATGCTGGCAGGACTTGAACAGCCGGATGCGGGAGCTATATACGCGGATGGCGAGTGTATCTATTCAGCAGAGAAGCGGATTGATGTGCCAACACATAAGCGGAATCTGGGCATGGTGTTTCAAGACTTCGCCTTGTGGCCGCATATGACGGTATATGAAAATGTAGCGTTTGGCTTAAGGGCTGGTAAACAGAAGTCCGATCTGCGGCAAAAAGTAAAAGAAGCACTCGATATGGTACGCCTGCAAGGGATGGAGGATCGTTATCCTCACCAGTTGTCCGGTGGACAGCAACAGCGGGTTGCTTTTGCCAGAGCCGTGGCCGTTCGACCAGGTGTGATCTTGTTCGACGAACCACTAAGCGCACTAGATGCTGTATTACGGGAAGAGATGCGGATTGAGATGATGTCACTGGTACGAGATATGGGATTGACCGCATTATATGTGACGCATGATCAGGTTGAGGCGATGTCGATGTCGGATGAGATTGTCGTGATGGAGAAGGGACGAATATTGCAAAAAGGCAGTCCAGAAACCATCTACGCTACACCGAGCGAAGCCTTTGTTGCTTCATTTATCGGTAAATCGAACTGGCTGACGCCGAATCAATCTATGGTTCGACCGGAATATGTCTCCTGGAACAAGATCAGTCATGACGATCTCCGATATCACGGGGTCGTGCTCAGTGTTAGTTATGTAGGTGAGCGATATGAAGTTCGGGTGCAGATGGATGGGCTGGGCGTGTGGACGGCATATCGGAACAACAGAGTAGGTATAGGCGAGCAGGTAGATCTCTATGTGTCTCCTGAACGCATACATCGAATGAATATAGAGGGCGAGACAAGCTTTACGAGAAATAAGATCGCAGCAGTAAATTAAGTGATTGACCACAACTATAAAACCAACTAAGGGAGATGTAATAACATGTTTGGAATGAATACACGTAAGAAAAGCGCAATGCTGATTTTATCCGCGGTAATGAGTATCAGCTTGTTTGGATGTAGCACAGGTAATACGACTACAGGTTCAGCGGCTCAACCGGCAGGCGAGGGTAACACGGCAGCTGCTGCAGAAACAACGGATAAAACAGGCGGCAAACTGGTATTGTATAGCGCAGGGCCGCAGAAGTTGGCTGATAATATCGTAAGTGGATTTACAGCGAAAACGGGCATTGAGGTGGAAATGTTCCAAGGAACGACAGGTAAGATTCTGGCTCGGATGGAAGCTGAAAAATCAAATCCGGTAGCAGACGTAGTCATTCTTGCTTCTTTACCCTCCGCGCAGGCGTTGAAAGCAGATGGACTAACCCTGCCTTATCCAGAAGCGGCGAACGCCGATAAATTGAACAAGGATTGGTCGGATGCCGAAGGCAACTATTTCAGCAGCAGTGCATCTGCTCTGGGGATCGTCTACAACACCAAGCTCGTATCCACGCCGCCTACTTCATGGGCTGAGCTCGCTACACCTGCATGGAAAGATGCAGTGAACATTCCCGATCCAACGCTCTCCGGTTCTGCACTGGACTTTATCACAGGTTACTTGAGTGCGAATGGAGACAAGGGTTGGGATCTGCTAAGCAGTTACAAAGCTAATGGCGTAGCTATGGCAGGAGCAAATCAGGAAGCACTTGATCCAGTTATTACGGGTGCGAAGAGCATCGTAGCAGCTGGTGTAGATTACATGGCGTATTCCTCCAAAGCCAAAGGTGAGCCACTGGATATTGTGTATCCTGAAGAGGGAACAGTGATTAGCCCAAGACCGGCAGCTATTTTGAAATCAAGCCCGAATGTAGATAATGCCAAAGCATTTATCGACTATCTCTTGTCTGACGAAGCACAAAAGTTGGTTACCGATGCTTACCTGATTCCAGGACGTGAAGATATTGAAGCAACGAATCGCGCAAACGTGAAAGATATTCCACAACTCAAAGTGGATTGGACTTGGATGAGTGAGCACGGAGATGAGACGGCAGCACGCTTCTCTGAAATCTTCAAATAAGATGAATAATCAAACTATTCTACGGAGGGTCGGCGTGATTCTGGCCCTCTTTCTGTTGACGGTAAGCATTGGCGTACCTCTGCTTTTTATTTTCTGGCAAAGTATATATCCGGATGGCCAGTGGGACTGGACGGCTCCTATTCGTACAATCACAGGGCATCATTTATCCGGGTACTGCTAAATTCCATATGGCTTTGTGTCTGTGTGGTTATTGGAACAACACTGCTCGCCTTGCCGCTCGCATGGATGATGTCTAAGACTCGAATGGGTCAGCATCGCTGGGTAGACGTAATCTTGATGATCCCGTTTATGACTCCACCGTACATTGGTTCTATGGGCTGGATTCTGTTCATGCAAAAAGGGGGCTATCTCCAGCAATGGATCCCTCAGCTTCGAATTGGAGTGAGCTGTTCTTCAGTTTCTGGGGAATGGTGCTCATTATGAGCCTGCATCTATTCCCGTTCCTATACTTACTGCTTCGGGACGCATTGATCCGCATCGGCGGCAATCTGGAAGAAGCGGGAGCAGTACACGGTGCGCCTGCGAGCTATCGGTTCCGGCGTATTATTCTTCCATTGTTACTGTCTTCTTATGGTATGGGCATCATGCTAGTATTTGTCAAAACGATTGCGGAATTCGGAACACCTGCCACCTTCGGTAGAAAGATTGGCTACTACGTTATGACTTCAGAGATTCATAAGTATATCTCCAGTTGGCCGATTGACTTTGGTAGGGCAACGTCACTCGCTTCCATCCTGTTGTCAGTCTGTCTCGTTATGTGGTACATGCAGTCTACAATGTCGCGCAAGTTCACCTACCGCTTAATAGGAGGAAAGGGACAACGTTCCAAGCGCTATTCTCTCCGGGGCTGGACTGGAGTGCTCTGCGGTTTGTATCTCGCTCTACTTTTGATTCTTTCTGTAGGTATTCCGTATTTCTCCATTATTGCAGCTTCAACGATGAAGCTACGCGGAGTCGGGTTGGCTTGGGATAACTTAACGCTAGAGCATTACCGTGATCTCTTGTCGTGGGGTTCTGTTAGTTTGAAGGCGATCGGAAATAGCTTAGGGCTGTCGCTCGCGGCTTCAACGGTCGCAGTGTTCATCGGTACGGGGCTTGCGCTGACCATCGGCAAATCATCTTCATGGATGCAGCGTATCATTGATTTGTTCAGCCTGCTGCCGAACACTGTGCCGGGGATCGTCATGGTTGTCGGACTGATTTTGTTCTGGAATTCACCTTGGATGCCATTCACGCTCTATAACACCTATGGCATGGTTGTTCTCACCTATGTTGTGCTGTTCCTTCCTTATACCGTGCAATATGTAAAATCAAGCTTTACTCAAATTGACGGATCGTTATTTCAGGCAGGTCAGGTATTTGGCGGCAAGCCGCTGTACATCCTACGGCGTATTCTCGTTCCCTTAATTATTCCTGGCATGCTTGCAGGGTGGATGATGACCTTTACGATTGCGACAAGAGAACTGGTCGCCTCGTTATTAATTCTTCCGCCGTCGATGCAGACGTCGGCGACGTATATTTTTGCCCAGTTTGAACAGGGTCAGGTTTCATTAGGTATGGCGATGGCAGTCGTTACTGTAGGGATGACGGTACTTATGTTGCTAGGGATTGAAATTCTGAATTCGAAGAGAAAGTGGAATGCATCATGATCAAACTGAACGTATGGGGCGGTGCAGGGGAACATGGCCGCTCTTCGTATCTCCTTAGCGGGAGTACACAACGTCTATTACTGGATTGTGGCGTCAAAAAAGGTGGAGCAGGGGAGTACCCCCTCCTTGATAAACAGATTGTACCGAAGCTCGATGCCGTGCTGTTGTCTCATGCACATGAGGATCACTCTGTAGCCATCCCTCTGCTGTATAACCTGGGCTATCAGGGTGAAGTGTGGACAACGCGTGAGACACGAGAACAGTTGGACACGTACTTCAAGGCATGGCGAAACAATACAGAGCGTGCAGGATATGCTGTGCCCTATGCAGAGAGTGACGTGCAGTCTATCCGGTATCGTTATTTGGAACAAGAGGCAGCGCGTGGAACTTGGTTTGAGCTTATCCCTGGTGTGTGGGCGATCTGGGGGCGTACGGGTCATCTCGCTGGCTCTGTTTGGTTTGCGATTGAGATGGAGGAACGACGCATATTTTACTCTGGCGACTACACTTCTGAATCCATGCTGCTACAAGAGGATGATCCTTTAGCGACTTTACGTGGCGCCAATCGATTGTATAGCACGCAGAGGAGCAAACCGATGCGCAGTCGGGTGGATCAAACGGCATTAAGAGGCAACCTCGCTGTGGGTCAGGAAGCCGAGTTTGCAGGTGATCAAGCGATCAATGCGTCCTTATCTACGTCGTTTAGAGAAGCGGAGCAAGCGGCTCCTGCCCATGATTCGATAGCAATGGACGATAAACAGTTCTTGAGCTGGCAGTCAGCACCTAATGCTAAGACAGTGGAGGCCACTACCTCTAGCGAGAGCAGAGCCTTGTCGATACAGCCTATGAAACCGTTGGAAGAACTACTGGATCTCGCTATCATGGATGCTGCTTACGGTACAGATCGGGATACGCAGGCTGATAAGTTACAACAGTTGGATCATGCGATTCGTGGGACGATTGCGCGTGGCGGGAAAGTGCTGTTGCCTATGCCTGTGGTAGGGCGTGGGCAAGAGATCATGTTATGGGCAGAGCAACAGTACCCTGACATTCCTTTATTCGTCGAACAGGGATTGATGAAGGGCATGAAGCAGCTTCTACATTCACCGTACTGGCTGAGAGAGAGCGAAGTAGCGAACAAGAGATCGCTGACCGAAGCGATTACGGAATGCTTGAACGGAACTAGGTGGCAGATACCAGTGACGCAAGAAGAGCGGGAGCAATGGTTGGAGCAGCATGGAGCCTCGCTATGGTTTATTCCGGATGGCATGATGCAGTCTGCACTTGCCCGTTGGTATTATAGTCAGTTAGCCGGAGATCAGAACAATATGGTGCTGCTTACTGGACATGTGTCGGAGGGCACCTATGCAGGTCAACTGTCACGAGCTCCTGAAGAGCATGGGAAGTGTGAGGTACGGAAGGTTCGTTACAAGGTTCATCAAGGGTGGATGGATGCAGCCAGAATGATACGCAGACTTCCTGCAAGACACACGATTCTAGTGCACACCAATCGCGAAGAGACGGATAAACTTAGGGATCATCTTCTAAGCGATAATACGCTTAGTGAAGCTAGGTTAAGTGAAGGTGAGGAAGCTGCGCCTAATAAGATGATTCATTCGCTATCACCTGGGGATGAGCTTGTGCTGTGATTGGCGAGTGGGATCTAGATCGTTAATGAGAGATTCGTGAGATTCATGATATAAAGAGAACGCCCTTACGGGGCGTTCTCTTTATATCATGAAAATATAAAAACACGATGACAAGCATTGCTTGCTTATCATCGTGTCAGCCAATGATTCAATGCTGAATCATTACATTCCTTTGTAGCTATGGTGTACGTTGAATGGGGTGTTCCAGTTCAGAATGTCCCATCAAGCTCTCGGATGCTTCGCCATCCACTAACACATCAATACTGCTGACTTCATCGAATTGAAACATCGTTTGGGTCAGTGCATCAAGTGCAAGCAGTTCTCCACTGGATCCCAGGCTGGCTTCCTCTGGAATATGGACATCTAGCGTAAGTGCACCATCCTCAAACGTTGTGGAGAGTAGCTCTACCTGATCCCATAAGGAAATGAGATTTTCATCCGAGTTGCTCTGTAATGCTTCGAACGTCTTTTGATACTTCTCTGTTTCTTCCTTGAAATCAATGGTTTGCTTTTGTTGCTCCAGCCCCAGTAATTCTGCATCTGCGTAATAGACCTCCACAGCTTGTGAGATTCTTGTCTCTGGTTCTACTGTGGTTTCCGCTGGGCTCGGGGATTGTCCCTGGCCTTGGACACTGCTTGGTTCATTCGATCCGGATTCAGTAACAGGCTTCTGAGCACAACCGATTCCAACAATCATTAAAATGGACAAGATGAGTGCACATCCTAACTTAGCTCTCAATCGAGCACATCCCTTCTAAGTGATATTCAATATGATTTAGAGCCCGAGGTATTCCTTGATTCCATCTACAATCGCTTGAGCAGCCTTCATCTGCATGTCCTCGGATAACAGAGCAATTTCTTCTTCGGCATTACTGAGGAAGCCGAGTTCTAACAGTACCGCAGGCATCGTGGTGTTCCGAATGACCTCTAGATTACCATTTTTCACACCGCGGTCTTTAAGCCCCATAGATTGAATCAAATGTTTATGGATAACGTTCGCCAAATCCTTGCTGCTACTGCGTTGGTAATAAAATGTCTCTGTTCCTGATACTTTGGGAGCAGACTCTACACTATTGCCATGGATGGATACAAACACATCTGCATTCAGATCATTGGCGAGTTTGACACGTTCAGGGCGTGTGGGATATACATCCGTAACACGTGTCATAACCAGTTGAATGTTTTCCTCCTGTTGCAGGAGTGCTTGTACTTTCAGCCCTACAGCGAGGGTGAAGTCTTTCTCAGGTTTATTCGTAATGCTTATTGTTCCTGGATCATTTCCGCCATGCCCTGGATCAATGACGACCACTTTGCGTCCTGGTTCACCTACTGGCGTGACAATGACGGGGATGACGTTCTCACCGGAAACGTTCAGATCCACGATGAGTTTGCCAGCGACCTGCTCCTGGCTGAACTGAACACTTTTGACTTGATTCAATTCGACGACAATTCGGACTTGACCCGGATCTTTTTTGAACAGTGAATATCTTACATCGGTCACATTCGGGAATCCACTTACATCTAACTTTCCATTCATCCCTTGATCCAGAGGTTGTGCCATATTACCGAATACGGTTCTTGGTAAATCAACAACCAGCCGGTCAGGGTTCTTCAGTGTGGTAATGATCGGTTGCACATCTTGATCCATAGATACCAAGAGTTGGTTGTTTGTAAACAGGATATCTGTCACTTGGGCTAAGGTAGAGCTATCATCTTGCCCTGTATTTGTGTTGGGTTCTTGGGCAGGAGTTTTGATGGTATTCACTAAGTATACGATTTTGTCTTGGTTGTTCCACTTCACTGTTAATCCCATCTGTTCACTGACAAATCG
This sequence comes from Paenibacillus sp. DCT19, assembly GCF_003268635.1. Lineage (NCBI taxonomy): Bacteria > Bacillati > Bacillota > Bacilli > Caryophanales > Paenibacillaceae > Paenibacillus > Paenibacillus sp. DCT19. Next base: position 367,063 of record NZ_CP029639.1, read on the forward strand.
AATCGGTACCACGACTGTATTGTTGATGATCTGCGGGGCGGTATTTAAACTTACTTCCTTGCCACCCACCATGGCTTTCTTCTGATTAACGGTTAAGGCGAGTATTTGGTTATCTTGTTGAATCTTCACTTGGCTTGCTTTCTGATTCCAGTCGACCTGGAATTTTAGATTTTCGGCAACGACCCGGATGGGAATCATCACGTTTTTATTGACGATTGTCACTTGAACATCATTAGGTAGACTTAATTGCTCACCATCCAAAAAAATCTTTGACGTGTTCGCTGCAGCATGTCCAGGACTTGGTAGTAAGAACAGCAGGAACAGGCTCATCCATAAGAGTAGCAAGGTCTTCTTCATTACACACCTCTATTATTTAGATCTAAGAGCTTGATTAAGCTTGATCCATTCTTGGAATTCTTGTCGTTTCATTTTCTTTATCGGTTTTACCTTGTTACTGGCTAACGTGTATCTGTACATAATGAACTGATCTGATGGATATTCACTGATGTAATCTAACCATGTGCCGTCCTTTTGCCACAGGATTATTGAGGTCGTGATGTAGTTCGTTGGCCTGGGTAGCTTCGTCAATTGGTCTTGTTGTGCATCGTAGATGGATATGGAGCTTCTGGAGGTATCTCCGTAAGAGAAGGCGATCTGATCCTCGGAAGGTGCCCAGGCATAAGCCGTGATGGTTTCTACGTTTTTCTGACCAGTCTGGTGTAATCGATCCTGAAGATTCTTCCACTCGCCCGTTTCAAGGTTCAGGAGAATCAATGAACTTCCTGCGCTACGTTCAGCTTGTATGGCAATCCATGTCTTCGAGTTAGAGGCAGCGATACTTGTAATCTGGAGCAGCTTGTCCTCCCAATCCGCGGACTGGATTATATATTGCTGTTTCCCTTGGGTAACGACGATGGACTGAATGACATGTTGCTCAAAAGCTGGAACGCCTTCCCGCTGAACAGAAGTTGTGGTTAAGGTAACGTTTCCTCCCTTCCAAAGGAAGGGGTTATTGCTGCTTTTTTGGAACGTACGGTTACTGGCATACACAGATGGAGCGGCCGTAGCGCTTAGAACGGAGTGGGTTTTCACAGACTCGGATATGTTCTGTTTAGCGTTCACTATAGAGGGTGCTGTGGTCGTCAATCCTGCTAAGAGCACGCCGACCAATAACCAGCCAGCTATCTTTTGCATCGCATCTTCTCCTTTATTGCCTATTGAAATGCACGCATCTCCTTTTTAATTCCATAATATCCCTACATTATATAAACGGTAAAATTGTAAAAATGTTTCTATCTGATCAATATTTAAAAGTTTGTATATCATCAATGCATCCTTCGATCAGTATGATATATATTTAATGGATCAAACGGACAAACCGATGTAGGATATGGACATAAGATTGATCACGCTTCATATTTTCATATGATGGACAATGGTTTATCGGGAGGAGAATGGAGATGAGTGAGCAAGGGGAAAGGTATCAGAGCATTCTGCAGTCTATGAGTTTACGGGAAAAGGTTGGGCAAATGTTATTGATTGGATTCCATGGCACAGAGGCTGCCGGAGATATTGAAACGTTCATTCAGCAGTACCCGGTTGGTGGCGTTATATATTTTGCACGTAATGCGGAATCGCCTGAGCAGGTAGAGAAACTTTCACAGGGACTACAGAGCATTGCTTCCGCAAGTGACCATATTCCACTCTGGATTTCCATTGATCAGGAGGGCGGCATGGTATCCAGGATTACGGAGGGGATCGCGTTAATGCCTGGACAGATGGCGATTGCTGCTGCCGGTTCCCAAGATGACGCTTATCAAGCGGCATATATAAGTGGCATAGAGTTGAGATCTATGGGGATTAACATGAATTTTGCGCCAGTCTTGGACGTTAATAATAATGCGGCTAACCCTGTCATTGGTGTACGCTCATTTGGTGAGAAGGCTGATGCCGTGGCAGAGTACGGGGTTAGAGCCGTAATGGGTTATCAGGATGCTGGAGTGGTAGCAACAGCCAAGCATTTCCCAGGTCACGGGGACACCGACACAGATTCCCATCTTGATCTACCCGTTATTCATCATGACCGAGAGCGGATGAACCAAGTTGAGCTGGTTCCGTTTCGTGCCGCTATAGCAGCTGGTGTGGGCGCGGTGATGTCGGCACATATTTATTTTCCTGCACTCGAATCAGAGCGTCTACCTGTCACTTTGTCACGATCCGTACTTCACGGGTTGCTCCGCGAGGAATTCGGTTATGAGGGTATGATTGTAACAGACTGTATGGAGATGGATGCCATTGCTGTACACTATGGAACGGTTGAAGCGGCAGTGATGGCTGTAGAGGCTGGAGCAGATCTGGTACTCATTAGTCACACGCCGAGGTTACAGATAGAGGCGTATGAGGCGCTAATCGCTGCGGTACAGCAGGAGCGAATTAGCGAAGAACGTATAGATGAGTCGGTGATACGGCTGTTGAGGTATAAGAGCAAGCATGGTTTATTAGATAATGGAATGAATGAAGACAATCGAAGTGAGGGTGCTAATCGATCTCTCGCACAGCCGGATATGCCCGCTTTGGATACTGGAACAGAGCGTAACAGTCCGCTCTATCAGGCTGTAGCTCAGCGGATCAGTGAGAGGAGCATCACACTTGTACGTGATCAGATTGGGATGTTGCCCCTGAAAATGCAGCGTACATTGGTCATCACGGTTGCATCATCGGTGACCAGTGCTGTTGATGAACAATTAAGTGAAACATCCACGTTGGGTGCTGTATTGTCGCGTTATGGGCTGGAGGTTATTGATCTGTATGTTAATGTAGAGAATGTCTCCACTTCCTCTGCGAGTATGTTACAGGCTGCGAGAGCGCAAGAAGTGGAGCAAATTATCGTGGGTACTTACAATGCCAGTAGTGCGTCTGGCGAATCACAATGTAGATTAATTGAAGCGTTGCAGCAAATCGGAAAACCGCTAGCAGTTGTAGCGCTACGCAGCCCGTATGACCTGCTTGCTCTACCTATCGTGAAGGTTTATGTAGCAGCTTACGAGAGTCGGCCGCTCGCAATGAATAGTGTTGCTCAAGCGCTCCTAGGTCAGATTCCTTTTCAGGGGAAATCACCTGTGTCGATCGAGTGAAGTGAGATAAAAACGATGATGTAACTTGAACTGATGTAGACTGTAGTGTGTGATATAGAGTGCGTGGTTATAGCTATTACACATAGCAAAAAGGACGAATCCATGAGAGTCATTTCCCTGTTACATAGATTGGGAGATGGCTAATCAAGGAGACGTCCTTTTTTGGTGATACATCAATGTAGTTTTATAAAATGAAGAACATTATTATTGCAAATGCAATGCTTTGGCTGTCTCGGCTTCTACCTCACTCATCAGAGTAGTCATATCCATGCCTGCATGATTGCCGAGCAGGATGATCGTGATGTCATCGGATAGATTGCGAGAGAACGCAGTGGCGAAGCCACCACCACTACCGTTATGGAAAACGGTACGGTTCTGATCATTTTCTTTCAGAATCCAAGCGTAACCATAGTTTTTGCTGGAGTAAGGCTTATACATTTGTTCAATCGTATCTTGGCTCAAGATCTGATCGGTGTAAAGCGCACGATCCCATTTCAACATATCGTCTACCGTGGAGTAGATCGTTCCTGATCCAGACTGCGAAACGTAATAAGGTGCAGGCACCCAAGCGTTATTTTCGGAAACAAATCCACTGATGGTATGAACTTGACGGGAGGCTTCTCCTGAGTTTTTCATTCCGAGCGGTTTCAGAATCGTTTGTTGTACATAATCAGCGTAGCTGCTGCCGGATACTTGCTCAATAACATAGGCGAGTAACACATAGCCGCTGTTGCTGTATAGATAAGCACTACCTGGTTCAAACTTCAGCGTTTTGTGCCGAATCTCCTCTACCGTTTCCTCCAGAGAAGTCCCTTCTCCTCGGCCAAATGCGGAAGGAATACCGGAAGTCTGGGATAACAACATATGTAGCGTAATTTTATCCCCTTCTGGAATGCCTGAGATGTACTTGGAGATCGGGTCTTGCACATCGAGCAACCCTTCTTCTGCTAAGTGCAGGATAGATGCAGCGGTGAATGACTTACTCAGTGAAGCGATACGAGTCTTCTGATCCGGACGATTCAATGTGTGTTCATCAGCAAGGCCGTAGCCTTGGCGCAGTAACACCTCGCCATCCTTAGCAATCAATGCCATGCCAGGAAACTCAGCTTCGCGCAGATACGTATCCACACTCGCAAGTTCAGCATTTAATACACTGACTTGATCTGTCTGTACGTTTACACTCATCTGTCCGGAGGCGGTACGTTGTACCTTGATATCTGCCTTGAGTGCATTGGCAAGTGGACGAACCGGAATCATCAATGTACCATTCACCGTCCGGGATTTAACGCCTGTAGATAGTTGAACGTGATTAACTTGAATGGAGCTGCTGCTTGCCTGATGAATGAGGGTGTCTCTTCCAACCGTAATGGTCGCTGTCTTCGTAGGCGCATCCCATTTGAGCGTACCCTTTAAGGATTGCACAACATCTCGAAGCGGTACGAAGGTTGACCCTTGAAAAATAAGCGGCTGATTCTTCCAGGTCTGTTCTTGACCATTCACTTCAATATGAACAGTGTTAGCCGCTTGAGCGGCCGAAGCGACATTCCCGGCCTGTCCCAGCACGGGGCTAGCACACAACATAAGTACGAGCATGATACGGGATAACGAGATAAATAGCTTAGAAACAGGTTGTTGCACTTGCGACTTGCGTATAATTTGAATCCTCTCCTTCCAAACGTTTCATGAATAACCAGCTTTATGAGCAATTGTAAACGATCTCGAACAAGTGGTCAAAATTAAGTATGCTCATGTTGCCATCTTGTAAATATGACACCCAATCTCCAAAATCCGAACTATTTAATATCTATGCGTAATATTTTTCGTATGTCTATCCGATAAAAAGAAGGGTGATGAATTTAATGGAGGATAGACATAATGAAGAAATTAATGAAAAACTGGTTTACCTTGACTGTCAAAAAACGGCTAATCGCTTCATTGCTCTTGTTCCTGATTATACCGAGCATTAGCGTAGGCTGGTTATCCTACACAAAGGCAGCAGAGCGGGTTAACGAAGAACTCATTCATTCTGCACAAGCCAAAACAGAAATGCTTAGTTTACAGATTAATGAAATGCTCGATATGGAGAAGGATAATGCTGCACAGCTAGCTGCAGGGGTAACGTCTAGCGATGTAATTAACAAATCGCCTGCGCTGCAAAAACAGATGGATCGCATGTCAGAAAACCATGATGAACTCGCTGTACTGACTATAGGTGCTGAGGATGGTAGTTGGATGAAATCGCCTGACCCAGGTGCACAGATATACGATCCGCGTGAGCGAAGCTGGTACAAACAGGCTATGGCTGGATCGGAGCCTATTATCTCTGACACATTCCAATCTGCGACAACAGGGGAGTGGGTTGTGACGGCGGCGGCCAAACTAGCTGATGGTAAAGGGGTATTTGGTGCCAATGTAAGTCTCAATCATTTGAAGGAATCGGTAGATAACATACATATCGGTAAAGAAGGTAAGCTGTACATGCTGGATAATGGAGGAAAGTTCCTCTTCCATTACAATATTGAATCTGGGGTACAGTCTGATGCAAGTTATATTAATGAGATGTACACGCAAGACCGGGGTACCGTGAAATACACCTATGAAGGTCAGGAATTGCAAGCTGTATATTTCACAAATCCAGCGACGGGGTGGAAGATTGTTGGCGAGCTGGTTCCTTCTGAAGCGGCTGAAGCAGTAAGACCCATTTTGATTCGGACGTACATGGTTGTAGGCGGTTCGCTCTTGATCGGTACTATTTTGCTGATCTTTATCATCCGTAGCATCCATCGTCCATTGACGCAGCTTACCCAAGCAGCTTCGCAGGTGAGTGCAGGGGATCTTACCGTTCATATCGGCATGAAGCGGAATGATGAATTTGGTCAGTTAGCGAATAGCTTTGACACGATGACCTCGTCTCTGCGTGAAGTTCTTGGCGAAGTTCACGGCACATCGAGTCAATTGGCAGCTTCATCGGAAGAGCTGATGGCGAGTTCAGAACAGACATCCAAAGCGACGGAGCAGGTGGCTGAGCTGATGCAAGGCGCGGCGGAAGGAACGACGAAACAAAATCACAGTCTGTCGGCTACAGGGCAACTAATTGGAGAGATGTCCTTAGGTGTTAAGGAAATTTCAACGAGTGCCGAAAGTACTGCGCGAATCGCACTGGAAGCATCTACAAAATCCGAGGCAGGCATGGTTACAGTAGATGGAGCGGTAGCATATATGCACCAAGTCAATGATGAGAGTAAAGCAGTGGAGGCTGTGATTGAGGATCTGCGTGCCAAAAATGATGAGATCATTCAGATTGTTACGGAGATTACGGCAATCGCTAAACAGACGAACATTTTGGCGTTGAATGCAACAATTGAAGCGGCACGAGCAGGTGAGCAAGGTCGCGGCTTCGCCGTTGTTGCTAATGAAGTGAAGATACTTGCCCAGAGCTCGGGAAGTTCGGCTGAGCGTATTAATGAGTTAATGCAGGAAATGCAAGAGAAGACCAATGCCGTACAGTCAACCTTTGCCCAAACAGGCGAAAGTATGATGAAGAGCTCGCAGATGATTACGGAAGCGGGAGGAGCCTTCCAAGATATTCGGGATGCTGTTCAGCAGGTGGCGGCACAAGCAGAGGAAGTATCGGCTGCGTCCCGTCAGATTGATGGTGGAATGGGGCATGTAACCAAAGCGGTGAATGACACGATCCTTCTGTCGGATCAGATTGCCTCAGGAACCGAGGATGGTTCAGCCGCTGCGCAGGAGCAACTGGCAACGATGGAAGAGGTTGCGGCGTCCTCTGCGGCTCTATCCCGTATGGCAGAGGATCTTCAAAGCATGATTGAGCGTTTCAAACTATAGAACGTGTTGTAGAAAAAGATGTTTAAGGCTGTGGGGTTGTAACCCTGCAGTCTTTTTTTGTTTTCCAGCTTATAAGTTGAAGTGGGGACATACTTCCGGGTACATGTTCTGACCAATAGCTTACTTCTATGAGTAAGGGTGTTTGTTGACTTTGTATAAACTTAATTATATTATATCTATAAATAAACAAACGTAATTAATTTTTGTCTATAATACTGTGTGATCAATTTGGTTTGAACCAGTCTAAGCGATAAAGTAATAAATTCATTCTTATGAGTTTAACGATAGAGGATAAGGGGAGAGTTCTTCCATGAAATCAACGGACGTTATATTGCAGACCGCTTCATTAGAAGAGATCAAGCGAGGATACTTGAAGGAAGCATCGAGTTATGCGTGCATCTGCTGCGGATACAGCACAGAAGTAGGCATCATCTATCCCGAAGACGGCGTGTTGTATGAGGCAGAGCGTTACATTCGAGTTCATTTGGAGAAAACGCACGGATCGGTATTTGAATATTTGCTGGAGCAGGACAAAGCGATAACCGGATTATCGGATGTGCAGCGTAGCTTGCTCGCTCAATTCTATGCAGGGAAGAAAGACGCTGAAGTGCAGGAGGCGCTTGGGATCGGCAGTGCTTCCACTATTCGCAACCATAGATATATGTTGAAGGAAAAAGAGCGGCAAGCGAAAATTTTTCTGGCATTGATGGAGCTTCTCAAAAGTAAAGATACCCATGCACCGGCTGAATTCGTGACACCTGTGAACAAACAAGTAGGTCAAATGAATAGAGGATCATTCGATATATCGGATCAGGATCGAGCCAAGGTGTTAACTAAATATTTCCCCGAGGGTACGGACGGCATGTTAACGACGTTCCAGATGCAGCAAAAGCATAAGTTTATTGTGCTGACTGAAATCATCCAACGATTCGAAACTGGGCGAACCTACACGGAAAAACAAGTCAAAGTGCTGTTAAAGCAGGTCTATCATGATGATGTTGAGATCCGTCGTTATCTCGTTGACTATGGATTTCTTGGCCGAGAAGCGGATGGCAGTCAATATTGGCGGGAAGTTGATCAAGTTGATGGAGCACAGAGCAGCACGGGTGCAGCATCCAATGATGCACATTCAACAACAGTTGAAGAGAATAAAGTGAAGAAAGGGGAGTTGGAACGTATGAATCGCCGCAAAGAACTTCAAGAACAGGCCAAAGAGGTTAAAATTGAGGCAGGTGTATATCAAATTCGCAATGAACAAAATGGTAAGGTGTTTTTGGATAGCACCCCTAATTTGAAAACGATGAATGGACAGAAGTTCATGCTTCAGATGGGAACTCATCTTAATCGATCATTACAGGCAGAATGGAATGAGTATGGGGAGTCTGCCTTTACGATCGAAGTGGTGGAGAAGTTGAAGAAGCAAGATAATCCGTTTTTTGATACAAAAGATGCGCTGGCGAAGCTGTTGCAGGCATGGATGGAGAAGCTTCAGCCATATGGGGAGCATGGTTACCATGGAGACAGTAAAAATAGCTGATCCAACCCAGGCATAAATTGAGGCAACAGAGACAAGGTATAAATGGAAGTGAAAAAGGTAGAACATGTATCTATATGATGTAACATGTGAACCTGTTGTTTTATAGATCGTCTTATGGATTGTTCTATCCAAAGGAAAATGCCCCGCTTGGCTAACTCTAGCCGGCGGGGCATTTTGTATTGTAACACTCCATTATGAAGTATTCATAACACCATAACTTTAACGATGCCAAGCGAATGGATCAGAAGGATTATAGTTTGAATTGGTCAACCAGCTTCTGCAGTCTGTGCGCTAAGTGTGCAAGAGAGTCAGCTGAGGATGAAATCTCTTGCATTGAAGCGACTTGTTCCTCTGTTGCTGCGGATATATTCTCTGTACCATCTGCATTTGCTTCAGAAATAGAGTGAATGTGGTCGATGGATTGAACCACTTCTGCTGTACTTGCAGCCATCTGCTGTGAAGCAGCAGCGATACTCTCCAGCTGGTGATTGACTACATCTACGGCTTGATTGATCTGTGCAAAAGCTTCATCGGCAGAGCGAACTGCACGAATACCGCTAGCCACATCCTGTTGCCCAGCTTGGGCATCCTTGTTCGCCTGCTCAATCTCCTGTCTAATGGAAGCAACGCGCTCAACAATACGTTGGCCAGACTCGCTGGATTGTTCTGCGAGCTTGCGAACCTCACTAGCAACAACGGAGAACCCGCGTCCATGCTCACCAGCTCGTGCGGCTTCAATAGAAGCGTTCAGGGCAAGTAAGTTGGTCTGAGCTGCAATATCGGTAATCACCAAGACCATTTCGCCAATGGAGGTAGAATGGTGTCCCAGTCGTTCCGCTGTTTTGGTCATATTATCGACAAAGCGGCTTACCGAATCCATTTCAGTGACGACAGTTTGAATGGAGGCATTGCCCTGCTTAGCTAGTTCGCTAGCCTGCAAAGCAGCTTCGGACACTTGCTGAGTGCTGTCAGTCACCTGTCCAACGCCCCCGGCAAGTTCATTCATCTGCTGAGAAGTATGCTTCAGACGGCTGGCTTGTTTCTCAATGCCTGTTGCGGATTCTTCGGTAATCAGTGCAACCTGCTCTGTTGCTTTGGTTGTCTCGGATGCGTTCACGGCAAGCTGGTTAGATGAGCTGGTTAATTCATCAGCAGTCTGTCTTACATCTTGAATTACGCTGCGCAGAGATTGGCTCATTTTGTTGAAGCTGGTGCTCAGTTTACCGAATTCATCTTGTCCAGTAACGGGTACCTCTATTGCCAAATTACCATCACTAATCTCATTAGATGCCTGCACCAGGCGATTCAGTGGGCGTGTGATCGATTGTACGATCCAGTAAATGATAATGGAGCTTACGGCAACGGCAATGGAAACGACAATTAGCGTGGTATACAGAATAGGACGAACGGAGGCAGTGACTTCATCACTGTCAATAACACCTACAACTGTCCAGCCGGTTGTTTCATTCGTTGTGAAGAATGCATGCTCCTTATGACCTTCTAATGTATACGTGAGAGAACCATTTTTCTGATTAAAAATGTCTTGGAATGGAGCGGTTGTTCCTTCTGTCCCTGGCTCCACGGTAGGGTGAACGATGATTTTATTGGCGTTATCAATGATGTACACATAACCTTTGGTACCAATCTTGGTGTTGTTAACGGTCTGCGACAAGCCTTCAAGCGAAAGGCTGACAGAGACGACGCCATGACCATCTGCTGTGGTCTGAGCTACTGAGGCAACAACGTTACCTGTGTTGCTAGAGATATATGGTGTGATTACGGTTGGAATATCTTTGTTCTGTGTTGCGGCTTGATACCACGGCCGTTCACGAGGGTCATACCCTGCCTTATTGACCGCGGTTACGGGAGAATTGACATACACCCCTTGATCTGTACCGATCGAGGCAAGCTCTACGTCATCGTGAGTTTCTTTATATGCATCAAGTAGGGTACGAATGGTTTCTGTTTCGTCCCCTTGGGTGGGGCCTACATTGCCTGCATCCATCTGGGAAGCCAGGAAATCGACATTTTTTCGTGTAGCACCAATGATCTCATCAATGGTCTGGTTAAGCACATTCACACTGCTCATGGCACTTTCGTACATCTTTTCTTCCACTTTACCTTCAGCAGTCTGGAACGAGATGATGCCTAGGCTGATCGTTGGAATGAGTAGGACAATCGCAAATGACAGAATCAGTTTCTCTCTCATTTGTATAGCCCTTTTGACAACAACCTCACGTTTCTTCTTCATACATATTCCCCTCTAAGCAACACCCGCAATAATATGGATCAACCTGTTTGAGCAAAAACAGCGACAACCTACGTTGTTATTGTTTTGGATCACGACATAATCAAGCTTAAGCTTGTCCCATCATAACTTAGGTGATCATGTAATATATATTCGGCTGCATAGGTCGTTTGGATTAGGTCTTTTTGAGTACTTTTGCATAAAAAATTTTACCTCTCCCGAATCTTTCATCTTGTGGTATATTTCTAGGTTAATGTGTGAAAAACACCTATACACCAACAGGAATAGGAAGGGGTTGTACCCGAATTGAGTAAAGCAGTCATGGTCGAGGCTGAGTCATCACCTGCAGCAGATGTGCAGGATACAGCTTCTTTTATGCAAGGAGTTAAAGACTGTATCCCAACATTGTTAGGCTATTTAAGTATTGGATTTGCCGCAGGTGTTATTGAAATGACAGCGGGTCTAAGTTTAGCGGAAACGGCCCTGCTCAGTCTGATCTTATACGCAGGATCTGCCCAATTTATTGCTGCTGGTATGCTAGCATCGAATGGGTCGGCAGCTGCAATTATATTTACGATATTTTTTGTTAACCTTCGTCACTTGTTGCTCAGTGCAGCAGTGTCCCCGTATTTTCGCCATCTGACTCCACTCAAAAATATGTGGATTGGCTCTCTGCTCACCGATGAGTCGTTCGGTGTAGCCATGACTCGTGCGATTGGGCGCGAGAGATTAAGTGAGCGCTGGATGCATGGACTGAATATTACCGCGTACCTGAACTGGTTCGCAGCGAATATGGCGGGAGCGTACTTTGGGCGCTGGATTACGAATCCAGAGCGGTTAGGGCTTGATTTTGCATTACCTGCTATGTTCATCGGTCTGATCGTGCTTCAACTTGTACAACGGAAAAATAAAAAGCTACATATTAATGTCGCTATCATCGCAGTGGTATGTGTTATTATCGCGAGCATGGCGTCACTAGGCAGCATGAGTATTATTGTAGCCGCAGTCATTGCGGCAACCATAGGAGTGGTGATGGAAAGATGGAAGTAAGATGGGATGTATTCTGGATCATTATGGGCTCGGCATTGTTAACGTTTATCCCCCGTGTGCTGCCCTTGATGTTGTTCAGTAAAATACAGATTCCAATGTGGCTGCTACGCTGGCTTGAATACGTACCAGTGGCTGTTATGGCTGCTCTAATTGGACAGGAACTCTTCATGTCTGGCAACAAACTCGTACCGATTACACACAATCCAGCGTTATGGGCAGCCTTGCCCACGCTTATTGTTGCGATCTGGACGCGAAGTCTGCTTGGAACCGTCCTTGTTGGTATTGTTGCGATGATGATTTTGAGGTATTGGATGGGGTAATGCTGCTATAAAATTTCCAGTGATTAGGAGTAAACCTTCGGCTTAATCGGTTAATAATGCTCATATAGAAGTGTTTCACATGAGAGAACATTATGCTGAGGAGCGAAGGGAGCGAACTCGATGGGAACGATAAGGCGCAAAGTGTTAATCACAGGAGCGGCTGGTGTGATAGGTAGAAGCCTACTTACGGGACTAAGAGCACTGGAAAAGTATGATATCGTCGCTGCTGATCTGCAGCAGGACGATGAGGCAGGCATTGTGAAACTAGATGTTACGGATGCGGAGAGAATCAAGGAACTCACCCAAGGTGTGGATACAATCCTGCATATCGCGTGGGCAAAGGATGAAGAGGATTTTCTGGGTAAAGTACTGCCGATTAATGTGACTGGGGCATATCATCTGTATGAAGCTGCTCGGTTGAATGGTGTGAAACGTGTCATATTTGCAAGTTCAAACCATGCAACAGGGTTCTATAAAACAGGCGAGGATATTGAGGTTGATGATCCGTATCGGCCAGATAGCTTCTATGGGCTCAGCAAGTGTTACATAGAGTTGTTGGGACGGTATTACGTGGATAAGCATGGCTTGTCTTCATTTAATATCCGAATTGGCAACTTCTCTGGGACACTCATCCACATTCCGAACGTTCCGCACATATCTGGATTTCGCCACGGGATATGGTGCAGTTAGCCCATTGTTGTGTTGAGGCAGATACAAATCTTACGTACCTTAACCTATACGGAACTTCAGCGAATACAGATAATTATTACGATATCGGATACCTTAAAGAGAAAATAGGATATATTCCCTTGGATGATGCGGCAGATCTATGGGAGGAAGCTAAACGTCATGGTGCACCTGATAAGCAGGATGAAACAGCATATCAAGGCGGCGGTTATACAGCGAAGGAGCAAAAGGGAACCTAGACATATGTCTAGGTTCTTTCTTATTTTAAATATGAAAACGCTATTTTCTATTGAACGGGAAAGGGATAAAATGGGGAATGAGATAGTCCGATGTTCATTTCTATTATTATTCGAAGGAAGGAACGGTATCAATGACGAGTACACATTCATCCGTTATATTGTTTCAGGGAGATTCGATCACAGATGGAGGAAGATCCCGTAATGATGACCCCAATCATTTTCTCGGTCACGGGTACGCCTATCTAATTGCAAGCAGATTGAGTGTAGATCTGGCGGCTAGACAGCCGCTTTTCTACAATAGAGGTATTAGTGGTGACCGCGCATCCGACTTGTATGCACGCTGGAATGAGGATACGTTCAGCTTGAAGCCGAATCTAATTAGCATTCTGATTGGTGTTAACGATGCTTGGCGTAGCATGAATGGTGAAGCAAGCGGGTTCACCGATCGTCTGGGACGAGCGTATCGGCACCTTTTGGAAGAGACACGTGAAGTGATGCCGGATACGGGGCTGGTGCTTTTGGAGCCTTTTATTTTACAAACAGGAGCAACCATAGAAAATTGGGATCGTTGGCAGGAGCGAATTGGTGAATATCAGCACTTGGTTCGTGAGCTTGCCCATGAGTTTAATGCTATATTTGTACCGCTTCAACAGCAGTTCAACGATGCACTTCAGCAGGCAGAAGCTGCTTATTGGTTATGGGACGGCGTTCATCCAACAGCAGCAGGACATGAACTGATCGCTCGCCAGTGGTTGGATGTAGTACAGAACAGCCCGTTGAAAATACAATAATAGAGGTAGTTATCTTCATCCCATCTTCTTGGTACTAAAAACCGCCCTTTTTGAACACGCAATAATATCGTGAGCGGAGGAAGGCTGTGCGCACTTTCTTCGCTTATTTGCGATTCGGTATGGGGAGGCGGAAATGAGTAGTTCTATTTAAAAATTGGAAGGTACTCCCTAAAGAGTGTTAAAATGATCATAAGCATATCAAGCAATAGCTCAAATTGAAATCGGTTACAGTGGTAAGGAGGCTTTTCTCATGACCGTCCATCCTGGACTGAACTGGACGACGAAGCAGATTGCGGAGGCATTGGAACAGGGAACTTCGAAAGCTTTGGAAAGCGTTTCCGAATGGAAAGGCAGGATTGCGAATACACGTAATGATCAGGAATACAATGATTTCTGGAAGGACATTGAGACGTATGCGTTAAGGGCAAGTTGTGAGCCTATGCCTGAATTATCGTTTACCCTTTTGCGCCAATTCAGGGATGCTGGGGAACGAAAGGCGTATGAAGCAGCTTATTTTGAACGTCGTGGGCGAATCGTGGCTCTTGGTGTATTAACGGCTTCGGCTACGTCGAAAAATTCTACATACGTATCTCTGCTGGAGGATCTGATCTGGAGTGTGTGTAATGAACATACCTGGTGCCTGTCTGCCCACATACCCCCTGGAGAAGAAGCGAATGCTTACACATGGATTGATCTGTTTGCAGCGGAGACTGCTCAAATGCTCGCAGAAATTATTGTCATGCTGGGTGGCATTATCGATGAGCGAGTAGAGCGACGGGTTCGCTCCGAGATGGAGCGCCGTATTTTCGCGCCGCTATATCGCGAGGATCGAACGTACGGATGGGAACGTGCAGAACATAATTGGTCGGCGGTATGTAGCGGTGGCTGTGGGGTGGCTGCACTCCTTCTGCTGGAGGATCAGTCGCTTCGGGTCAAGGCAGTAGAGCATACTCTGCAAGCAATGGATGCCTTTCTGCATGGATATGGCGAGGATGGCGGGTGTGCGGAGGGGATTGGTTACTGGGTATATGGGTTTGGCTTCTATACGTATTATGCAGAGATGTTGAGAACCTTCAGTGCAGGTACACTCGATATGTTATCTGAATCCAAGACGAGAGCCATTGCGTTATTTCCGCAGCATATCCATCTGTCTGCAGGTACATTTGTTAATTATTCAGACAGTAATGAACGGGAGGTTATTCCGTCAGGCTTGTTATCGAGGTTAGCTAAGCGAGCGCAAGGGGAAGTCAACTGGCGGTTGTCCATTCCTCATTTGACAGATGATCCATGTAGGCGCTGGGCTCATGTCGCACGTAATCTGTTATGGACGGACAGGGCTGTACTTGATAATCATCGTGAGCAGGCTGGGCAGCCCCCGTCTCAGACATTTATCGTACTGGAGGATCTATCGTGGATCATGGGTAAAGCTCAACTGATGCATGACGAAGAGATGGCAGGCATCGAGGTTGCTTTTTCGGTGAAAGGTGGGCATAACGACGAACCCCATAACCACAATGATCTGGGACATTTCATTCTTCATGCAGCGGGTGACAATATTCTCTGTGATCCAGGTGCAGGTGCGTATACCCAGGCTTATTTCAGTCCTGGACGGGAGAGTATTCTCCAGATCGGTTCTCAGGGACATAACGTACCGATCATTGAAGGAATGGTGCAACAATCGGGAAGAGAAGCTGAGGCAAAGATGCTTGAGATGAAGCATACATCACCGCATAGCGCAGCCATCATGTTCGACCTCACGTCAGCCTATAGGAAAGCACCTACGTTGGATCGGTATACGAGACATTTTAATTGGAGTTGTCCTCCGGCGGCTCAGGAGGCTGAGCTGTGGGTAGAGGATCATTTTACATGGAAGTCCGTCCAAGATCCCGATTATATAAATATGGATATAGATGATGTGGCACGAGCAAGTGAGCTGAATCTGTATGCTGAAGCAAGAATAAATGGAAATCCAAATGTAAATACAAATGTGACTGGAAAGGCAAGTGTGAGTGCAAGTGGAGATGAGGGCGCCAATGAAGATGTAACTTCAAATGCTAGTAATAGCGCTTATGCTTGTGTATACAAAAATGTGATTCAGCGCTTAGTCAGCCACGTTGAACCTGTGATCCATGCTGGTGTGGTTCAATGGAAGACCGATAAAGTCGTGGTGAGCATGACCTATGAATCCGAACACAGCTCAGACCGTTGGGTTGCTCGACTTGAAGTGGTGGATACCGTTGACCATGATCATCTTCCCCTGAGGCTATATGTTACCGAGCTTGTATTGGAACGTACACCGAATCAGGGTATGGAAACGACAGCTCCCTCTGTGCAGGAGACCTGGTGCAGAATGAAGTTCATCACTCGGCCTAGCGTGTAGAGGGAATGGGTTGGGCGTTGTTGGCGCTGATCGCTATGGAGTGCATTTGAACATGGAAGGGTAGGGCATGCACCTGTTGAAGTAGCCCTATTTATAGACGAAAAAGATTGATTAGAGGAGGATACAACGTATGACAGAAACGGCTAATTGGGTAGAAGAAGCATGGCGGCAAGGGGCAGCAAAAGTACTTCGCAATGCAGAGCGGATTAAAGATACCTTTCCGCATATCGCTCCGCAAGGCAGATATGATCAGAATGACCCGGAGTGGTGGACGGCTGGCTTCTGGCCGGGACTACTCTGGCTGGTCCATGAAGCAGCGCCGAATGCTGAGGCGGCTGCCTCCTTGGCGCGTATTGCTGAAAGCTGTGAGCGCCAATTGGAGGGTTGTCTTCGTGATCCGGACTCTGTCGATCACGATCTAGGGTTCATCTGGCTGCTTAGTGGCGTAGCCAACTACAGCCAGACAGGCAGCGCAGATGGCAAGCGGCGGGGCTTACTCGCCGCCAATCTACTTGCTGCCCGCTTCCATGTGCGCGGTGAGTTCATCCGCGCATGGAATTTCAGCTCGTCAACGATGGACACGCGCGGCGTAGCCATCATTGACAGCATGATGAACCTGCCGCTGCTCTACTGGGCGTCAGAGCAGAGCGGCGATCCGCGCTTCCGCTGGCTGGCGGAAGCACATGCGGACACCGTAGCGCGTGAATTCGTGCGCGCGGACGGGTCCATCTGCCACGTGGTGGAGTTCGATCCACACACGGGGCAGAAGCTTCGGGAGCATGGCGGCCAAGGCCATGCTCCGGGTTCCGCCTGGGCGCGGGGCACGGCCTGGGCGTTGCACGGGTTTGCGCTGTCTTTCCGGCATACGGGCGAAGCCCGCTATCTGGAGACAGCGGAAGGCGCGGCCGATTTCTACCTCGCCATGCTTGGCGAAGAGATCGTGCCGATGTGGGATTTCCGCGCACCTGCGGAGCATCAGGTGGCGTGGGACTCGTCCGCTGCGGCCATTGCCGCGAGTGGACTGCTCGAGCTCGCGAAGCTGTCGCCACGCGGAGCGGAATACGCTGCGGCAGGGGAGCGCATCGCTCGGGGCTTGTACGAGCGCTATAGCTCAGGTGAGTCTGCAGCAGAAGAAGGCTTAATTATGCAGGGAACCGTGCATTATCCAGAGGGACGGGGCATTAATGTCCCAATTATCTATGGTGATTATTTCTATATGGAAGCACTGGCGAAGCTGCAAGGACGTCCCGGATTTTTTTAAATTCGTTTAATTCCTCCCAACAGCCTTTTGCAATTATTCATCAGCCATGATTGATCATAACGACCTAATTTATAATAGAAAAACACAGTGGTTGAGTGTGCAAAGTAGAGTTTTCTGTAGAATCTACAAAAATTCTTACATGAGCACATCTCATCACTGTGTTGTTTGTTTATGCCGCAAATATAGAGAGCATAGTAGATCGCTTAGCTTTCAACGGAGTAGCATGCATAGTAATATCCTTCCGTTCATTTCATATTGGTTCAAATTCAGTCTGTAAATTATCTAGCTACTAGATTAACCGTTGGAGTCGTTACAGTCTCCGCTCAGGTACCTCTCTACGTTTAAAGGCTACGTCTCAAAATCACAAAATCAGCTGATGATTGATCCGGGTAACGCTGCGGGATGATCTCCTGCACTTTGAATTCCGGATAATCGTACAGATAATGGAACAGATTGCGATCTTGGATCGTATCCACGCCAGTGTTGCCTGTATCTTTCAGCCGGGTATAGAGGACAACCCACTCTCCAGATGCATGCAGGATATCATACAAAGTATTACGAAAATCCTGTTCATCTGTAATGTGGTAGAGCACATCGAGACAGATGGTCAGATCCGCCTGAAGAAAACCACGGTTAATCCATAGACCAGGTGTATATAACATGAAGCTCTTGGAGGTATCACTTGCAAACTTGGCAGCACATAAACGAACGGACGATGCTGCTACGTCCATACCGAGATACGTTCCATAGTTCATGTATTGCAGCTGATTACCATCTCCACATCCAAACTCAATTACGCTGGTGATGCCTTCTCGCTGGATAAGCTCATTCACAACCTCAGCCTTAAATTCAGCCAGCACGCCGTAAGACCCTCTCCCTGATGTTTCCCCTGAGCGATACGTTTGCTCCCAATATTCAATATAGTCGAAAGACTTCGTCATCGTTGTCCCCCAATCATCCATCAATTTCAATTGCCGCTATAATAGCGTATGCGGGAACTTATCCTATATGATCTTGAGTGCTTTTTGCGTCGGAATAAGAATTAATTTCCACTAATTTTCCTGAAAGTCTAAACATCTGGAAAGAACCTGCCGACATTAAACGTAAGGAAAAAAATGATTACAATCGGGGGAAATGATGTTAAAGCCAAGATTGACCAAGTATATGGTGATGATGCTGGTACTGGTACTGAGTATTTCCAACGTAGGCCTGGCCGCTGCGGCAGATAAAGAGCTATCCAAAATTGTATTGTCTAAAAATGAGTTGTCGCTCGAAGTGGGTGATTCGACTTCAGTGACGGCTACAGGGGTATATAGCGATAATACATCGCAAAGTGTGACAATCAGTTCGGATTGGAGCAGTAGTGATGGTGCGATCGCAACGGCGAATAACGGTACAATTAGCGCCAAAGCTGAGGGTGATGCAACAATAACCGTGTCCTATCAGGGCAAACAACAAACGATTCATGTCAACGTGACGAAAAAGGTCAAAGCGTTATCCAAGGATGTGCAGACGCTGGATCTGCGAATTGGAGCTTCGAAGAAGATCAATCTAACAGCAACATACAGTGACAACACTGTAGAGGAAGCAGCAGCGAAAATTGCGGAATGGTCCTCTAGTGATGACAAAGTAGCGACTGTAGTAAATGGAGAGGTTACCGGCCAAAGTGCAGGTACAGCCGTGATCACAGGTAAGGTTGGTAAACAAAGCGTAACGGTAGATGTTAACGTTGAAGTGGTTAAACGTGTAGATGCGAATAAGAAACAGATCAATCTGTTATTGAATGGTCAAGATGATGTAGAGCTAACAGCAACATATCCAGACGGTTCAACAAAAGTCGTGACTGAGCTTGCAGAGTGGACTACGAGCAACGAGAAGGTAGCAGATGCAATTAAAGGTAAAATTAAAGGTTACGCTGCTGGTTCAGCTAAAATCACAGCAACTTACGGTACGAAGTCCGTAACAATTGATGTTGATGTTGATCTGACGAGCAAACTGAGCGCAAGTAAACAAAGTGTGTTCTTGCGTGTCGATAGCACAAACCCAGAGAGCAATAGTACAGCAGACATTGTACTAACGGCTTCTTATCCGGATAGTGCGGATAAGCCGGTCACAGATCTTGCTACATGGACATCCAGCAATGAGAAGGTAGCTACCGTATTCAAAGGCAAAATTACGGCTGTGGGCAGTGGTTCAACTACGATCAAAGCGACACACAGCGGTAAAACGGTAGAGATTGCAGTGGATGTAGATACAGCGAGATACCTCGATATCGATGGTGTTGAGGACAAGGTTGCTATGAGCCTTGCGGATAATACCAAAACCAAGAATCTTGTCGTAAAAGCAGAATATATCGACGGAAGCAAGGAAGAAGTAACGAAAAAAGCAACGTGGACTTCCAATAATGCAGATGTCGTTTATGTATCTAACGGCGAACTGATCGCATACAAATCCGGTACAGCGACCATTACCGTTGCTTATGGAGGCAAAACCGTTAAATTCACGGTCAATGTTGATGTAGCGGACAAGTATGAGATGGAGAAGAAAAAAGCCTCCGTCGCAGTGGGTGGCACGTTCGCTGCTAAAGTTTTCGCCGTGTTCGGTGAAGTCTCCAAGGATGTATCTGAGGATGCAACATGGAGCAGCAGCAGCGACAAAATTGCTGAAGTTGACAGCAAAGGTAATGTAACGGGTGTAGCAACGGGTAAAGCGACGATTACAGCCAAAATCGAAGGAAAAACGTTGACGTTGCCAGTGGAAGTTGGCATGGCTAGTGATCTGGAAGCGGATGAGAACTTCGTAGTATTGTCTGCGAAAGAAACAAAACAAATCGAGCTGACTGCTACGGATGAGGATGGATTGACGAAAGACGTATCCTCTGAAGCCACTTGGAAATCAAGCAATGCACGTGTGGCTGATGTGAAAAAAGGCGTTATCACAGCGAACAGCAGTGGTAAAGCAAACATCACAGCAGAGTACGGTTCCAAGAAAATCACCATTCAGGTTGAGGTTGACGTAATCTCACGTATTGAAGCATCCGTGCCAGCACTTTCTCTGAAATCAGGAGACACTGAAAACCTGACGGTTACCGTCCTATTGAGTGATGGTAGCGAACGTGATGTAACGGATAAAGCAGAATGGAAAACAAATAACTACAAGGTTGCACAGGTGAGCAAAGGCGCTGTAAAAGCGATCGGTTCAGGTAAAGCTAAAATTACAGCGAAGTATGGCAGCAAATCGGTTACGATTGCGGTGGATGTGGATACCTTGAAATATCTGCAAACTGATAAAGTTACGCTGACGATGAAGCCAGGTGACAAAGCGACCGTAATCGCAACAGCAACATTTGCAGATGGTAGTGAAGCGGACGTATCCAAACCAGCGTTGTGGAAGTCTTCTCGTATTGCGACAGCATCGGTGAAGGACGGCGTTATTCAAGCGAATGGTAAGGGGAAAGCAACAATTACGGTTACCTATGCTGGCGTGAAAACGAAAGTGACGATCGTTGTTGAAGCGAAGTAATCTCTTCTTAAAACCGAGGTAAATAACAGTAGGGCATGTTGTATGAAGTACTAGCTACAACATACTAAGATAACAAAAGAAAAACGGTGATACCTGTTCTTGTGAGCGGGTATCACCGTTTTTTATTGTGCTAATGTTTATAAAAATATTATAACGAGCGAGCTATTCGTCATCACAAGTGAGCAGTTGAATTACATGAAATGAGGCAGAACGAATGCGCCGTATGCAAAAGCAATGACAATCAGAATAGCAGGGTGAAGCTTGGTTTTGGTCATGACCCATAGCGAGATTCCAGCAATAATTAAGGTTTGCCAGATGCCGATCGACTCGGTGGAGACTTGGCCGAACTCCCATGTGAGCAGAATCATGAGCACGGCAATGACGGGCTGTACTAACAGCGTCATGCCTTTGACCTTTGAAGAGGTACGGTATTTGTTAAGCAAGCGTAGCAATAGAATTAATGCGACGGCCGAAGGCACAATCGTAGCGAAGCTGGCAATGAATGCACCAAACCAGCCAGCAACCTGATAACCAACAAAGGCGGCAATCTTGGTAGCGATGGGCCCTGGGAGTGCATTACTAATGGCAAGCACATCACCAAATTGCTCTGTCGTCAGCCACTTGTAGTGATTCACGATCTCTTCTTGCATAAGCGGAATGGAGGCTGGACCGCCCCCGTATCCTAATATATTAGCTACAAAAAATCCCCAAAATAACTCCCACCATGTCTGTAGCATCGTCTAGGACACCCCTTATCGGCGTTGTCCTTCGACTTGAAGCGCTGAACCACATCGAAATGGAAGAACCCATAGACTAGAAAGACAGCGATAACGATACCGGGTGAATGTCTAGTAACAACAAGAGTACAAACGCAATGACCCCAAATAGGAGGGCAAAGGTTTTGCCGAGTCCTTTCCACGCTTTCATGGCGAACTCATAAGCCATCATGCCGAGCATGACAAAAATGACCGGACGCACAGCCGCCACCATGCCTGCGACGACTTTGGATTCTCGCAAGGCATACATCGAGCCAAGCAGTGCAATAATGGCAATACTTGTCGGCAGTATATGGGCTAACACAGCTATAATCGCGCCCAAGAGACCTTTGGTTTTATAGCCTAAATATGCAATCATTTTGGTCGCAATGGGACCTGGGAGAGCATTAGCGATAGCTAAGATTTCCCCGAACTCCTCATCACTAACCCATTTATAACGTGTAACGGCTTCATAACGAATCAAGGGAATTACCGAAGGGCCACCGCCATATCCCAAAATTCCGGTTCGCATCATCCCTGTGATGAGACCGCTATAAACTTTCCAACTCATGCTGTTATCCTCCTACAGTCTCATGCCCATCCGGCTTTTATAACGTTTTAACAATAGTTGTGACTCTACTTTGACAATTCCCGGCATTTTATAGAGTTTCTCTAGTAGAAACTGCTCCATCTCTTCCATATCAGCAAAAATACCATGCATATGCAGAGTACTTGGGCCTGTCATATGGTATAGGCTGGTCACCGCTGGTTCTTCATCCAGCTTCTCCGCTACCTCGTCCAGAAAAGGAGGTTCTACGTCCACATTGAAAAAGGCTGAGACCTGTAGTCCAACCTTGCCGGGGTTGATGACAACCGTGAACCGTTCAATAACGCCTTTTTCGGATAGCGCATTAATTCGTGCCTGTACGGCTACGCGAGATAAACCAATCTGTTGTCCCAGATCGGTATAAGACATCCGACTGTTGTGATGCAGAGCAGCCAATATTTTACGATCTATTTCATCCAGATTGTGCATTTGGGGGATTTCTCCACCCTTAGAAGAGCGTTTCTCTGCCATGATTGACCATCCTTTTCTATCGCTAATTACAGTTAGAACATGAAATGAGCATTTATACATTTTGTACGTAGCACTCTTAATTTTAATGACGAAACGTAATTTGAGTCAATATATTTATAATAAATAAGGATTATACCTGATAATTCACTTTCACTTTGTAAAATTGACCAAGTTTACCTTCTAGATAGAGTGAAAGCTACCTCAAAAATAGAAAAAAGACTGCCTAAGGAACGAACCTTAACAGTCTACAATGTGTACTTTAGTATATTCGTAGCTACATAATAGCTCTATACGATCGACGTGCGCTCTGCAAGCATAGTATTCGCTAGTTATGCTGGTCACGCATGATTGTGATTCGCCAGTCGTGCTCGAATGTTAACGTTGTATTTACCTCAGCGCAGCATCTACTTCAAATGCACTATTCAATCCAAATCAGTCGTTCATCCTCGCGCTACTTCGTTGTTGCCCTTGGCAGAACAAGGGTGACGGTTGTCCCTTCACCTGGCTCGGAGGATACCCTCAGTGTTCCGCCAGCTCCGCGCGCACGTTCTTCCATGCTGAACATGCCAACGCCGTTCCCCAACTTCGTTCCGTTGAAGCCAATACCTTGATCCTCAATGATGACCACAGTTGCATCCTCAGCATCTTCAACGGTTACTTGTGCTTCGGATACATCCGCGTACTTCGCAATGTTGGTTAACGCTTCTTGAATGATTCGGTACATCGCGATCTCACGGTTCATATCCAGTCGTCTACGTAGATTGCACTCCAGCTTGACTTCAATTCCGTAGTGGCGATTGTAATTCTCTATGTAGGTGCGAATCGCGGGTACAACCCCCAGATCATCCAATACAGAAGGTCTGAGCTCCCAAGCCATACCACGAACATCCTCCATAATCCCGGTCACTTGTTTTCGCAGGGATTCGACGCCGGGATGTGGCTGATCTGCGAGCAGGCGATCCATCTGAATGACAAGAGAGAATAGACTTTGACCGATCCCATCATGGAGCTCGCGTGAGATCCGTCGCCGTTCCTCTTCCTGAATGTTCATGACCTGAGACATCATCGTCTGCAGCTCACCCTCCACACGTTTAAGCTTAGTGACTTCACTTCGTACCGCTAAATATTGATAAGGCTGTCCTTCATTATCGAGAAAAGGCACGATGGTGGTGTTTACCCAATAATAGTTCCCGTCTTTGGCACGGTTACGTATCTCGCCATGCCATACCCTGCCGGAGGATATCGTATCCCACAGGTTCTTCATAAATGTTTTGCCATGATAACCCGAATTAATAACACGATGATCCTGACCTATCAGCTCACTCCGATCATACTTCGAAATCTCGCAGAATTTATCGTTTACATATTGAATTTTCCCTTTACGGTCAGTGAGCGCGACGATGGAGGATTCATCAAGAGCAAACTTCAGATCACTGAGTTGATGCAATGAACCTTTCAGCCTGCTGCGAAACTGGTCATCAGTGATATGGTTATCCAATTCACGCAGTAATTGCAGAACAGGCTGGTCGGCAAGTCCACTGAGTCTATTTTCATGTTCGCTATTCAAAGTTCAGCAACCCCTTTTTCATTGCAAACTTCACGAGTTCAGGCCGGGTACGGAGACCGAGTTTCTCCATGAGATTGCTTTTGTGGGATTCCACGGTTTTGACACTAATCACGAGATGCTCAGCAATTTCCTTGTTGGCATACCCTTTGGCAATCCATGACAAAATCTCTTTCTCTCGCTCGGAGAGCGTGTCATACGGGCCGGCATTTTCTTGTTTTGCTTTATCGAGGTATTCACTCATGAGTCGTTTCGTTGCACTTGGATACAGGTATGCACTACCGTCTGCAACCGAGCGAATGGCGGCGAGCAACTCTTCATGTGGGGCGCTCTTGAGGATATATCCAGAGGCTCCAGCATGAATAGCACGGAACAAATATTCTTCATCATCATGCATCGTCAGTATAAGAATGGCGACGTCTGGCATTAACTTTTTTAATTCAGCCGTGGCTGTTAATCCATCCTTGCCTGGTGGCATGCTGAAATCCATTAAGACCACATTGGGCTTCAGTTGCTGGGCTTTGGCAATGGCTTCATCCCCGTCGGCTGCATCTCCAACGATCTGAATATCATTTTTACCGTCCAACAAGGCGATGAGCCCGGAACGTACGACCACATGGTCATCAACGACCAATAGTTGAATCACATCATTTTCCCCCTGTCCGCATGCATATGTCTGCCTCTATCATACCAAAAAAGAAAGCCACTCAGAGAAGGAATCTCAGAATGGCTTATCTATAAAATGAATAAATAAAGGCTGTGCTCGACCTTAACAGGTGAAACAAGCCTTTGTGCATAGATTCGATGTCGCAAGTTATCCGTGAATGAGCGATTCTAGCTCACGTGCCAGTTGCTCCACTTCATGGATCATATCTGCTGTAAATGTGCAAGACATTCGGTTACCTACGAGCAATACGGCTTCAGGCAACTTGCCTGACTGGAAGACAGGTACCGCAATAGCACATACGAGCCGTTCAGCAAGCATAAGCGGACACCGCCCGGGTGTATGGTCTGTATTCGATTGTGCATCTGACAGCGTGGTTCGCCCAGTTCGCAGTGCTGTACCGACAAGGTCTTGTCCGGGACGCATTTCCATGCGCTGTACACGTTCGTTGCTGGCACCGGACGTATATTTCCAGCGAAGCAGCGTTCCAGACAAACAGGCGAGACCGCAAAAATCGCTGGATGTGTTGAGGCGCAAGCGGTCGATCATCTCCTGAATGCCAGATGGATGTTCATCATGCATGAGAGACACTTCCTTTTAGGGTCATACCGTAGATTCCGGTCGAATGAATTAACGTTAATCAAATAGACTGAGTCATTAATGATAAGTAGATGTATATGCGTTCCTACGTTCATTTCTATTGTAGACCTTTTCCTTCTCCGTGTAATTCAGGGAAAACCCCTATTTGTTTTCTGGATTTTACTGATCATCCTTGCCCAAGTGCCCTCAGGCCAGACCTACTGCGACATACAATGCAACTCAGACTGTGGGTTTAGTGCCTAGTGTGACTTTTCTCACAGCAAATTCAGGGAATTTATCCGTAAGGTTCAGGTAATCCCCGATAACCTTTATGCTCTTTTCGCGGTAAGATAGATGCATAAGGAAACACGAGGGGGACGATTGGTATGGGTACGGTATTCGTAGAAAGAACAACCCAAGCGACGGAACGAGAACAGACGGAGGGAAGCAAAATGACACAGAGGGAAACTGGCGGAATTCTTTCGTTCGTAACAGCCGAACAATGGGCATCGATTGAAGCTATGATGCAATCCAAGCGGGTGAAGTCGGGGTATAGTCTCTTTCTGGAAGGCGATGAAGCCGGATACCTGTACTACATTCGTTCGGGACGTGTGAAGCTGACAAAATCCACGGAGGATGGCAAAGAGATTATTTTGTCTATTCAACAAAAAGGCGATCTGATCGGAGAATTCGGTGGCATTGGTGGTCAGATGCACAGCTACAGTGCTGAGATGACAGATAAAGGAGAACTCGCGATTATCTCGCTGAGCGAGCTGGAGAGTGTGCTTAGTAAAGATGGCGATCTTGCGCTGAAATTCCTGCAATGGATGGCGCTCGCACAGCGTATTACCCAGTCGAGGTTTCGTGATCTGCTGCTCTATGGTAAAGCAGGTGCGCTGGCATCGACCCTTATCCGAGCTAGTAATTCGTACGGAAAGATGACGCCAGATGGCATTGTTCTGGAGATGAAGCTGAATCATACAGAGCTTGCAGAAATGATTGGCGCGACTCGCGAAAGTGTAACGCGGATGCTGGGTGCTTGGAAAGAGCAGGGTACGCTGGATACACTTGAAGGCAAACTGATTATTCGAGATTTGGCTGCGTTACGCAGTATGTGTGGGTGTCCTACAGTCCCGAGCTGTCCAGCAGAGTTGTGCAGAATGTAATGTAACACAAGAATAACTGTTTATCTTCATTGGCGATTGGGGTCGTTACGGAGAACGGTTGTTGTATGTAGAAAGAGGGTCAGCCTGTTGTGGGCTGACCCTTTCTGCTATGACTTCGCCAGAATGGAATATAGGAAGGAGTCATGATATTTGCCTTTGTAGTACCAGTGTTCTCGCATCAGACCTTCGCGTTCCATGCCGATGTGCAGCATGACCTTCTCTGAAGCGCTATTCTCTGGACGACATTTGGCGAAGATGCGATGTACGCCAAGTGTATTGAAACCAAATTCCAATATCGCACGTGCGGCTTCCGTTGCATAACTTCGGCCTTGATAGCTCGGGTTCAACACATAGCCTAGTTCCGCGTTGGTGTCCATGACATGAATACCAATACCACCAATTAGTGTACCTTCTTGTTTCAGACATATGGCTAGTTCATAGCCTTCTCGTGGCTCTATTTGTTGTAGCTCAATCACATACTTCACATAACTTTGAGTATCTTCTTCTGTATTCGGTCCCCATGCCGTATGTGTGGTAACCTCGGGTAGCGAAGTATATGTATGAATGTGCTCCCAATCTGAATCTACAATCTCACGAATAATTAATCGTTCTGTTTCTAGTTGCATCATGTCACCATCCTTAACTATTGTAAAATAACCGTGATTCCTTGGTGCTCCAAATTTTCAATAATCGCCTCATATAATGGTCTATTCCCTATTTCCACCTCAAAATCCTCTTCTCCTAAACGTTCGTTCTCTGCCCGCATCCAGTCAATCTCCCGATGCCATGCGTTAATATCCAGATATGATCTGGCGACTCGATGATTAGCCCACTTTAGGGTAAAAGGGGTGATTGCTCCGAATCCACCATAAGTACAATCGATGAACGAGTTGAAATCCGATCCATAATAGCCACCTGGTCCATTCATGGCTTCACCTAGTGCACAGAAAAAGGAAGCGTAACTAGTAACATACGTACCGTCCATCTGAAATGTTTTTGTCTGATCTTCTTTTATGTCGTTAGTTTCCTCAACGATTTCTGTTGCTATATTCATATTGTTATGGCTCTTCACCACACTTAGCCATGCTCTTCTTCCATTCTCATCGTAGGTAGCCCACTGGTTAAGCGCTGAAGGGAGCGATGTTCTCCATTGATCCCAGATCTGAAGTTCTTGCGCTGAGATCAGACGATGGATGGATACGTTCAACTTGAGATCTGAAACCAGGGTAGGAAAACCGAGTTTATGATACTTTATTGTGTCATGAATGAAGAAACCATAGTAGCCTATCGTGTGGTCATCTTTATTCAACATTCCGACATAGGCATATCTTGATAGGGGTTCTTTTTTTTGCAAAATGTACTGTTGGAACTCATACGAAAATACGAAATGCTTCAATATAATTTGGTGGTAACCCTCTTCGAGGTTGATCACTGTACCATCTAGGCCGACGATATCTGTACAATGTCCTATGATCAGATCGGTTGAATCATCTAGAAGCACGAATGGAAAAGTCATGATCGTATAACCTCCTTAACTGGTATGAATACATTCTGCGTATACAGTTTATGATGGGAATGGTTTACAACCCAAGCATATCACAATACGATAAGACACAAAAAAAGCCCCTGACTGATTCTATACGAATCGGTCAGGAGCTATATTGAGCATAACTGTTGCATTCTAATCTATTGTGGCTGTTTACATTCCACTGCTGGATAAGCTGCTGATAGCTTACGGATGATTTCCTTTTGCCATTTCACATCACCAATGTTCATTGCCAGGTTTAGAAGATCCAGATAATCATCAAGCTGCAGTGTCGTTTTTTGCTGAGTCGTATCCATTCGATGTTCGTTCCCCTTTATCTATATGATCGTTAATTCATGTACAGTAAACAGAAGAGAGACAAGTTCAAGAATGATAATCATTATCAAACGTATAATATCATTATGCATGGGTTGAAGGTAAAATGCAATGGCAAGTGCCTTGGTTTTTAGTTTTTTTGATAAAAATATGAGCTACAACGCCCTTCGTATCCGTCTATCAACGAAAAACAGCAACCGGAGATTCACGGCTGCTGTTGCGATTTTTTCATGGTACCGGTGTACTTCCTGTTTTGTTTATCGAGCTGATTCTTGTCCAATGATTTTTTGATAACTTGCGATATCCAGTCTGCGGCCAAATTTATAACCTACTTCTTTGAAGTGGGCACATTTCTCATACCCTAGACGCTCGAACAATCGGATACTCCGTTCATTCTCTGTGCATATCGTTGCTACAAGTACATGGAAACCTAATGTTTTTGCTTGTAATTCAAGTGCCGATAAGGCTTTTGTACCAATCCCACTTCCAACATTGTCAGGATCTATGTAGATCGTTACTTCTGCAGTACTATCATAAGCCTGTTTGTTTTTGTGTTGAGTAAGCAACGCATAGCCTATGATCACATCCTGTTCTTCAATAACATAGGTTTGGTAGCGAGGGTGGCCATTCATTACATTTCTGCGCATCTCATCCAAAGTTAGTTCTTCCGTGTGAAAGGAAACGGTCGTATGGGTTACATAATAATTATAAATGGCTTGTAGTTGTGCCAAGTGTTGTTCTGAAACGTCTATTAGCTGCATCTCTCCGAACGCTCCTTCTATACCATGATTGAATAGTTGCATCTTATCATAACGTAGAGAGTTTACAGCTATATATTTTTGGTCATTAAAATTTCCAAAGGCTCGCCTTCAAGCAATAAACCTCCCGCATCACGATACCCTAACTTTCGATACAGATGCTGAGCACCTTCATTGGCTAGAGTAGAGGTCATGACCAGTTCAAACCCGAGGTTCTTCATCTCATTTTCCCAGAAAAGAATGGCTTGCTTCCCGAATCCTCTGTTGCGATAGGGTTCATCAATCCAGATCATGTTCATAAAAGGGGTATTGTCCCAGAAATAGCTGTGTCTCATCCAGCCAATGAGCTGATCCTCTTCATTTTGCAGCATATAAATCTCATTGCTTCTGATCTTGGGCAAAATGAAGCTGTCTACGATATGACGGTCATGTTCTCGAATATATTCATAGTGCAATGCAGTTGCTGCAATAATTCTCATTCTACGTCCTCCACGAGATAATGATCTAATGTAAATATTATACATGCGTTCATCTACATGAGGAAGCAAAGATGTTGTTATACATAGAATAAAGTGAATAGATTACCTATGTTACGGGAACTGTATAGGGTAATTATGTAGAAGATGCAGATGAGGAGGCAGCGATCTATGAACCAGCGGCAAGCAGACTGTGACAGTTCTTCGATGAGACAAATGTTAAAGGCGGATCTTCATCGTGTGGCGGAACGCATGAATGTAACATTATCCCGTTTTGACAATGATCATGCTTGCTTGCTGGGACAATTCGCTGAGATTCGAGCCGAGATCAAACAGATCGAGGTGTTAGCCTCTTCATTTTACCTGGATTGTTACCTGTCTCCGTTCACTGAAAAGTTTGCCGAGCTCTCAGCCAGCGTGCAGCATCTATCTGATCGAAGATACGGAGCACTCATTGTAATTGAACGTGAAACTTCACTGGATTCCATCATTCATTCGGGAGTCGCTGTAGATGCGAGAATAACGCATGCCTTATTGGAGTCGATCTTTATACCTGGTGCACCATTACATGATGGGGCTGTGCTGATTCGGGGCAACCAGATTGTATCCGCAGGAAATGTATTACCGTTGTCACAGGTTGAAGTGCATGAGCGTAAAATGGGAACTCGCCACCGGGCAGCTATAGGGCTTAGTGAGCTCACAGACGCTGTGGTACTTGTTGTCTCAGAGGAGACAGGGCAAGCATCCTTTGCAATCGGTGGGGATTTGCATCCGATTAACGTCATTGAAGTCCTTTCCTGACTTTCCCGACGAACAGCGAGAATCTAAAATCATGCACACCTTTTTCCCTGTTCAGGAGAGAAAGGTTTTTTAATGAGAGGCTAATGCCTTACATCGTGATGTGATTTTGCACAAACTTCGTATTCATATGTACAATAGAGAGTGGTCAACAGACAGATCTATAGCGATTCAGGTCGCTAAATTGGTTAGAGGAGCGTTATAAATATGAATTGGTTTGAAGCAATGGAGCATCACGATTATGAGCAATTGGTTCTGTGCCAAGATAAAGCCTCCGGGCTAAAGGCCATTATTGCAATACACGATACGACACTTGGACCTGCACTGGGCGGCACACGGATGTGGACATATGCATCAGAAGATGCAGCCATTGAAGATGCCCTGCGACTCGCAAGAGGGATGACATATAAGAACGCAATATCAGGTCTAAATCTGGGTGGTGGCAAAGCGGTCATTATCGGCGATCCACGGCGTGATAAGAATGAAGCGATGTTTCGAGCATTCGGAAGATATATTCAAGGGTTGAATGGACGTTACGTTACCGCAGAAGATGTGGGGACAACCGAGGAAGATATGAACCTTATCTACCAAGAAACAGATTATGTTACGGGCATTTCTCCAAGCTATGGTTCGTCAGGCAATCCATCTCCTGCAACGGCGTGGGGCGTATATCGGGGGATTAAAGCAGCAGCAAAGGAAGCATTCGGCACTGATCTTCTGGAAGGCAAAACGATTGCTGTCCAAGGTGTAGGGAATGTAGCCATGCACTTATGCCAATATTTGAACGAGGAAGGCGCACATCTGATTGTGACGGATATTCATAAGGATTCGGTAAAACAAGCCGTGGACCGTTTCGACGCTAAGGCTGTCGACCCAGCAGACATCACTGGAGTAGAGTGTGATATCTATGCCCCATGTGCATTAGGTGGCACAATTAATGATGACACCTTGAAAGTGCTCAAGGCTAAAGTGGTGGCAGGCTGTGCCAACAATCAGTTACTTGAGCCGAGACATGGTGATCAGTTACACCAGATGGGCATTGTATACGCACCGGACTACGTCATTAATGCGGGTGGTGTGATCAACATTGCCGATGAATTAAATGGATACAATGCGGAACGGGCATACAGTAAGGTGAGCCAGATCTACAACACGCTGGAGAGCATCTTTGCCTCGTCCCGTTCGGAAGGTATCCCGACATATGTAGCAGCCGATCGTCTTGCTGAACGCCGAATTGAGATGATGAAGAACACACGCAGTACGTTTCTGCAAAATGGACACAACGCGTTAAGTTCCCGCAGATTGCGTGGATAATACACAGTAAGTAACATGATAAGGACTCATTAAACTGTCTGATACCGGGAAACCCTCCTTCACATGAATCAATGTGGAGGAGGGTGGCTCGTGCATATGGACAGTTTTTTGATTTCTTTTACGACAGATAGTAGACATGCACATCAAATTCCCACTCCAATATACCGATAATGAATGTACATCGTTCAGATGGTTCATGAAAGTGGGGGAAATCGTAAATGGGGAAGAAGAAACAAGGCTTGTCTTATCGAATTAGAAATATCTCGCTGAAGGTTAAGCTACCGATCATGTTAAGTTTCTTAGTGGTCTTGGTGCTTTTGGGAACAACCACAGCAACGTATTTCGTCTCATCCAAACTTTTGGTTATGAAGAGTGAGGGAGAAATTAACGGAATGGCCGACCGCCTTGGGGAAGGGTTGTGGACGGCCGTACAGCTTCAACAGCAGATGAGTCATGCAATTTCCGTACATAATACGTTCAAAGAGCTGCTGGAGCTGCGGAACACGAACAGTATGACGGATGAAGAATTTTTCTCGGATGCTAATCCGTATTTTAACAAAGCTAATACGATTCTAACGAACAGTGTATCGGATACCGAAGAAGCAAGACCTAATCTGTACTTGCTGGATCAGAAGGGGATCATGGTGGCTGCAACCCAGACAGATGTCATTGGTCAGCCCCGAGATGATCGGGAATATTTTCAGAAATCCATTACGGGTGAATCGTTCATCAGTGATGCGATAGTGTCCAAGCAAAGCAAACAATTGGTGATCATCTTCTCAGAGCCGGTCAAAGATGATGAAGGCAATACCATTGGTGTGCTTGCTATGACCATGGACACCAGCTTTTTCCTAGGACAACTGGGTGATATCAAAATTAATGGCGAAGGCAAGATTGAAGTGCTCAGCCGCAGTGGCACAATCATGTACGATTCACTCGATCAGACCTTGATAGGAGAATCGCTTGCAGAAGATCAGAATGTGCAGGCACTTCTTCAAGAAAAGGCGACGGACGAAGTGAAGATTACGACAGCGACAATCGATAATACGTATTATCGTGTCAACCAGATCCCCGGTGCGGATCTTCTCGTTATTGTTATTGATAGCTATGACGATATTAAACGCCCGGTGCAAGATATGCTTCAGCAGATGTTATGGCTTACGTTGCTTGCCATTGTGATAGCCATCGGAGTGGGCATGTTAATCTCTCGCAATATTACGAAGCCGATTATCAGACTTACAGGTTTGTTCAAACAGCTTGCCCAGGGGAATCTGACGGTGAAGGCAGAGGGCAGGTACCACAGCGAGTTCAAAGATCTTGCAGATAGTTTCAATAGCATGGCTGAACAGAACAAGAACCTGATTACGAATATGGGAAAATCTATTACGGTTCTACAAACGAGTACAGAGGAGCTAGAGGATACCTCCAAGCAAACTACACGATCCATTGATGAGACATCCGCTACACTGATGGGAATAGCACAAGCGATGGAGGCTCAGTCGGAAGATACCGAGCAGATCGTAGGGAAATTCAACAGCTTCGGCGATAAAGTGACTGCTATGAATGGTAGTGCACAGGATGTGAAGTCGAGAGCGGATGAGATTGAAAGTGTATTCCATAATGGAAGCGAAGTCGTGAATGAACTGATGCGGATCAATGAGATGAATGAACGGGAAGTAGAGAAAATCTCTGAGATTACGGTCAAGCTTCAGAACAGCTCAGGCAGTATCAGCCATATTACAGAAGCGATTAGCCAGATCGCCAAACAGACCAACCTGCTCGCATTGAACGCCTCTATTGAAGCTTCTCGGGCTGGAGAGCATGGTAGAGGATTTGCGGTTGTAGCAGAGGAAATCCGTAATTTGGCAGAGCAGAGTTCTAGACAGTCGAAAGAAATATCGAGCATTATTACACAGAATCTGGCTGATGTAGCTGAGAACAATCAAAGTGTTGCGGAGATCCATACGATCTCGTCCAGACAGGATGAGCTGGTTATTCAGACTCGTCAGGCATTTGACGTGATTCTGGAGAAGGTGACGGAGATTAACCATCAGATCGCTTCGATGGCAGGACAGATGCAGGAGATGATACAGAACAAAGACGATGTGCTGGAGTCAGCGCATAGCCTGTCGGCATCAGGGGAGCAGGTATCTGCTTCGGTTCAAGAAGTCACAGCAACAATGATGGAGCAAGCGGCAACCGTGCAACAGTTGGCGAATATGGTGGATACCATTGATCAGTTAACACGTGATTTGGCTGATGCTGCTGGTAAGTTCAAGGTTGAGTAAGTAACGGAAGTAAAAGCTAAAGCGTTAAAAGAAGAGCATTATGATACACAAATGAACTCCAAGAAGTCCCTTGTGCCAACAAAGATGGCAGATCAAGGGGCTTTTTTGGATAAATACATTAATAAATGGTATATAATTGGAATATTAATCTAAAAAGTAGTATAATGTTTATATATAAAAATTGTAAATATGGGTGATTACGGTTATCTATACAGAAGGAGGTCTGAGATGAGACGACATTGGATGTGGCTGATGCTTACAGTTCTTATCACGAGTGTGTTAATGGTGGGATGTACGTCATCTGCAACGACTGAACCGAGTACAGAATCAGCAAAAGAAACGATAACAACACCTACCGAAGTGGATATTGAGGTTCCAAAGGCTACGGATCAGGATGAGCAGGCTGCGCTACAGACAGCGAAAGACTATAAGACTACTGAATTTGAAGTCAATGAAAATGATGAGAAAAGCGCAACGACGATGGAATCTGCCCTAGCCAGGGGAGAACTGATCAAGCCGTTCCTGACCGAAAAGTACTTCGAAAAACAGATGGCTGATCGCAATATCGTTTTGCCTCTTATGGTGGCTTATAAAGAACAGGTGAAGCTGCGTGGAGAAAATATGAATTTCACGTTGAAGGAAAATAGAGGCGATTCTCTTCTCGTATCATACACGCTGGATCTTATTTTCATAGATGAACAGGATAAAGAAGTGCGCAAAATACCGCTCGAAGGCGAGCTAACTTTCCTGTTTGAGAACAAGCAGTGGCTCATTGTAGACGATACCTACAACATCAGGGAGCTTCAGGAATTGGTCTATGATTATGGTAAATAATTGATGAGAAGAGATTCAGAAGATAAGGCGGGGGGCGATTCGGATGAATCGCCTTATTTACGTTGAACAAGAATGGCTTTCGAAGTAGAGGAGGATTAGACCTGAAAGATCGGGGAGATGGCAGGGGGTGCCGATTGAGTAGGTGTGGCGGGTTGCTGAGTTAAGATCGGGGCATTGTCCCAAACGGAGCTGGGCAATTCACGTCGTAATACGGGGGCAACCTCTTGGGAGAATCGCTCTAACTGCTCCAGTTGCTCGCTATGGCTGAGTCCATCGACACTAATACTGAGCACCTGATGTCCGTAGGCTGCGTGATAATTCACAATTTTCTCAATAACCTGATCGGGACTACCAATCAAGACAGGACCATTCGCGATGTTATCCTCCAGATCCTTGAAGGGAGACTGGTTATGCTGCGCAGAAGCAGTAGCATGGAATGCATTGTAATAGGGTTTGTATCTGCGAATGGCTTCTTCTCGCGAATCGGCGAGGTACAAGCTGCCAGCTCCAGATCCAATCACGGCTCGTTGGGCATCATGACCATAATGATCGAGGCGTTCTCGATAATGATCAATGAGCGCTTTGTATTTCGCCTGAGGGTGGAACGAGTTAGAGGTGAATAGCGGCTCACCGTACTGCGCTGCCAGCTCAGTGGATAACGTGCTCGATGCGCTACCATGCCAGATCGGAATGGCTTGCTGTAGTGGTCGGGGTTGAGTGGTTACTCTGTCTAGTGGCGGGCGGTATGTGCCTTCCCAGGTCACATCCTCCTCTGTCCATAGGCGCTTGAGCAGACGATAGCGTTCACCCAATGAATCCCACTGCTCTTCTTCTGTGATGCCAAACAGCGGGTAATGCCGTGGATCATTGCCTTTCCCGATAATCATCTCCAGTCTGCCGCCGGATAACTGATCCAGTGTGGCATAGTCCTCCGCAACACGCACAGGATCAAGTACACTGAGTACCGTAACGGTCGTTAATAGACGGATGCGTGATGTAGCCGCGGCAACTGCCGTCAACACGACAGGTGGAGATGAGGAGAGGAAAGGTGCGCCATGTCGCTCGCCAATTCCGTATGCATCGAATCCCAGACGTTCTGCCAACTTGGCTTGCTCCAGAATATTCTGGAATTTCTGCTGTGCCGTAAACGCTTCTCCAGTGATGGCATTGGGCAGATTCATCATGAGGCTAAATAACGCAAATTTCATCTGACCCTCTCCTTGAGTGAAGTAAGAAACGATTGTATTATTGCTTAATCCAATCTGAATAGTATGATATGTAAGTTGATATAACTGTACCATGTTGTCCGTCTTTCTTCTAATGGATTTTTTCTATAAGCAAATTTTCGCTGAGGTGTATCATTTACGATCATGCTTTTTATGTTGCTAAAATGAGTCTAAATAAACGAGCCGTTCATCATTATGGCGATGAACGGCTCGTTTCGTGTGCCCATAGAGAGGCAGTGAGTCATTAATCTTGAATGTGGCGTGTGTTCTTTTCCGTAAAATAGTACAGGAAAGCGAGAAGTGGCATAGCGATTCCAATGATGGATGTTAGCGCCCAGCCCCCATAGGCATAAGACCAACTTCCGATGGATGAACCAGCAGCCCCGCCGATAAAAAAGATCGACATGAAGATCCCGTTGATTCGTCCTCTCGCTTCATTCCCTAAAGAATAAATGACGCGTTGCCCAAGCACGAGGTTGCCAGATACGGCCATATCTAAGGTGATAGCTGCAATGAGCAATACAATCAGAGCTGTTGTGGAGTTGCTTTGGAATAGATAAGTTACCGCAAATGACAGTAATGCAATCACCATTGCAGTACCCGTAAGGATCCGCGTTAACCCACGATCGGCCAGTCTCCCCGCAATTGGTGCTGCAATCGCACCGCCCACACCGGCTAATGCAAACCAGGCGATACCTTGCTGTGACATATTGAAGTCATTGGCAAGCCGCATAGGGACTGTCGTCCAAAACAAGCTGAATGCACCAAACAGACTAGCTTGGTACAGTGCCCGGCGACGTAATGGAGGGAGTTTTTTCAACAAAGTACCTAGAGAAATGATGAGTTGTCCGTAACTTAAATTAGGCTTCGGCTGACGTACAGGGAGAGTGCGGGACAGAAGGATGGTCAATAGCGCAATCATGATGGCGGAGAAGATAAATACGGCTTGCCAGCCCCAGATGCTCGTAATAAAGCTTGCTACAGGGCGAGCGAGCATGATGCCGAGCAGAAGACCGCTCATGACGTTACCCACGACGCGTCCACGTTGCTCTTCGGAGGTCAGATAAGTGGCGTACGGGACTAGAATTTGAGCTACGACAGATCCTACGCCAATGAATAGCGATACCATTAGGAATAGACCAGCTTGAGGGGCGAATGCGGCAATGATCAGAGCTAGAACCAATACGATTAAGGAAAGTGTGGTTAAACGTCGATTCTCAATAATGTCGCTGAGCGGAACGATAAATAACAATCCAATTACGTATCCCAACTGGGTTAAGGTGACAATTAGCCCGGAAGCGGCAGAAGATAATCCGGTTGTCATGCTGATCGGACCTACTACGGTCTGAGCATAATAGAGATTGGCTACGATTAAACCACACGCGGAAGCAAGAAGCAGCACAATCCAGGGCGAGAGCTGAGATTGAGCTGAGGTTGTTGAAGCTTGTTTGGTTGGCATGTTTATCATCCTCCGGTATTAAGATGTTGGAATCAGTTTGTATCAGCATAGTGCAATAACTAATTAGTGAACGATTCGTACACTTATTGTTGATAAATATATACTAAACGTTTAGTATTGTAAATAGGCGTTTTTCAATGAACTATGATTTTAGTATGATATATCTAGAGTGCACCAAGGAGGAGACTAATATGACTGGCAAGAGAGGGCGGCCTCGTAATGTTGAAACACAAAATGCAATTTTGACGGCGGCATATGAACTGCTTTTGGAGCACGGATTTGCAGCGGTTACGATTGAAAAAATTGCAGAGCGAGCACAGGTTAGTAAAGCAACGATATATAAGTGGTGGCCTAATAAAGGTGCGGTCATTATGGATGGGTACATGCATGAGGCGACGGCGAGGCTACCTGTACCTGATACAGGTTCTGTATTTGAAGATATACAGCTACACGCGTCGAATTTGGCTCGGTTTCTGACCAGCCGTGAGGGAAAAGTCATTACGGAGATTATTGGTGAAGGCCAGTCCGATCCAGGACTTGCGGTGGAATACCAAACTCGTTACATTCAGCCAAGACGACGCGAGGCATGGGGGATTATTGAAAAAGGTGTGGAGCGCGGAGATCTGAAGCCAGACTGTGACATTGCGTTATGTATCGACCTGGTATATGGCTCTATCTTCTACCGAATGTTAGTTTCGGGTGAGCCGATGGAGGATGGTTACGTTAATCGTGTAGTAACTTCATTATTCGACGGCATAAGAAAATAAGTTGACATGGATATCGAATTGCCACGGTTTTTATTGACCGATGTAAAAATAAGGATTAAAATTGTGTATATCATATAAATTCAAATTTTTGGATTTATTATTGTGGAGGTGGGAGGTATTGGAACCTACAACTACGATACGATCCTATATTGAGGATCACATCAGGAAACAGGGGTATACGCTGCAGTATTTTGCCGATTTATCTGGTGTAAATGCTGGAACACTTAGTGCAATAATCAAAGGCACAAGACCCATCGCGATGGCTCAACTGGATCTCATTACGCAAGGCATGAATCTAGAGCCAGGTCACTTCTATGAACTGTATGGAGCAGAATGCTTCGTCGAATCTTCCCCACACTGGAGAAGACTGGAGCCATTCTTGCAACGCTGTGCCGAATTGGACAAGCTGGATTGCATTCATAGAGTGATACAGCAGGTTACGGATGATCGGTCGTATATATCGGAACTGTTTGAGATGGCTGAGGGCATGTTCGAGCGAGGGCAGAAGCAAGCTGCACTGATGTTATATGAATGTGTGGCTGAATGTGAGAAATACCAGCACTCGGAACGACTTGCACTATGTCATTATCGTATTTTCACCCTCTCGCTGAGTCAGGATCAGAATCAAAACCTGAGAGCTGCCGTGCTGTTCGAACCGTATATTAATCGGCTGGATGAGGAGCGACAACTTGACGCCATTAAGGATCTGGCGAATACATATTCTGCGCTCCGATATTGGGAAAAGTTATTTTTACACGCCGAAGAATTGGAACGTAAGACAGAATTCCTGCAATCGTATAAAAAGAAAAGTGAAGACAAATTCAACCGTATAACAGTGTATCCATTATTTGTATACAAGGCGTATTCTAATCTACTAAAGGCAACCGCTTCCGAGAGAATGGGTAAGTACGAAGAGGCTTTACGGTATACCAAGTCCTTTGCTGAGACCGTGAAGGATGTAGAACCTGATGACGAAGCGCTTGAATATATTCATAAATTTAAAAGTTGGGAAGAGGCGAACACTTATCTTTATCGGTTACTAATGGGGGATCAGAGTGTATTGCCAACCTATGTTGAATTTATTGAGGAAAACCAAGCAGAGTTGTTGCCTGCATTAGTTAGCATTATGGAGGCGGCCAACAAATATGGCATGAATATTGATCATATTCTTCTAAAATTTGATTTTCAAATCAACTCGGTTGAAATGCTAACGCAAGGATACAGCAAACAGGTTAAATCCGACCTTTATACAACCTTTTTGGTTGAATTAGCGATATATCATCTTACACGTGGTAGGCATGAAAAAGGTTTGAGGCAAATAATGAATTGTCTCAAGTCTGCTATCGAAATAAATAATCAATCAGATATTATTCATTGTGTAGCTCTATATGAGAAATACAGAAATAAAGCAACAGATGAAATTCAGAATCAATACAAATCCTTATTAATGGAGGTTCAGAATAGTTATGAAAAAAAAGACTATCCTTTATATAATCTTGCTTAGTTTTATTATCATCAACGGCAGTTTGTTTTCAACCGTTGATACAGTACACACCTACACGACCGCATTTATTCATGGGACAGGTGATTTGTAATCGGTAGGTGATGCAATAAATAGCCAAATAAAATTTAATGAAATAGTGTAGTCTTTTCGAGGACTGCACTATTTATTATGTATGAATCCTGTGCACTAAAGTAAGGACAATGTTTTATGACAATAGTTGTTGTTCTAAACAGATTAAATAAGAGATGTCTAAACAAGAAAAGTAGATATGCCCAGCATTTATTTTATGATATTATCATCTTAACGTTTATTAACCTGACATATAAATAATTAGTATAGTATTTTCAGTCAAAGTATTTGATATCTCGTTGAATGTTTAAGTTAAGAAAAAGCTACTTGATATTAGCCATAATGCAAATTATACAGAATATTAATGTTAATTGTGAGAGTCTCTACAGAGTATAAGCTATTTATCCTGATTTAGAGATTTGGGATATATAATTTTGGGAAGGAGGTACAATTATTTGTTCAAGTTTCGCATAACCACGTATTTTGAATATACTGCCCCAGACTAGTTAAAAATGGTTTGAAAATTTAAGTTTTGTTTTTAAATCTGTAATTCCTGGCGATATTGCAAATATATAATTTATTACATAGGGGATATATTATGTTACTATCAATAGTTCATTTAACAGATATACACTTTTCAATTAATCAGACTAATAGTGTGTTGGAAAAGAAGAGTCAACTAATTAAAGCTATTATTTCAGAGTTAAGGGGTTCTAAGTACGCAGTTTTAATAGTATCAGGAGATATAGCGAACTTTGGTATAGAAGAAGAGTATGGAGAGTATGCTCTCCCTTTTTTTATAGAATTAAGAGAATCCATAGTTAAAGAAATTGATAAAATAGTAGTTGAATACTTATTTGTTCCAGGAAATCATGATTGCGATTTTTCAGAGAAAGAGAAAATGGAGGTCAGGGACACCCTAATAAATTCTATTCTACAAAATAATACCTTAGCTAATAAGAGTGCTTACATTGAGCAAATTAAAACACAAAGTAATTATGAAGCAATAAAAGAAATTTTTCATGATCAGTGGATAAGTATCAGTTATATAAACAGTAATCAAATTTTTGAGAAAGTTAGTTTAACTGTTAACGATATCAAAATTGCTTTTAATTTGTTTAATTCTGCTTGGATTTCTACAATAAATGAAAAACCAGGACATATGTATTACCCGGTATCACTGATTGAACAACAAGTTTCTTCGAAGTTAGGTGATATTAACTTTTCTGTACTGCATCACCCTACACACTGGTTAACGCCTGACAACAAAAGAGAGATGGATAACTTACTAACAAAAGTCTCCGATTTTATTTTAACAGGTCATGAGCATGTTTCTTCTAAAATTATTGCCACAGACTGGTCAAATAGAGCTATACATCATATTGAGGGAACTGCACTTCAGGAACTAGGTCAGCCTAATGTAAGTGGATTTAATATGATTCATTTTGATTTGAAGGAAATGGAGTTTTGTGTAAATAGCTATGTCTGGAAT
Source organism: Paenibacillus sp. DCT19 (assembly GCF_003268635.1). Classification (NCBI taxonomy): domain Bacteria; kingdom Bacillati; phylum Bacillota; class Bacilli; order Caryophanales; family Paenibacillaceae; genus Paenibacillus; species Paenibacillus sp. DCT19. Next base: position 408,733 of record NZ_CP029639.1, read on the forward strand.
TCTAACTATTATAGCCCTTCAAAAGAAACTTTAATATGGGAAAAATGGGCAAAAAATACAACTGCGAAAGCTTATGACCATGCGTTGAGACTAAATGATAGTTTTGAAGATTTCATTAATGATATTAATGTTCAAGTTACTCACCCTAGAGTGAATGAGTTGCGTTTGAGTGACATATATATTTATCCCAATATTGAAGAAATAATGTATGATGATGATGCAAATATTTCAACTCGTATGTCAATAAATGAAATATCAGATGTTATCAAATCAGAAAAGAATTCACATCTATTTATAACTGGAGAAAAAGACTCAGGAAAGACAGCTCTCGGGAAAATGCTATTTCAGTATTTTCATAATGATAAATACTTCCCTCTTTATATTGAGGGGAGTTTTCTAAACAGGCTCTATACTAATAATATTAATAAATTGATTCAAGAATCTGCAAAAAAATATATTCTGATGAAAATATTTATATTCAATTAGAGAAGTCGAAAAGAGTACTTATTATAGATAATTGGAATAAAACTAATTTGAATAACGAAACAAAATCTAATTTTTTGTCAGAGTTAAACAATTACTTTAAACAAGTTATTATTTTCAGTGAATCAGATAACAAAATTAGTGATTCTATTAGATTATATTCTAAAAATCCGGAGTTCTCTATAAAACATTTTGAAATAATGAGTTTTGGGCATGTTAAACGTAATGAATTTATTGAAAAATGGGTTAGCCTCGGGCAGAGGGATATATTAGAAAGTAATGATTTACTTAAAGAGATTGATAGAATTAATAGAGCAATAAAACCTATTATTATGCAAAGCTATGTTCCAAAGTTTCCAATTTACCTCCTCGTTATTATAAAAACAATTGAGGCTGGAAAACCTCATAATTTTGAAAAAAGTTCGAATGCTTATTATTTTGAAGTCTTAATTAAAGACTCGCTAACAAGTTTAGAAATAGAAAATAGTGAAACTGATAAGGTATACCAATATTTAACTGATCTAGCTTTTGAAATGTATCAACAACCTAATAACTCTTTAGAACTTGAAGAGTGGAGAAACTATCACAGAAATCATCTTGATTACTATGATATGACGGATGATCAGCTAAGTTTTAAAGAAATAAGATCAAAGCTTGAAAATGAAAAAATAATAATGAATACAACTAACGGATATGAATATAAATATTCCTATATGTATTATTTTTTTGTTGCTCAATATTTCGCAAGGAAAATTAATACTGAAAATGTAAAAAATATAGTAAGTGAGATGTGTAGAAATATCCATGAAACAGATAATGCAAATATTATTATGTTCTTAACTCACTTATCGAAAGACGAGTATATAAAAAATGAAGTACTGAGCGCAGCAAGGAAGATATTTAATAATTTGCCATATCTAAGGTTGGAGGAGGATATTGCTCTTATAAATGATCTTTGTGAGGAAATATCACCATTGGTTCTAAATGACGTAGATGTAAGGGAACATAGAAGGAAATTGAACGAAAAAATGGATATTGAAGAGCGAGAAAAAGTTACAGATGCAGATTTAGAAGCAAGCGCTTCAACGCAGTATTCCGAAGAGGACGATGAGGCATCTATTGTTATGGAGCAAATCAATATTATAGATCAAGGTTTTAAAATGTTAGATATAATAGGACAAATATTAAAAAATTATTATGGTTCACTAAGCGGTGAAGATAAGTATAATTTGTGTGAAGAGTTGTTTAAATTGGGCTTAAGAATTAACTATAGTTTTATCAGAAGTCTAAGTGATAACAATCAGATACTAGTTGAGTATATCTCGGCAATCATAATTGAAAAAAATCTAGAGAATAACTATGAGCGAGCTGAGAAAATGTCAAAAAAAATCCTGTATTCAATGGGCGGATTTATAACATTTAATAGTATATCTAGGATAGTTTCATCAGTTGGAACTCCTGATTTAGATAGAACGTTTCATAGAGTCAGAGAGGCATTATCATGTAATGCCTCTGATATAACGTATTTGGCTATAAAACTTGAATACTATGATAAATTTCCTCATACGGAAGTGAAGAAGTTCTATCAAGACAACAAAAACAATAAATTTGTTACTCAGATATTACAGCAAATGGTGAGAAGATATCTATATATGTATGAAACAAATAGAGCAGAACGTCAGAAAATATGTGATCTTGTAGGAATGAGGATGAGTTTAAAACAAAAATACCAGCTTAATACAAAAAAATAAGTGACACAGCTTAAAAAAGAAATGAAACAAATTATCAAATAAGATCTTAACTCTAACAATCTTTTTGTGACAGAATATTGATTAGTGTGACGCGTATAGGGGATATGTAGATAATTGGCTCATGGCAGAATGTTTGTATGGTTATTACGATGACTATATTCTAAACTTGCTGTGAGTTTTTTTATTATCAGTTGGTTTTGCGCATTAAATTACCTCTCGTCATACCGATGGATAATAATATTCTTGATATGAATATATATTGTAATTGACCATTGTAAAAATAAGGATTAAAATTACATTTGTTATCAATTGCAAATGGTGAATTGGAGAGCGCTATGAGAATAACATATGAGTATCTCAGGCTTTTTGTAAAGATGATGTTAAGCAATAAAGTAGCCTTTGTATGGTATTTAATTTTTCCGCTCGTTGCTTTTCTTATCTATAATTATTCCTGGTTTGCCTCTAGACCCACCACAATTGATTTTTACATTCAAACGAGCTTTTTTATTTCATATATTACGTTGTTAATGTCCATTGAAGTGGCTACCCATTTAATTGCTTTGAGAGAGAACGGCTTCTATAAAATGTTCAAATTTATATCAGGAAGTAAATATCCTTTTATTTGGGGCAAGGCTCTGAATCAGGTTTTGTTCATAATCGCTACAATCTTTCTGGTGTCATTCGTAACAGGTGTGATGTTCTTAGAACCGGCACAACTCGTGACGTTTCTCATTACTGCCATTATGAGCTGTATACTGGGAGCTATTATTCTTATTTTGCTAACATTGGTTCTGATGCTTATCCCGATTAGACAAGAGTCGTTGAACGCAGTAATTAGTATGAGTTTGTTGGTGTTATTTTTTGTATCTGCCAAAGGATTTGCATATTCTACGGAGTATAGCTTCCTGTTCGTACTGTTCAATCCGCTTGAATATGTCAGAAATATTACGTTTATCTTTGCAGATTGGTTTACGGGTCATTCTTTTCCGCACGAGAGCATTGGGGTTGTTGGCATAATCTCGGCTTGTTATGTGATTTGTGGATTGATTGCCCTTAAACTTGTAAACGTCATATCAAGAACTCATCGGACATAGCAGGAGGATGCCATGATTACAATAGACAATGTAAGTTTTTCCTACCGCAAGTCGGCGCGTCAGAACTTAGATCGTTTGAGTGTAGAATTCCGGGCAGGAACCGTGAACATGATTGTTGGCAAGAATGGTTCAGGCAAAACAACACTATTCGATCTCATCACCAATGTCATTAAACGTCCTCCCGAAATTAGAGGTGTGCCTGAGGAGAAGGATATGATCTATCAGCTTCAAGGCTTAGTGTTCCCACCTACGTTGAAGTCGAAGGATGTATTTCGTTTCTTTCTATATTCCGATCATGCCAACCGTATTCGAGTTACGAATGAGCCTTATGTCGATGAAGATATGAGCAATTCTGAGATTGATATGGTGAGACGGATATGGAATATGGAGTTTGGGCAATTATCTGTTGGAGAACGAAGGTATCTCTGTATTATTGCCATTACCCTGATGGATAGGAAACTGTACATCTTTGATGAACCAATGGCTGGAATTGACCCCGAGATGAGGCAGTACATATTAAAAAGAATCGAAAAACTTGCACTACACAAGGAATGCACGGTGTTATTATCCAGTCATCATTTACATGATTTCCAAAGGGTTCAATGTACGCTCCATCTACTGCATCAGGGCAGAATATCCTTTAGTGGTTCATACGCTGAGTTTATTCAGAACGTAGAGGGAGAAAATCCGGACGATGCATTTCTACTGAAAGTTCAATGAGTGAATCGAAAACCTTTTCTTTATTATCCTCTTCATTAATCGGGTGGAATAAGTATAAGCGGTGACATCCAACTTATTAATCTTAGAGATGGAATGTTAGAACGACCTTGCGTGCAAACGGTCTATGGCAAATACGTCTCTACATGCTTGCCTGATGTAAGATATTCTTTCACTGATGCGATATATGGAAGGTAGAAGGATTCAAATATCTATATCTTGTAGGCTTATGCCAATACCGAAGTGTAGATGAAAAGGGCTTGATTGTGAAAGAATCGGGATGCAAATAAACATTTTGTTTTGCAAAGGATTTCATTGTAAATTTTTTAGCAATATATTCTATAATAGTACAAATAAAGGGGGTGCATGCTGTGAATGAGCGTAAGAATATCAGCGACCAAATTGAATGGAGCAGGCAAAAGTTATGTCGTATGGCGGAAAATCAGGGCATGCAAGACGGCCAAGTCCTGCAGCAGTCCATGATATTAGATGAACTAATTAATGAATATAATCGTTTTAAGTACAAGACACATATTCTAAACCGACAGCCAATTTCCTAGGTAATTGGCTGTTTTTTTATGCATACCTTTAATCCAACCATAACTACCTCTAAGCACATATTACCTTGCACGGCTATGGAGTGTTATTGGCTAGCTGCATATCGTTTATGATATCAATAGAGTTTATCTGCCAACGCAATAGATCGCGAGTTAACGAGAAGGATAACATGCCGGAGTGGATATTCTTGAGTTGACCATCTTCAGCATAGGTAAGCACCGCAAAGCTGGCTAGAACCTCTTTAGAGGAAAATGTTTTTTTGATTGTATTTAATGTCACGGTTGGTGTCGGTAGTTGATGATCTGTAACATACTGATTGAATTGAGCTACCGGATCAGTGGAAGAACCTGATGGATCAGTCGTTGCGAATTGTTCGGATATGTATGCCTGAATAACCCTATTCGGTGAATTCGCCATCGTGTAGATTGCGACGAATATGATTGCCACGACAAGCGCAAGTATAATCATAGCTGCTTTTCTAGTAAGCATAGTAGCCCCTCCATACGTAACTTGAGCAATAAAACAACATGAGCTGCCAAGGCAGTGTACTCAGCTCAAGCCATCTCAACTTCAATGTTAAACGATCTATACTAATAACAAACGTAACGGTGATAAAGTTGTTTCTTCAACTCAAATAAACATAACATGGATACCGTGAGGTACACATGTTATGTTTTTTTCTTAATTCATTCGAGCTTCAAGCCGCTTGGCCACAATGGACAAGGCATAATTGACGACAAAGTACAGCACGGCTGCCAGCAAGAGAGCCGGAATAATATAATCGAAGCTATGACCACCTAGAATCTGCACATGATGCATTAATTCAGGTAGAGAAATGATGATTGCCAGCGACGTGTCTTTGAGCAGCGAGATAAACTGGCTGACCATGGGTGGAGACATCCGTCGTAACGCCTGAGGCATAATAATTCCACCCAGTGTCTGCATGTAACTTAACCCTGAGGAACGAGCTGCTTCGATCTGTCCACGTTCAATGGATTTGAGACCGCTACGAACAATCTCCGCGATCATTGCTCCTTCAAACAAACTCAGACCCACAACAGTAGACCAGAACACGGACAGCTTGATCCCCATTTGAGGCAATACGATATGGATGAAGAAAATGATAAGTAATAACGGTAAATTACGAATGGTATCTACAATGACTGCGACAATCTGGGACAACACCGGGATGCGGGTGTACCGAATCGTCCCTAGAATCGTGCCCAGTGCGAAACTAAACACAATGGATAACCCCGCAACTTGCAGGGTAAGTAGAAATCCTTGTAATAGAAAACGAAGGTTGGGCCAGGCATAGGCCCCGCTGAAGTCCATAATTCATCGACCTCCTTTTCGAGATAAGACCTGATCACATGGTGACCTGACCTGTTGGCTTCGGCTTGTTCGATTTTCCCTTCGTGGGGGTTGATTCAGCGTCACTCTGTCCAAATCGCCGCTCCATATAGTGAACGAGCAAGCTGAGGGGTAACGTTAGAGCCAGATAGAAGAGAGCGACAATGGTATACACGCTTAGAGGTTGGAAGGTATCTGAGTTGATGAGATCGGCAAAATACATCAAATCCATACCTGCTACGACCGCAAGGATGGATGAATTTTTGACCAGATTAATGAATTGATTGCCAATGGACGGCAGTACAATTTTGATTGCTTGTGGCAGAATGACCAGATTCATCGCCTGTACGTAAGATAAACCGGAAGAGCGCGCTGCTTCTAGCTGACCACGTGGTACGGACTGAATTCCCGCTCGAATCGCCTCGGCGATAAATGCCGCAGTATAGATTGTTAGACCCAGCGTGCCGGAGATGAAACCATCGAGCGAGATGCCAATTGCAGGCAGTCCTAGATAGAAAAAAAATACGACAAGCAGCAAAGGAATGTTGCGAATAAACTCCACAAAAGCTGTGCCAATCCAGTTTAATGGCTTGATCGGAGAGATGCGGAAAATAGCAATAATCGCTCCAAGGATAAAGCTGCCGATCAACGCCATGATGCTTACTTGAATTGTGTTCCAGAATCCTTCCAGGAAACGATCCGAATGTCGGATCAGAACGTTAAAGTCCAAATTGCCCATTCAGGGAAAGCCTCCGTTCCTCAGATGTGAGCGGCGATGCTGATTCACCCTGACAGGGAGGATCACAACATACCATCGCCGCTGAACCATCAGTTAATCGAAGTTACTCAGGCTTGGCGCCCAGCCATTTCTCATGCAAAGTGTCGTACTCTCCACTATCCTGCATGCTCTTGAGTAAGCTGTTTACTTCAGAAACAAAGGCAGAGTCGCCTTTGCGAATCGCCATACCATAAGGCTCGCTGGTGAAATTGCCACCGACCAGCTTATAGTTATTATCTGTTTGCTGCATACCAATTAGGATGATGTTATCTGTCGTTAATGCCTCACCTTTTCCTGCTTTCAGCGCCTTAAAGGCATCCTGATAGTTATCGAATTCCAGCACTTCGGCATCTGGCGCCTTTTCACGAATGTTCTGAGCAGAAGTGGAGCCCTTCACGGCTAACACCTTTACCCCTCCAAGGCTCTCTAGTCCGGTGATATCACTGTCGTTTTTCACAAGCAAAGATTGCCCTGCCTCGAAATAAACATCACTGAAATCAACCTGCTCCTTACGTTCATCCGTAATTGTCATTGTGGCAATAATGATGTCAATGTCGCCGTTTTGCAGCAACGGAATACGAGTTTTAGATGTTACTTCCTTCAGCTCGACCTTGGTTTCATCTCCAAGAATTTGTTTGGCGAGTGCCTTCGCGATATCGATATCGAAGCCCTCGACCTCGCCGCTTGCAGGGTCTTTGAGTCCAAACAGCTTGGTATCGTATTTCACGCCAGCAATGAGTTTGCCCCGTTCTTTAATCTGTTCAATGGTACCTTTGGCTTCCGAGGTGTTGTCACCAGATCCACCGGATCCAGATGATGAATCCCCACCGGTATTACAACCAGAGATGACAAGCGCCAAAATCAATACGAGCATGAGTGCCGGCCACTTCAATATGTTCTTCATTTGTTAAAGACCCCTTTTCCAATGGAATGATATTAGTGGTGAATCAGACGACTCAGGAATTGTTGGGCACGTTCCTCTCTAGGGTTGTCAAAGAACGAGGCAGCAGAAGCTTCCTCCACAATGCGACCTTCATCCATAAAAATAACGCGATCAGCCACTTCACGGGCGAAGCCCATCTCGTGGGTAACAACAACCATTGTCATCCCGTTGTGTGCGAGGGAACGCATGACATCAAGCACTTCCCCGATCATTTCGGGGTCCAATGCAGAGGTTGGTTCATCGAACAGCATGATTTTGGGCTCCATCGCCAGACCGCGAGCGATCGCTACACGCTGTTGTTGTCCACCAGACAACTGTGAGGGATAACTGTCTGCTTTCTCGGCAATACCTACTCGGGTCAGATATTTCATAGCCGTAGCAGCTGCCTGTTCCTTGGGTTGTTTGCGCACCTTCATCGGTGCCAGGGTGATGTTATCAATGACTTTTTTGTGGGGATAGAGATTGAAGTGTTGAAATACCATGCCTATGTCGCGGCGGAAGAGGTTAATGTCTATCTTTTTCTGATGTAAAGGAATCCCGCTAACGACGAGTTCACCTCCAGAAATGGTTTCTAGACGATTAATACAACGGAGCAAAGTGCTTTTGCCTGAGCCGGAAGGCCCGATAATGACGACAACCTCACCTTCTTCAATCCGAAGATGGATATCCTTAAGAACGTGGAAGTGACCGAAGTGCTTCTGAACCCCTTTGAATTCAATCAACAGTGCATCCCATCCTTTCTGCAACGTTAGTTTGAAAAGGAAGATTAAGGAAAACATTGGAAGTGGTTATTTCATCATACATAGTCATCCTGTGTGTGGCAATTAATTTGTTATAAAATGTGACATAAGTAATGGGTTGAGTAGGGCTAACACCTATATTGTGTTATATCTTTGTTATGTTAAAAGATTTGCTGTGACGAATTCTGACAGAAAAATGATCCGATTTTCCTAGTGAATTTACAGACATTGGAATAGATGGTTGTAGTATGATGAAAGAGATATTCTGTTAGACCATCCAGAATCCGAACAAATAACATCAAGTTCCATTCTTAGTTGGCAAAAAAGATCAACCTTTGATCCCACTGCTACTGATATGATGGAGCGAGAATATTCCGCATAAGCCTAATCTATATAAATTGAACGAAACATTTACACGAGAACGGAGAGGACAGAAATAACATGGAGAAGCAGAGCGTTCGCCTTTATCACCGGATTTTCTCTATGGAAAAGGGAATCAAAAAAATCTGGGGATAACAGCGATCGTAAGGTTATTCTGTCATCGGAGTGGCAAGTGTAAATATCCTTCTGTTCAATTTATATAATCCAATAAGAAGCAGAAAGGATGATAACTACGCGATGAATACATATAATTCCGCAATACGTGCTGGTGAGGAATTTACGTCTGATAAAGTATCATACGACGTTTCCTTACCTAACATTCCTGCTCAGGATTTTCTGATTACTGAATTTGGGGCTGTAGGAGATGGTGTAACCGATAATACAGAGGTATTCCGGCTTGCGATCGCGGCTTGTTCGGAGGCGGGTGGGGGACGAATTGTTATTCCTGCTGGTGTCTGGCTCACGGGTCCGATTATTTTGCGCAGTCGGATTGAACTGCATGTCCAGGCTGGAGCGCTAGTCACCTTCAGTCGAGACTTTGATCAATATCCTTTGATTGCATCGACCTTTGAAGGGTGGCAGGCTGTGCGCTGTCAATCTCCGATTGATGGAGATCAGTTAGAGGATATTGCCATTACGGGTGAAGGTGTATGGGACGGCAATGGTGAGGCATGGCGACCTGTCAAACGTTCTAAACTGACGGCTTCGCAGTGGAAAGCATTAGTATCCTCCGGTGGTGTAATCGAACACACAAGCAATGAGGAAGAGATCTGGTGGCCATCCCAAGCCGCGCTTGAGGGAAATGCAGTTGCTAATCGTATGCATGTAGAACAAGTGCGTGACCTGTCAGCTTACGAGGGGATCAGGGATTTTCTTAGACCGAATATGGTGAGTTTGCGTAGATGTAAACGAGTATTGTTGGACGGACCAACTTTTCAGAATTCTCCAGCCTGGAACTTACACCCTTGGGCTTCAGAGCATGTGACGATTCGTAACGTCAGCGTTCGTAATCCGTGGTTTTCTCAGAATGGGGATGGACTTGACATCGAATCCTGCCGTTATGTTCTGGTAGAGAATAGTGTCTTCGACGTTGGAGATGATGCGATCTGTATGAAGTCAGGCAAGGATGCCGAAGGTCGCGAACTAGGCTTACCATCGGAGTACGTTACCATACGAGGATGTACCGTGTACCACGGTCATGGCGGCTTCGTCATTGGTAGTGAAATGTCTGGTGGTGTGAGGCATGTACGTGTGTCGGATTGCACGTTTATTGGAACGGACATTGGGCTTCGTTTCAAGAGTGCACGTGGTCGCGGCGGTGTAGTGGAGGACATTGAGATTGAACGAATCTATATGAAAGACATTATTATGGAAGCGATCTCATTCTCATTTTTCTATGCGAATCAGGAAGGTTCGGCACGAGGAAGTGACATTGCACACGAAGTCACTGAAGAGACGCCGGTGTTCCGGGATATTCGAATTAAGGATGTAGTCTGCTCTGGGGCAGACACGGCGTTATTGGTGAGTGGTTTACCGGAAATGCCTCTGGATGGATTGGTGATTGAGGGATACCGTGTGTCTGCGCAGAAAGGTGTGCAATGTTCACATGCGAAACATGTGCGAATTGCCGATCTGCAGCTCACCGTAGCTGAAGGCTCGTTGATTGAACTTCATCAGTGCAAAGGGGCGGAGCTTGAAGGCATCGAAGGAACAGGTGCGGATGGTCGACTTTTGCGGATTACAGGACATGATACGACAGGTATTGTGTGCCGGGGAGAAATAGCAGATACCGAGGGAAGACAGATTTCTATTGGGCCAAATGTTAGAAGTGGTGCATTGATTCGTCAATAAATGGCCATTCAAATGGGATTCGATGTAGCCGAAGTGGTGTAGCGATGATCTCCGATGAAGGACTGAATGGTACATTCCTGTATGGAAATGGAGAATGTAGTTAGATCAATAAGGCTACCCACTCGGCTATCCTGGATGCCATACTAGCCTCACTATAGGTAGATCGCATGTTAATTATGCGGTCTATTTCTAATTTATTTTGATGCGTTAGATGTGTACAGAGATGTCGTGCATGTTCGGGTACAGGTACAGGTATCCTACGCTAACATCACTAAGATCTCTTACCGATGCTCTTTGCGATAACGAAGAGGTGTGGTGCCTGTGACCTGTTTAAAGGTTTTGTTAAAATGAGCCGTATGCTCAAACCCCACCTTCTCCGCAATGAACTGCACACGCTCCTGGGTCGACAATAATCTACGCTGGGCTTCCCGAACACGGACAACGCGCAGATATTCACTAAATCGAAAACCAGTTAACCGGCTGAACATGCGACTCAGATAGGATGGGCTTATATAGAAACGAGCGGCTGCTTCCTCCAATGTAAGTGGTTCGTCATAATGAGTGTTCACGTAACGGGCAACTTCCGTAATTTTGTCATGCATGGGGTGGATTGGCTCCGGCATCATTTGCCGTGTCATCTCTAAAGCACGATGAATGCTGATTAATAGCTGGGAGAGCAGGCTGCGTACAACAATTTCATAATAAGGACGACGATCTTTACACTCGCGTAGCATTTGCTCCAACAAGCGTTGTATCTCAGGCTGTTCAGATTCGGGAACATGCAGTAATCGTGAACGTTCGAACGGAAGCAGACCACAAATGCCAAGCTCCATTCCCGTGGCGAACGAGGGAGAGAATCCGACGAGGATACGTTCAAAACTAGGAATGCTTCCTTTAGACGTAATGTGTACGTCGTGTGGATTAATTAAGATCAGATCACCTTTGCTCGCGTTGAGCAGCTGACCGTTCATGGAATATACACGTTCTCCTTCAAGCAGATAGTATAGCTCGTAAAAAGGGTGAGCGTGGGGCTGTGGCATGGCGTTCCCGTCATGTCTTCTCATATGCTCTATGGTGAAGGAGTTATCTCCAATTCGATATTTCGGTCCGATTCGATCTTCGATGACACTCATAACACGGCTCCTCTCTGCTTCGGTGGTTAACGATGATATTTATATCATAACGGAAAATCCAGTTTATTGTAAACGCTATCAACCAAGACAGCGGCATGTTGTGCAGATAGAGACATACGAGAAGGCAATCCAATTGGGCAGTTGTGATGCAGCCTAAAGGTGACAAAAAGCTAACGATGTTTTACAGTAGGGAGAGCGAGGCAAAACTCTAGATGAAGAGTACCTCCAATTAGATGTGGAAGGAAGGAAACAAGATATGACGACACATGAATTATCGCCTCTGGTTGCGGCACTGGACATGCAGCCTCACGTTGAAGGCGGTTGGTATAAGGAAGTATGGAAGGCTTCTTATCAGATCCCACAATCCGTATTGCCGGAAGCATACTCCGGACCTCGATTCTCAGCAAGCTCGACATACTTTTTGCTGCACAAGCATGAAATCTCAGAGTGGCACACGGTGTTATCTGATGAACTGTGGTTGTGGCATAGCGGTAGCCCGGTTGAGTTGAAGCTGGGTGGTAATGGAGAGAATCCAGAGAACGAAGAGGTTCTCGTGCTCGGTATGGATCTCGCTGCTGGACAATCACCACAAGTGCTTGTTCCTGCCGGCGTATGGCAGACAGCACGCCCGCTTGGCGATGAACCTGTACTCGTGACATGCGTTGTAGCACCAGGTTTTCACTTTGATGACTTCAAGCTGGTATCCAAAGGCTAAGTCAAAAAGGTTAAGCTGAATAGGGTCATACATTGACCCAAAGATAATAAATCCCGACTCCAATGCAGTCATGCATAAGGTCGGGATTTTAATTTTAATATCATGTGTTACTGTATCATTTCGCTCTAGAAATTGAAGTTATCTGGATCAGAACCGAAGCGTTTATTCTCGTTCAGACTGTTGATCTGCTCGATATCTTCTGCTGTTAATTCAAAATCGTATACATCGGCATTCTCGCGAATACGCTCTGGTGTAACGGATTTGGGTATAGTAACGATGCCGTTTTGCAAATCCCAACGTAGAATTACTTGTGCAGCTGTTTTGTTATATTTGGCTGCAATCGTTTGCAATAATGGGTGTTCTACCAAATGACCTTGTCCCAGTGGTGACCAAGCTTCGATCTGAATCTGATGTTTGGCGCAGTACTCTCTTAGTTCCGACTGGATCAGCAAGGGGTGCAGCTCGACTTGATTGACCGCAGGTTTGATCTTAGCATCCGTCATCAGGTCTTCAAGGTGGTGGATCTGGAAGTTACTCACCCCAATGGCGCGGATGCGCCCTTCTTGATGTAGTTTCTCCAGTGCTCTCCATGTATCCTTGTACTTTCCTTTTACAGGCCAGTGGATAAGATAGAGATCGAGAACTTCGAGTTCAAGTCGTTCCATACTTGCTTCAAATGCGGCCAATGTGGATTCATATCCTTGATCGCCGTTCCATACTTTGGTCGTAATAAACAGATCTTCCCGGGCGATTCCGGATTCACGAATACCTTGGGCAACACCAGATTCATTGTTATAACCTTTGGCAGTATCGATGCTGCGGTATCCTGCCTGAATGGCCGTTTTCACCGTTTCAACAACTTCTTCTCCATCCTTCACCTTGAATACACCCAAACCTAACCAAGGCATTTTGACGCCGTTATACAGTGTAGTTGAATCTTGCAGATGTTTCATGATCCGAATTCCTCCCTTAAGATAGATGGATTAACTAACTCGCTCTCTGTATGTATTACCCTATCAAGCAATAGAGTACCTCATAATTATAGTCTTGTATTTTGGTGCAGAACAAGATGTTAGCACATGTCGATCTACTTATACTCATCGTGAAAATTTACGCTTTTTGCCCGGTAGAGGTTTGGATTTGATGCGTTCGGGTGATAAGATGAAGTATACGAAACGGCGATGGTCTATTTCGATTAGAAGAACGTGTTCAAAAAGGACGGTTTTAAGTACCTTCGTAATCAAAAGTGGACTTTTGAACAACCTCTAGAAGTGCGTACATAATGTAGATGCTATACACGACTAGCCCATAGCGGCTGGAACGGTGTGATTAATCATAAAGGAGCAAGGGTAATGGCTAAACCTAAACAAACTAAAAAAGCAGCAGCATGGTCACTCGTCATCATGGGGGCGGGATTTGCCGCATCGTTGCCATTCCAGGGAAGTCTAGTCGGTAAAATGCTGGTTGGATCATTTGAGGCTGGACTGGTAGGTGGACTCGCAGATTGGTTCGCTGTAACGGCATTATTCCGCCATCCGCTAGGCATTCCGATTCCACATACGGCATTGCTGCCGAAGAATAGAGATAAGATGACCGAAGGGCTGGTCTCTGCAGTTGAGAATAATCTGCTCAACAAAGACAGTATTACGGAGAAGATCGCAGGCTACAAAGCAGCGGAGACGGTACTTGATACATTCGCAAAAGAGCTTCATACGGATGGCGCCAAAACGATGATTGATACACTCTGCAAACGAATTCTTGCTGGACTGCCGGTGGAGCAGATTGCTCCACTGGTGGCGCGTGAGATTAAGTCGCAAGCGGATGCTTTTGATCTTGGGCCGATTCTAGAGCGGGCATCCATTCAGATGCGTGAGCGGGGATACGACGTTAAAGCGCTGGATTATGGACTGAAGCAGGCGGAAGAATGGCTTGTGAAACCAGAAACCATCATGTTCTTGGGTGAAGCGGGCATGAAAGCGGTCAGCGGTATTCAGCTGAATGGATTAATGCAGTTTGCGATGAATGCGTTCATGGGTTATTTGAATGAAGAGCGTCTTGGTAGTATTTTGCAAGGATATCTGTTTGACCGGGTAGAGGACATGAAACGGGAAGGCAGTGCGCTTCGTTACAAAGTGCTTGATCTGGTGCGGACACAGACGGTTCGCATAGCGATGAGTGAGAGTGTGCAGCAAGGGCTAAATGATTGGAAGAATAGTATGTTGGACGGCTGGAATGCAGAGGAAACGGTGCTGAATAAGCTCACTGAACTAAGAGACAAAGCACTTGCTGGCATGGAAGACGGGCAATATGTGGATACGTATGCGCTGCCTGCAATTGAGCGGGTGTTGGCTGATCTGCGAGCAGATGAGGCGCTGCTGACGAGCCTGAATGCGAAGATCGTGGAAGGCATAACCACACTACTGGAGAAAAACCATTCTAAAATCGGGAACCTCGTACGCGAAAATGTTGATAAAATGGACAATGCATCCTTAGTCTCTTTAATTGAGGATAAGGTTGGTCAGGATCTGCAATGGATTCGAATCAACGGAGCGGTTACAGGTTTTATTATTGGTATCGCACTGACCGCACTACGGATCGTATTGGAATAAATGTGTCTAAACAACTGATTTTAATAAGTGATGTAAGTAAAGTGTCCCAGAGCCGCTCGTTCGAGAGCAGGCTCTTTTTGTCGTACATTGGAAAAATAATCAAATTACCTTACGCAAATATGATGCAGGTATAGGGAAAAAGGGTAATATACACCGGGATGCACCTTTGAATCATTTAGGAATAAAGTTACATAAAAACGATTCTGCTAGCCGATGTGGTTAATGTTGATTTTGTACTATGATGCAGATAACAGAAGAAGAGTCATTATTATAAACCAAGGATATGTTCCTTTTTCATAGGATGGATGTAGGATCTGAAAACAATGCGAAGAAGGTGACCCATGTGAAACCAATGCAAAAATATGTGTGTCTATTCTGTTTAATTATAATATCTGCATTTATTTTAGGAGGCTGTCAGAGCATGAATAAAAATGAAGACGAGGCTTTGTTACAGGAAGCAGAGAACATTGCTATCCAGCATATGAAGGAAAAATATGATCTTGATGTTATCGTCACTAGCGAGAAGAAACTTCCAAGCATAGCGGTTGCTGAAATATCACTCAAAGGTCATGTTGTTGATCATGAAGAGCAACGATTCAATCTGTATGTGAATTACGAGAGAAAAGAAGTAACGAGTATGGGAATGAGTGAAGAGTTTAAGAAGCTGTTGTTAGATAAAGGCTATGACCCGTTCAAAAAGTGACATGAAAACGGAGAGGACAGAAATAACATGGAGAAGCGGAGCGTTCGCCTTTATCCCCGGATTTTCCCTTTGGAAAAGGGAATCAGAAAAATCTGGGGTAACAGCGATCGGAAGGTTATTCTGTCATCGGAGTGCAAGTGTAAATACTTTTTAGTCAATTTATATATAACGACTTCTTAAATTAGGAGGAGAGCGTAGTTGAGTAAAATAGATGATGAAACGTACAAAGAGATGTCGAGGCTTGCTTATGAAGATCTAGAAGCCGGGGATGAATATGATACACTCCCTGGATGGAAGGTTCTTGAGGACACACATGGCAACGGTTATTCTGGCTTTGATGCGGTAACCTTCTATAATCCCGAGACAAGTGAGGCGGTCATTGCGTACCGCGGTACAGAGGGAAGTGCTGGATGGGGTCGCAAAGGGCCTGACTTATTTGCCGATGCACAGATCGGTCTGCCAGAGCTCGGGAGAAAATGGGAGCAGAAGACAGACTTTACACCGGATTGGGTAACGGGAACCGTGCAGAAAGTGAAGGATGTTACCGGAGTAACCTATTTAGAGAATGCCAAGGGCAATGTTGATAAATTTGTAGATAAACATTTGAGTGTTCAGCCCAATCAAATGTATGAAGCAGAAGATTATGCGAAGGATATGCAAAATAAGCATAAGGATCTGAATTTCTCATTAACAGGACACTCCCTCGGAGGCGGCAATGCCCAGTATGCGGCCGCCTACACGGGATTACCAGCTGTCACTTTTAGCGCACCGTCCGTCATCTCCAGCCTCACACCAGAGATGAAACGTAAAGCTGAAGAGGGTGGGTTTGATGGGCAGGTTACGAACTACGCTCATCCCGGTGATTTTGTGGCGAGTGGTTTCTTCGATGGATATGATCGCCATGTTGGTTCAACGTACTATATCGATTCCAACTATAAAGACATGAATAAGGGTAGTTTTTTTGGATTTGGAGACATAAAGGAGAAGATCGACAATACGTTTGGCGGAGAAAATTATCACGAGCTTGATCGATACAAATTCGATGGGAACGGATATATTGCTAACGATCTATATGATCCTGTTACTGGAGAAAAAATTAATTACTCCCCGCGCCAGCCTTCCAACGTGTTGACTGATCTCGCCGGATTTATGCGTAATTTAGGTGTTCAGGCAAGCGGTCTCGCCAAAGGTATGGCAGGAGCGGTAGCCGCTTCCGGGTTGATTCAGGTCACGCCGGAAGAACTAAAAAGCGTAGCAAGCCGTTGGAAGCAGAACGCGCAGCAGTGCAATTCGGAGCTGAATCAGATCAGACATCGCATGGCACAGTATCTGCATTCCAGCCGTAGTCGTAGGCTCGAACCGATTGTTACGCAGCTCGATGCTTCGATCAATGAGCTCAGCACATGGCATATGAAGCATACGAGCCAGTTCCTGAACTTTATTGATGAGAAGGCAGATGCCTTCAGGCAAGCGGATCAAACACAGGTAAGTTTTAATTAGGACAGGCGAATCCGCCAAACCTTGAAATTTACATAGGAGAGGTGAACATAAGTGAGCGGACAATTGCTGGTGGAATTGAATGACCTGCGGATTGCGGAAAAAGAACTGTCGCAGCTGCTTGTCCGTCTGCAAGCCGACGAGCAAGAGGCGAGAGCGCTGTACGCGCGTCTTAACGATTGGAAAGGGCAATCGGCAGACTATACACGAGAGCAGATTGAGGCGTTCTTTGCAGGTCTATCCTCACGGATTCATTCGATTGAGCAACAGAAGAGAACCCTGATTCAATACATCGAGATTATGATTCAGACGGATCAGGAACGCTAAGGTGTGTAAAAAAAAAGAAACCGTTGGCATGTGGAGAATATCCCCAAGTCAACGGTTCCTTTGCGTTTATCTTCGTATGCTCCGCTTAATTGTGCTACTCTCAGCGTGCATAGTACTATGTGAAGCGGACTGTTTGAACGATCTAAATTAGCGTTTTTTGCGGCGTGTTGCGAGAGCGATTCCCAGGAATGACATGATCAATGCCAGAATGGATACAATCAATGTCGCCTGTTGCAGCTTGAGTGTGCCTGGGTCTGAATCTGTATTGTTAGGTTCGCCTGTCACTGTGTCTGTCAGAGCATCTCCTAATGTTGTATCGTCGTCAGCTTGGGTATCACCAGTAGCGTTAGTGTCACCAGCACCCGCCTCAGTAGAAGTATCATCGTGTCCCTCGTTACCAGTCGCTGCGCTGCTATGGTGATCTCCACCCGCTGCGGCATTACCTGCTGCTGCCGGGTCTTCACTGATAGTTGTAATGCTGTGCGGCGTGCTGTCGCTCGGTTCACCTGTCCATTCTACGATGCTACCATCGCTATAGTACTGGAAAGCATCCCAAGCTACTTCAGTTTCGGCTTGCGGATTTTGAGCGACAAAGTTGAACTGTTGGAATTGTCCAGCCAGAATTCCTTCGTTATCTCCATCGACTTCCCATGTAATAGAAGTAACTTCATTGGAGTCGTTCTTCTCAGTGGAGATCTTCCAGCCTGCGAGTGGTTGGTATTGTTTGAAAGCCACGCCTTCCGGAACTTTAAGCGTGATTTTGGTTGTTGGCAGTTCTTTTTCAGATGGAATCTTAATCGTATACGTCTGCCATGCACTTGTCTGTGCTACCGTTGGATTCACAGTAACGTGTGCGCTAGCGAACCCGGCAAACACCAGAAGTGCTACAGCACTTGCGGATACAGTAGATATAAGCTTGGAAGTCCATGATGTTTTCTTCAAAATAAATTACCCCTCTCAGTTCTTATCATATATGCTTCAGTCTCATTTCAAAAAATAAGTGCTGGTGTTGTGCTAAGAGGCCGTTCCGCGTACGAATCGTTCTTACGATCGCTGTTATTCCCGGATTTTTTGGATTCCAATTTATAAGTGAAAATCCGGGAATAAAGGCGAGCGCTTTGCTTCTCCAGAATCGATTTCGTCCTCTTCACTACTTTTTGCATTACACCCAAACTTAATTTTAAGAGTGAGCTACGAATCAATGTGATTTCGTTAATATACTATGGACTAGCGGTGTCGATTTCAAACTCTACATCCAGCGCATCCAGGCTGCGTGTAAGCAGATGCACCTTGATATTCCAACGTCCTGGCATAGAGATATAATCTTCAGCCTTGTAGACGCCAGTGTCATTTTTCGGAATGGTAATTTCATATATACCCATGTCCATATCCAGGTGCGTCAGTGATAAAGTGACTTGCTCCAGGTCATTAACGACACTGCCATCTGCACGCTTAACACCAATCTCGAAGACGTTCTCCCCAGTCACATTCGGACTCACCTGAAGTGAAATGGTTGTGCCATCATCGGTGGTCTGCACTTCGTTGAATGGACCAACCGGTGCAGGTTGTCCAGGAGATAGGTGAGTTAACACAGCAGCCAGGGCAAGAACAATTGCTCCTGCTGCAAGTTCGGCTTTGAGACTGCCGGCGAGTCTATCGCCACTACCTGAACGAGCGAGTCGAGCATGACGCCAAGCGAAGGCGAGCATGACAATGAGCAATACAACTTTGGCAATCAGAACCAGACCATATGCTGTAGTGAACAACGACGTAAGTATAGGTGCAGGCAGAATAACAAGGCTGCCATATATCCCCGTAGCGACCAGGAGTGCAACGGCACCAATGCCCCAAGCAGTGAAGCGGCGTATGGCCGTCCAGTAGATATCTCCTCGTAGTTTCCGAGGCAGCTGATCCGTGAGTGGCGGCAGGCAGATCGCCATGGCGGTCAAGGCGCCAATCCAGAACGCAGCCCCAATCAGGTGTACATAATCCATGGTAATCGCAAGTACCCGTTGTTCCGCAGCTGCAGGATGACCCGTCATTGCGTGCGTAAACAACCAGCCAAGCACAAGAAGCAGGGAGCCGTACGAAGACCAGATGCGGGTTCGCATGGATCGGTCTCGATCATAGCCAGAGAGAATGGTCACTGCCAGCAACATGATGATAAGCATCTGTACGATCCAGATCAAGCCAAAGGATGTAAGCTTAAGTGCACTTCCGATTAGTGCCCAGCTCAATTCACTCAGGGATACACCGGATTCGTATAATGTACTTAGTGGCAGGCTAAGCATTGCCGCAAGTGAAGCTGCGCCGTAACTGATCCACAGAAGTTTGTGACTTCCCGGAACATCCAGTGGTTCCCTTGCCATAGATGTTGGCATGATGCGGAACAGTAGAAAGGCGAGTGTGCCAAGAATCACAGACAAGCCAAGATATTGAATCCAATCCGTTAGGGATAAAATCCACTTGATCGGCCCGCTACCTTCACCCGCACCAGAAGTAAGGTCTGCCAGTCCTGCAGGTGCTCCGGAAGGTTCTCCGATGTGGAACACATAGGCACCCTGGATGGGGTGACCATCCGCAGAGACGGCTTTCCAGTTGACGGCATACGTGCCATTCCCTAATCCACTGCGCAGACCTGTCTCCATAATATGTGGACGTGCAGCATCGATCTGTACATTTCCGTCATCGGCTCTCGTCCCGTCAGGCGCGGTTATTTTGATATCAAAAAAGGCAGTTTGCAAGGATTCGTTAAACTCCAAAGACAGAAGCTCTGGAGCAGTAACTAACAGTTCATTCTCTGCCGGGGAAGCCTTAACAATATAGGCATGAGCAGACGCCCATTGCGGCATAACAAGACAGCAGATCAACATCAGGGCAACCATGATGGCCCAATGCCGTTTGCTTCGTTTCAGGGTAAAGCTTACTAAACTCAAAAAATCATCACCCTCAGGTTATAGAATTGTAGTCCCTATTGTAGTTCTTTTAGAGGTTGTTCAAAAAGTCCGCTTTTGATTACGAAGGATGCGCGAGTGGCATCTCAGCGTCGAATCTGGGATTCAGCCGAAATAAGTCGAGGCTTACGAAGTTTGTTTCCTTCGGAAACAATGTAGTTGCTCACGTAGTTTTGCCTACGCTCCGCTACTCCATTTTCTATCTTCATCCCACCTTCTTGGTACTGAAAACCGCTCTTTTTGAACACGCACTTTTATCGATCCGACAACAATCTATACCATTATAACTTTGTCCAAAATGATGGCGTATGACTACATAGGGCTATAAAAAAATGATTTTATCCGCATAATTGTGACAAAAGCATGAATGCACCTTCGTTCTTGTTTGCAGATTATTTGCGAGGTTTTCTTCCTGCAATCCCGCTCTCTAACGCATAACGGGTCAATTGAACACGATTTTCCAATTGGAGCTTCTGTAAAATGTTCTTCAGATGATTCTTCACGGTCTGTTCCGAAATGCCAAGCTGATCAGCAATCTCCCGATTCGTGTATCCAGCAGACACCCATTGCAGAATCTCAAGTTCCCTTGCGGTAAGAGGGTTATCCGGAACATCTTCGCTACGAGGAGCAGGGAATTCCTGAAGGATACGGTAGGCGAGTTCTCTGCTCAGTGGTGCATCATCGGAGACGATGGCGCACAAGTATTCAAGCCAGGTAGAAGGAGATAGATTCTTCAGCAAATACCCTTGAGCCCCTTGTTTGAGCGCTTCGAATAGATAGGTTACATCATCCGACACGGTAACCATAACGATAATGACATAAGGGTAACGCATCTTAATCAGACGTGTGGCTTCCAGCCCATCCATATCAGGCATCTGTACATCCATGAGAATTAAATCAGGCATCCACTGCTCCGTCAGTGCTAAGGCTTCCTGTCCATTCGATGCCGTGCCGATGACTTCGAATAATGTATCTTCCGCCAATATACTGCAGATCGCTTCACGCGCATGGGCATGATCATCAACCACCAACACACGTACATGTTCCATGTTAGATATGCTCCTTTCCAATCGATATCCGAGTACACCCCGGCTCCGAATCCAGCGTCAGGAACCAGCCCATCTGAACGGCACGTTCCTTCGTAATGCGCAGACCATATCGATCCTTGAGATGTAACGGGTCTCCACCAAAGCCCTTGCCATTATCCTGAATCTGTACATGCCACTGCCTCGAATCTCCGGTTGCCTGAACCTCAACCTTAGTAGCTTGAGCATGTTTGCGTACATTCATAAGTGCCTCCCGGATGCAGGCGATCAACTCCACTTGTTCTTTCGGTGTAAAAAAAGAATCATCCAGCTCCCACCTAACCTGAGCTGTCGGTACAGTATCTCGAACGAGTGTTTCGACCTGTCCTCGTAGAGCGATACCTTCCGGAGCGGCATCTCGGGCAGGCACATGTCGTAGCTGAGCAATCGCTTGTCTGACGTAGGCGTTGACCTCATGTACCGTTTTGCGAATCTCCTGAATGTCTTGTTCATGACCGCTGCCTGCAAGACTTCGTTCGGCTTTGTCTGTCTTCACAGATAGAAGGAAGAGAGATTGCGCAATCCCATCATGGAGCTCGCGAGCCAGCTGATCTCGTGCTTCCAGCGCGGCCTTAGAGGCGCGTTCCTGCTCCAGAGCAGCTCTGGCACTTTCAAGCATGAGAAACAATCGACTGAGCAAGGTCACACTGACGAGATAGACAATAAGGGGCGTAAGCCAGTTCCCTGCATCCATCGAAAGATAGGGCATGAGAAACTGATGGCGTATGTATTCCCAGATCCCGACGGTGATTGTAGGAATCAACAGGATCATCCATTTAATTTGTTTATAGGACATGAAATTAGTTAACTCCTTTATCATAACTGGAACATCGTCTGACTACAGTATAACGCAAGCTTGTCTTAAGACCATAGTTTCCAAGGTTCAGAGGATTTTGGGGTGGATGTGGGAGGATATAGAAGGATATCTAAGAACAACATGTGTTGAAATACTGTCAAGGGATGTGAGCATGGATGTGAAGGGGTGAGCAGGTCTGTGTCTGTTTTCCCTAATGGCGAAGGTCCTCTATACTTAATAAAGAACGTTAATTCATGACAAACCATGTTAAGGAGTGGAAGCATCAACATGAATCAAGAGGTATTGGAACGTCGCAGTGAGTTGCTCAAGAAGAACATTCACCAAATGCTCGTTCAAGACAATCAGCACGGGATCAGTCGCCAGGATAACATGTTTTTGCAGCAGATGATCAAAGAGCTGCATCAGACTTCACATGAGCTGAATAACGCCCGTACGGAGTAGTTTCCGTACAATTCTATTCAATTCAATTTCGGTAACGTGATCCGTAGAATTCGTACAACGTAGCGTCTGCAATTGCATTCCTATCAAGCAGACTAAGATGCGATTCATCCCCTGACGAAAATGAAAATGGCGCTATCTCCGATTAGATCGGGGATAGCGCTTTGGCGTTGTAGGGACAAGTCTGCTCTTGTCCTCAGCATGTTAGAACAGCGGTTGTTGCTTGTTACGCTTCTCAATATAACGGATGAATAACTCCGCAAGGTCCGGATCGAATTGTGAGCCTGAGCAGCGACGCAGTTCGTTGATCGCTTCAAGTAAGTTTTTCGTTTTTTGATATGGCCGCTCTGTAGTCATCGCGTCGAATGAATCAATAACAGTGAGCATACGGCATAATCGAGGAATCTCTTTCCCTTTTAACCCATACGGATATCCTTGTCCATCATAGCGCTCGTGATGCAATTCGATATAAGGGATGAGATCGTTGAAGCGTTCGTTCGTCATCACCATTTTTTTACCCCAAGTGACATGTCCCTTGATGGTTTCCCATTCTTCACACGTGAGCGTGTCCTTCTTGTTCAGAATAGACCATGGAATCTCCAGCTTACCAATATCGTGAATCAGTGCTCCCAGCACAAAAAGACGTTTCTCCGCATTGTCCAGCTCCAGTACTTCACTCATGTCCAAAGCGTATTTGTACACTCTCTTCGAATGCTTGAAAGTATCGATATCCTTGTATCTGAAAAGATTAAGCTGTTGCTCAATATCACGTACATCCTGTACGAGATCGATCTCATGCTCCATACCTTCGTTAATACCATGGCGATGCACATTGTTTTTCCCTTGCTTTTTGGCATAATAGAGCGCTTTGTCCGCTTGGTCGACAAGTTGGGACTTGTTATACATATCAACCTGATAAGGAGCAACACCTGCTGAGAACGAAAGGCAACCATGAGGGAATACCTCGACCCCTTCAAATGGTGTATCGTTTAGCTGTTTGCGGAGCTTATTCATAAACGTATACGCCTCGTCCAGCTCCATACCTGGCATGAGCAAAGTGAATTCTTCGCCACCGTACCGAAAAGCAGTAACGGTTGTGTTCTCCGTCCGTTGAATTAGAAATTCACCGAAAAAAGCGAGCAGGCTGTCGCCTTGTAAGTGACCGAAACGGTCATTATATTTTTTGAAATCATCAATATCGATCAGACCTAGCGACAGCGGAGTTCCTTGTCTGCGAGCTTCGCTCAGTTCATTTTCTAGCATCGTCTCAAAATAACTGTGATTAAACAGCTTGGTGCGTTGATCCGTATTGGCTTTCTCCTCGATGCTCTGATACATCACAAACAGTTGCTTGAATGCGTGTGATAGCAGAATGCTCAGACTCAGGTACAGAATTAATCCCAGTACGCCATTGTGAACAACGAGAATGGTCAGAACGAGCGCTAGAATCAGCGTACAGAGGTAAACCAGAAGCGATTCAGTCACGAATGCACGCTTCATCTGTTGTAATGCATTTTTCGTGGAAAAATGAAAGAACAGTCCCAGTGTCATCGTATTGATGATGAAGTAGGCGGCAAGTGCTGCAAAATAAGGCAATAGATTATACCCATTGATCTGTCCGGGCTGTCCACCTGTCCATTGGAATATGGAGGAGGCTCCAGCGATCATTAAGGTATATATGCTGAAATTGACGATGTGTTTCCACCAGGTTAAGTTGCGCTCCTTGATCAAGAGGATGAGGGAAACGGGCAGCAACACGGATAGGCTGAACGCCCCGCCAAACATGAAGATGCAGGCAAGATACACAGAAGAGTCCATCGATTGCTGATTGCCCTTGGGGGAATCTGAAACGTGAAATAATCCAGAATCAATGCTGCTCCCAACATGGTATATACCATGACCCATCCATCGGTGGACAAGCTAAGATAAGACCACTTATTCATGTAGAGAAAAACTCCGATGCCTGTGCAACTTAGCAAAATTACATAGATAAGGCTTCGGTCTGCTTTATGGATAAGGTTACGAATAAAGTTCATAAATAATCTCCTGGTTAGGACTTGTCCTGAATCTCACTTAAGGAGTTCTAAGACACATCCTGGTTTAGTCTGCTCTTGGTGTGAAAGATTAATATCATCTTATACTATATCGATGTATAACATAACAAGTTGCTTGCCAAAAATCCAGAAAGAAAAAACAGGCCGCAGGCAGCCTGTTTCGTCAACGCTGGTGGGGGACTAGCCTCCCAACTTGTATCCCGAAGTCAGTGCAACAACGACCGAAGCAACGATAATGGCGTTGATGACAAGGCGGGAATATTTAATGCCTTCGAATTTTTTCATGGAAAAGACCTCCCTTCCTTGGAGTCTAACTTCAGATCATCAGTCTTCACTGATGCTGAAATAGATGCAGACTTGCGATTGCGTGGAACCATCATGCTCTGGATAAACAGGAATATGCCGATGTTCATAACCACATCCCCGATGCTAATGACCTGCGTACGTGGATAAGGGCTGGAGAGTGGAATGATATCGCCTAGGAAGGCCAGATGTGTTGAGGCATCCATCATATGATGTTTCGAAATGGCTCCACCTTGAAGCAGCATATCGACATAATAAGGGCCAAGCACACTAGACGCCTCCACCGATACCGGCATGCGCCCGCCATTGACTGCCATAACGACAAAATTGAGAAATACACCAATCCAGATCAGGGTAAAACCGGTATGATCTCGGTTCAACCATAGAAAGGCAAGGCCTGTGATGTAAATTAGCGCAAATAGGTAACCGTTAATGGACGCAACCCAATCCCACTTCTCCTGTACAAAGAAGATCGCGAATTGAGCAAGTAGTAGCATTGGGAAAATCCAACCACCTCGCAGCTTGAGTGCTGAGAACTGGTGGAGGCCATTGCGAATCCCACCACGAAATAGTCCAATGATCAGGCCGATTATAATGCCGTCATATACCATGATTAACTCCTGTTCATGCAGAAATATGTAAGATCAATGCGTATTTGTGTACCTAAGATATTCGACCTTATATTGGTAATTCCTGCAAGAAAATCAGACTCCACAAAGGAAATTTTTCGAGGTGGATCGAAGTGGCCAAATCCCTTCAAGATCGCTGTCCCAGCGGGTCTGAGTTAAGTTAAGTTTCACAATATATTTGTAGAAATAAAGAAAAAACCGTCTTTACAAACCGAAGGGTCAAGTGCCATAAGGTTTCGTAAAAACGGTTATTTTGTAAGTCAAAAGATGACGTTTATTGCATGAGTGCGTATATCAAAAATTACTCGGATTCGCCGTTCAAGTAGTTAAGGAATGGTTGATCCACCCAGAACGTATAACTTGTGATATCTGCGTCTGGAGCAAGCTTGCGGAAGCCGTCTTGAATATCTTTTGCTTTCTCTTTAAGAGAGAAGGACTGTGCATAGTAATGACCGAGCGAGATTTTGGTATTGGCAATCACCGGATACCCATCAATAGCAGTAGCGGAGTAGTAAAGCGGCTGCCACCATGAAGCGTGAATCAGGTTCGACGTATTGCCCGTGCTCTTCTTCGCATACTTCAGAATAATATCATTGAAGCGTGCTTTGTCCGCCGTAGTATTGAACTCGAACTGAATATCGTACTCTTTGGAATAGGCGATATAATTGCCATTTTCGATCTGTGTAACTTTGTAATCCGGTGTCTCTGTAGGCTCGCCCCACTCTTTGAGGTAGATGAAGGCAGAAGTCTTCGGTTGGAACTGCACATCGGCCTCGATACCTTCACTGCGCAGAAGACCAATCAACTGTACGGCATGTTGAATATCAGAATGACCATAAGTTAGCGTCAGTTCATCAATAAAGTTGGAATCAAAACGAGTGTCTTTCAGGTTATAACCTGTCACGAGATCATTACGCAATGCCTGATCCACAATCTCTCTCAGCGCAGGTGCTTCAATGAGATCAGCTGTGCGATAAGCTGCGTACAATTTGGAATAGATGTCTGCATCGCCTGAACGACCAATTTCGTTCTTGTAATTTCCTTGGCTAGACAAGACGCGACCAAGTAGGATGTTAGCAAAATCAGAAGTCGCTACGCCACCCTTGCGGAGGGCAGGATATAGACTCTCTGGAATCAAGCCGGTATCAACGGCAGCAGCCAACTCTTGTGCAGCAAGACCTTGAACACGTCCAGCGCCGATTCCAAGCTTAGCCAGCGCTTTCGCTGTTTTTGCTTCAGAATACGTGTAAGCCAGCTCTTTGAAGCCTGCTGCTTTTACTGCGATAAATACGGCAGCATAGGTGCTGAGCTTGTCGTTGGCACGAACTTCTGTACCTGTAATAACGCCGCTATTGTATAAGGAAACGGCTGCATCATAAGCAGAATCACCCGATTTCAGATCGGTGAAGGCAGGAGCCTTAACTTCACTTGCTTCATCTGTGCTCGCGCTAGCTGCATCAGCTTCAATAATGGCTGCAATAGCCTGGATGAAGTCGCCTTTGGTAGGCTGCTGCGGCAATTTCACATTGTATTTCGCTTGCAGGAACTGTGCATAGTCTGCTGCGCTCTCTGTATAAACTGTTGGTGCTTGAGCTACTGGTCCTTTAACGGACACCGATGGAGCAGAAGCAGGAGCTGCAGATGCTGCAGAAGCGTAAGAAGGCAAGCTAAGGCTGCCAAGTGTGACCGGAGCAGCAAGCAAAGCCGCAAGTGTGATCTGGGTGATTTTCTTCAAATGAATAGCCTCCTTAAAAATGGGTGGTAAGTAGAGTAGATAAGTAAATAAATCCGACAAAACCTATGTGAATAAATAAAACAAATAAGTTGGATTGACTCTAGCATGGGGCATCTCTGATTGTCAATAATAAAAATGTTTATTATTTCTTGAAAGTCACGTGAGACAGTTTATCCAGCACATAATAAGTACTGCGTATTGCCCTGAAAAAGTAACTGATCTCCAAATTTTCGTTAGGGCCGTGGTTGTTTTGGTCGTAATTTGCATAGGGAACAATAATGGAAGGCACATTCAAAATCTGGGTCCATACATAGTCTGGCAGCGTACCTCCCAGGCTGGGTTGAATAACAGGGCGTTGTCCTGAGGATTGCTCAATAGCCTCAGCAATGGCAAGTACAGCCGGATGATCTGCGGGTGTTCTTGAGGCCGGGACTGCACCTTTACGCGTCAGCGTAATGCTCGCGTCGTGTTTTTGTACATGGTTGGCGAGTGCTTCGAATACCTGATCTGGGTCTTGTCCAGCAACAAGTCGAATATCCAATCGGGCTGTGGCACGTGCTGGAATGATAGACCTCCCCCTTTACCTGTATGACCGCTAAACAATCCAGACACATTAAGCGTTGGTTCAAACATCAGCTTACGATGATACGTATCGCTATCGATCTCAAGCGCATCGTAACCACTCTTGCGTCGAACCCCTTCCAGATCAAAAGGGATGTCACGCAGGATTTGCTCTTCATGTGGTGTTGGTGGTTTCACGCCATCGTAAAATCCTTCAATCGTCACCTGATCTCCCTTGCGCATCGTGTGCAGTAACTCGGTTAAACGCCATACGGGATTGGGCACAATGTTGCCGAGATTGCCAGAATGATTGTCCCATCTCGCTTCTTGAGCCACCAGTTCTACGCCCAAGGCACCTCGAACGCCGAGCAGGATCGACTGAGCTCCCGACTCATGGGAAGAACCATCTGTTGTATAGACCAGATCTGTCTGCAAAAGCTCACGCTGCTGCTCCACAAAAGCCGCCAGGTGACGGCTTCCGGCTTCTTCCTCACCTTCAATGATCCATTTGACGTTCACGGGCAGTCGTCCATGGATATCCAGATAAGCCTTGGCCCCTAGTATGCTCGCAACAAATTGCCCCTTGTTATCGCCGGCTCCTCTTGCATAGATACGGCCGTTTCTAATTTCTGGATCAAAAGGGTCACTCTGCCATTCCTCCAGCGGATCAGGAGGCTGAACATCATAATGACCATAGATGAGCACAGTTGTTTCATTATCCGGATGCAGCCACTCTCCATAAATAATGGGGTGGCCTTCAGTTTCATAAAGACGATTCTTGATACCGTAATCGGAGAACAGTTCTTGTACCAGAGAAGCACATTCCGCCATACCGATATTTTGCGTGCTGATGCTAGGCTGCCGCAACAGCCTGAACAATCGTTCCAGGTACAGTTCTTCATTCTGGGAAATAAATGAATCCACATTGTTGACCAAACTTCTCATCCTTTCTGTGTATGGCGAATTGCGCCTCGTTCATGTCGGTAGATTCATATAACGGTCGCTGTATTCTTCAGACCAAGAATGCTTTACTGGACATAGACATCATTGAAAATTGGGTATGCCAAATAATCAAATTTTAATCCTTTTAATGTATCGCTGGCTCCAACAACGTATGGGAAAATATATATCGGAATGATAATTGCGTTGTCCTGGATGTATCTCAACACCTTGCCATATATCTCAGCACGCTTCGTATCGTCAAATTCAATGGCACCTTGTTCCAACCATTCATCGACCTCAGGACTGGAAAGATTGGACAGTGTTGCTCTAGCCCCTGGAGCAGCTGTGTGGTAGAAGGGAAGTAAGGCATGTGGATCATCCTTAACCTGACTGTTACCGTAGATGTCATAGTCCCCATTCGTAAACACAATGGTACCGACGTCCTGCGTAATTTCCACGTTAACTTGTACACCTATTTTTTTGAGTTGTTGTTGGATCATTGCAGCAATGTCATTTCGCTTTTCCCGATTAGGAGATCCGTCTACATAATGCAGAGTAAGCTTCTGCCCATTTTTTTCTCGAATGCCGTCCGTTCCAACTTCCCAACCAAGTTCATCGAGTAATTGCGCTGCTTTTGCCTGATTCATCTGGATTACGTTCTCCAGAGAAGCATCATATCCCAGTATGGAAGGTGTTAAAGCTGACCATGCTTGCTCGTACGTGCCCAGATAGAGTGTTTTGACGATTGAACTAACATCAATACCGTATTGCAACGCTTGTCTGGCCTTCAATTCATTCCACGGTTCTTTGTTCTGGTTGATGAACAACGTATACGGAAGACCAGGTGTGTTAACTTTTAGCAGTTGGAAGCCAGGCTGCTTCTCCAGCGCCAGCACATTTTGTGGTGGTACTGTTTCAATGGCAGTCACTTGCCCACTTTGCAAACTACCTACGCGAGTAGCCTCTTCAGGCAAAATTTTAAACGTGAGCGTGTTTAAATAAGGGGCGCCTTTATTTTCGACTGTTTCGGGAGCCCAAGCATAGTCGGTATTACGTTCCACCTGAACCTGTGCATTCTCGTCCCATTTCACGAACTTGAACGGTCCTGTACCGACAGGATGCTGCCCGAACTGGTCGCCGTACTTTTCCACCGCTGTTGGTGAAACTATACTCAGCGCTGCTTGGCTTAAATTGCCGAGGAAAGCGCGCGAAGGTTGCGACAGATTTAATTGGATCGTGTACTCATCAATTATTTCAGAGCTTTCATAAGGCACGATTAATGCTGCTGAATTTCCAGCCTTAGTGTTGGGATCGAGTATTCGATCGAGGCTGAATTTTACCGCTTCGGCATTGAAGGGTGTGCCATCATGGAACTTCACACCCTCGCGTAGTTTAAACGTATATGTTTTATGATCCTCCGATTCCTCCCATTCTGTTGCTAACCAAGGCTTGATCGTCCCATCTTCCGTTTTTACCACCAGATTGTCGAAGAGGGTTCGGTAAACGCGGATAGCAACAGCAAGTCCGCTTCGTGCAGGATCTAACGTATCAGGAGAGGTAGCGAGTGCGTATGTAGCATCCCCTCCTTTTCCTGTCGTGCTGCTTGATGCCGCGGTTGTCTCTGTTGAACTGTCCGCTGGGGTTGCCTGCTTTGTGCTCGAACCGTTCGAGCAGGCTGACAGAACAAAAACCGATGTTAGAATTATTGAAATCCACCATTTCCTTGTACGCATAAGATCCACACTCTCCTTTTAGATGTCAACATGCCGTTTATCCGTTACCTTGGCTCATGATGTCATTGTAATAATATAATTAATTCAATCGATATACTTGGTATTAAATACTACTGTACTCCTCACCTGTTGTTTAATTGAAACAATCTATATCGTTATTGAAAATTCATATAGTTACATCCATCTTCTATGTTTTCGTGTAATTGCATGATTCAATCTCAGCTTATTAATGGGTAGAGAAAATGGTTGGCATATAAATAGGATTGCGATATAATTCTGACAAAACCTATATGAAATATAAAATTTAAATCACTCTTTGAATAATACGTCTCAAAGATTTATTGACAAGGATCGACACTTTCCGCTAGGATAATAAAAAAAGAATTTTGAAAAGGGGAATTTTCGAAATGAAAAGAGGTTTATCGTTCGTCTTATCGATCATTATGTTGGCTATTTTGTTGGCAGCTTGTGGAACTTCGGCTTCCAAAGACGAACAATCCGCTCAAGGTGGCGATTCTGAGAAATCCCTTCGGATGGCTCTGGTACTTCCCGAAAAAATAGGGGTTAACCCTTTCTTTGTACAGATGGATGAAGGCTTCAAAAAAGCAGGCGAAGAGTTCAAAGTAGATACGAAGACAATCGAATCAACAGATCCGGCTGCATTCGAGCAAAATCTGCGTGCTGCTGTTGCTGAAAATTACGATCTGATTATTACTGCGACGTTCCAAGCTGAGGATGCACTGAAAAAGGTTGCTGCTGAGAACCCAGACAAATCCTTCGCAATTGTTGACACAACTGTTGATCTGCCTAACGTTCGTAGCGTTGGTTTCCGTGAATATGAAGGAGCGTACCTGCTTGGTGCAGCTGCTGGATTGTCCACGAAGACAGATAAAGTCGGCATGATCGCTGCAATGGACGTTCCACTGATTAAGAAATATACAGAAGGTTTCAAAGCAGGTCTGGAGTCCGTTAACCCGGATGCAGAATTCCTTGTAAACTATGTTGGTGGATTCAATGACCCGGCAAAAGCAAAAGAATTGGCATTGGTGCAATTCGGCAAAGGCGCTGACTTCATCGCTGGTGCATCTGCTGTAGGTGACCTTGGCGTGTTCGAGGCTGCTAAGGAAAAAGGCTTCTATACTTCTGGACAAGATACGGACCGCACAGTTGAAGATCCAGAGCACATCGTATTGTCCCAGTTGAAATCAACGGATACGGTTGCTTACGAGACAGTGAAGGATTATGTAGAAGGTAACTTCAAGGCAGGCGCTGTAAACTACGGTCTGAAAGAAGACGGTGTAGGTCTGACATTCGTTACACGTGATAGCGAATCTCCATTAAGTGATTTTGTTGGACAAGAGGTCATTGACAAAGTTACAGCAATTAAGGATGATATCGTATCCGGTAAAATCGTTGTAAAAGATCCATTGCAACAATAGTCTACAGTGTTTGATGTGAATGTGTTGATTAGCCGGCTGCCCGTTCAGGCAGCCGGTTTTGCTGCTATTATAATGAAGCGTATATGTTCAACTAAACGTTTACTCGATAACGGAGAGGACAGAAATAGCTTGAAGAAGCGAAGCGGTCGCCTTTATCCTCGGATTTCCCCATAGGGAAAGGGATCAAAAAAATCTGGGGATAACAGCGATCGGAAAGCTATTCTGTCATCGTAGTGGCAAGAGTAACAGGTTCTTGTTGAACTTATATTAACTGAGAGGAGAGAACGCGCGATATGCTGCTGGAGATGGATCAGATTACGAAAAAGTACAGCGAATTCACGGCGAATCGGGATATCCGTTTTAATTTGCGTGAAGGGGAAATCCATGCCCTCGTGGGTGAGAATGGTGCAGGTAAAACAACCTTAATGCGCATGTTGTACGGGATGGAGCAGCCTACATCAGGCACAATCAAGGTTCGTGGACGTGAGGTAAGCTTCGCAACCCCGTCTCAAGCCATGGCCAGCGGTATTGGCATGGTACATCAGCATTTCATGCTGTTTCCTTCCTTTACGGTTGCCGAGAATATCGTCATTGGTCGTGAGCCAGCGTCTGCAGGGGTGTTCGACCGTAAACAGGCCGCGGCACAAGTGAATGAGCTGGGTAGGAAGTATGGAATGCCCGTGGATCCATGGAAAAAAGTAGCCGAGTGCCCGCTTGGTTTGCAGCAGCGTGTAGAGATTTTGAAGGTGCTGCATCAGGGTGCAGATATCATTATATTGGATGAGCCTTCGGCGGTACTGACACCGCTCGAAGTGAAGGAACTGCTGGCGAATATGAAATCACTCGCCAAGTTAGGCAAAACATTTGTTTTAATCACACACAAACTACAAGAAGTTATGGATGTGGCAGATCGGATTACCGTTCTTCGCGATGGTCAGGTTACAGGCACGCTCGACGCCAAAGACACAAACATCGAAGAATTGTCACGGTTAATGGTAGGACGTGAGCTTGTGCGGATGAATAAACAGCCGGCGGCTCCGACTGAAACGGTGCTTCAGGTGGAGGATGTTAATCTGTCAGGAGGCAAGGATCGTTCTGCGCTTCATCAGATTCACATGAACATTCGAAAAGGTGAGATTGTCGGGATTGCTGGAATTTCCGGCAACGGGCAATCTGAGCTAATCCAGGTTATTGCTGGACTGCGAAAAGCGGATCGTGGTCGTGTCTTGTTGTCAGGACAGGATACAACGAACTGGCCTGTGCGACGCATTCGTGAACACGGACTAGCCCACATCCCTGAGGATCGTTATATGTGGGGAGCGGCTAAGGATGCTAGTGTACGTGAAAATGGATTGATGGGACACCACCATAAGCTACAATCACGCGGCATTATCAAAGCAAAGGCAGCCCGAACCATGGTGGAGAACTGGATTAAGCAGTTCAGCATCAAGACCGGTTCTGCGGAGACGAAAGCACAGTTCTTATCCGGGGGTAACCTCCAGAAGCTGATTGCTGCACGTGAGTTTGCTCAAGATACTCCGTTCCTC
Source organism: Paenibacillus sp. DCT19 (assembly GCF_003268635.1). Classification (NCBI taxonomy): domain Bacteria; kingdom Bacillati; phylum Bacillota; class Bacilli; order Caryophanales; family Paenibacillaceae; genus Paenibacillus; species Paenibacillus sp. DCT19. The sequence continues at coordinate 442,600 of NZ_CP029639.1, forward strand.
ATTGCTGCTGAGCCTACACGGGGCGTAGATATCGGAGCAATGGAGACAATTCATGCTGAATTGCTGCGTAAGCGCAATGAGGGTGCGGGGATCCTATTAGTATCTTCTGAGTTATCTGAGATTTTGCAATTATCCGACCGTATTCTGGTGATGTATGAAGGCGAGATTGCTGGAGAGCTGCAGGCAGATGAAGCGACGGAAGAACAGATCAGCTTGTTAATGGCAGGAGGGAAAGAGCGGGTATGAATCGGGTAAAGGAAAGTCTTCGTGGGCTCGTACAGCCGCTGCTTGCTGTATTGATTGGTCTGCTGGCAGGCGCTATAGCCATTATGGTTGTTGGCGGGTCTGTGGTCGATACGTATGCGGAGATGTGGAAAGGAGCCTTCGGCAACTTCTACTTCTTCACTAATACATTGGCTCGTTCTACGCCGATTATCTTAGCAGGACTTGGCGTGGCGCTAGCGTTCCGTGCTGGATTTTTCAATATGGGCGCAGAAGGCCAGATGATTCTAGGTGGACTTAGTGCGGCGCTAACGGCGCTCTATCTGCCAGGACCGGGTTGGTTCGTATGTATAGCAGCCATTGTGGCAGGCATTATTGCCGGAGGCATCTGGTCTTTATTTGCAGGCTGGCTTGATGCACGGTTTGGCATGAATCTATTAATCACGACATTACTATTAAACTATATTGCCATTAACTTCGGCGGGTATATGGTATCCTATCCGTTTAAAGATACGACGGGTTCTGCGGCTATGGCGCAGACACCCATGATTGATCAGACCGTATGGCTACCGAAGCTATTTCAAGGAATGAGCCTACATGCTGGTTTTATTATCGCGATCGTAGCTGCCATTCTAATCTATTGGTTCACTCACAAAACGGTCACTGGTTACGAGATTCGTATGTTAGGTAGCAATCCTTCATTTGCTACGTATGGTGGTGTTCGCCGCATTCGGATGATGATGTTATCCATGATTATTAGTGGTGGACTTGCAGGGCTTGCTGGAGCAGGGGAAGTGCTCGGCACTCAATATCGTTTCCTTGATGGTTCATTGTCGTCAGCTAGTTATGCTTGGAGCGGCATTATGGCTACATTGCTGGCTCGCTCTCATCCACTCGGTACAGCGGTAGCAGCCGTATTGCTCGCTGCACTACAGACTGGAGCGATGGGCATGGAGCGGAATACAGATGTTCCACTGGAAGTGGGCAGTGTAATCCAGGCTGTATTAACGTTATTTGTATCGGCTCAGATTGGATATTCATTCCTGAAGCGGAGAAAGGAGAAAAAGTCCAATGCAACAACTGTTTGATGCCGCCTTGTTCGGCTCTACCTTACGGATTATGACTCCGATCCTGCTCGCGGCGCTCGGCGGTGCTTTATGCTCCCGGGTTGGTCTGTTCAATGTGGGTTTGGAAGGGCTTGTACTCATTGGAGCCTTCTCAGCGATCGTGGGTAATTACCTGTTTGGCAATGTATTGCTTGCCGTGATCTTTTCTATCATTATTGTTATGCTGTTCTCAGCGTTATTTGCCTTTATTAGTATTAATCTAAAAGCAAACGCCATCGTCGTCGGTATCTCGCTTAATTTCTTGGCCGCAGGGCTAACGACCTTTGCACTACGTGCGATTTTCGACGTGAAAGGCGCATACTACGATAAAGACATGCAAGGTCTACCGAAATGGGACATTCCTTTGATTAAGGATATCCCGTGGGTGGGTGATGTATTTTCAGGTCATAGTCCGTTGATCTATCTGGGCATTCTCATTGTGATTGGACTCCAATTCTATCTATTTAAAAGCGTCTCCGGATTCCGCCTACGCTCGGTTGGTGAAAATCCAGTAGCGGCACAGAGTATTGGCATCAAGGTTCGTGGTATCCAGTATGGGGCTGTCCTTATGTGTGGTGTCTTGTGTGCGCTCGCTGGGGCGCAATTGTCGCTTGGACAAGTGACCATGTTTACCGAAGGTATGACGGCTGGCCGTGGATTCATTGCACTCGTGGCTACGATGCTGGGACAGGCGAATCCGCTTGGGGTAATGGGTTCTAGTGTGCTGTTTGGTTTCATGGAGGCATTCAGTATTCGTCTACAGGGCTTCACGTTGCCAACACACTTTACGCAAATGTTGCCGTATATCGTAACACTGGTAGCGATGTTCTTCTTCAAAGACCGTACCTATCAACAGGATGCATTGAAAGCGGGCGGAAGCTCGCGTTAATTCGTTAAGTTCCACCACGGAGAGTTTATGAAAAGGGAGGGAGCACGTTGCTAAATAAGGCTGAACGGTTGAAAAAGACGAAATCACCCGCACCCAAAGTAGGTGCTGAGCATGGAGATCGCCTGCCGCCGGGGCAGATGTTGACCGAGAAATTCCCGATCCTGCATGAAGGAGAAGTGCCCGAGTACGACCTATCTACATGGGATCTGAAGGTGTTCGGTGAAGTTGAGGAGGAGAAAGTATTCTCCTTCGCAGAGCTTCAGGCGATGCCTCAGGTGAATACGGTGAGTGATATCCACTGTGTAACCCGTTGGTCCAAGTTTGATACGCCGTGGGAAGGCATTCGCTTTTCCGAATTCGTGAAGCTTCTTGGCGTTAAGCCAGAGGCGAAATATGTGATGGTTCATGCAGATCATGATTATGAAACGAATGTTCCACTCGAAGAGCTTATGCATGACGATGTATTACTGGCCTTCAAATATAATGGCGAGCCACTTACGCCGAAGCATGGGTATCCATTACGGCTGGTTGTGCCGCAGTTATACTTTTGGAAGAGTGCGAAATGGGTACGTGGGCTTGAGTTCATGACCGAAGACCGCAATGGATTCTGGGAGAATAACGGGTTCCACCATTTTGCCGATCCGTTCAAGGAGCAACGCTTCTCGGGTGAGGATCTACCGATCCCAGAAGACGAATGGACGAAGAAGGAGTTTGATTAAGATGTTGATGCCGATTTTGCAAATTCACTCTGAGGACATGCCGGCATATGCCATCGTCTGTGGTGACCCGGCGCGTGCGGAGAAGATTTCTCGTAAGTTAGAACAGGTGAAAGAACTGGCGTTCAGCCGCGAGTATCGCACATTTGTGGGTCAATACGAAGGTGTACAGATGGCTGTGGTTAGTCATGGTGTAGGTTCGCCGGGAGCGGCTGTATGTTTCGAAGAACTGATTCGTGCAGGTGTGACCACGCTAATTCGTGTAGGAACAGCAGGCTCGTATACCGCTGATTATCCAGCTGGTAGCGTTATTGTCAGCACGGCAGCGGTTCGCACGGATGGATTGACACGCCAGCTCGTGCCAGATGGTTTCCCAGCTGTAGCAGATATCGGTGTTACACAAGCGCTGATTGAAGCTGCACGGGGCACGGGAACCGGGACGGATGGAGCCTCTGTAGCTTCCGATGCATCAACAGCAGGTGCAACTAAGGTGGGAGTAGGCATTACTGTTACGCTGGATGCTTTCTTCACCGGAGTAGAAGAAATTCCACATCGCAAGTACAAGCAGGCAGGTGCGCTTGCTGCAGAGATGGAAATTGCTGCGCTCTACATCATCAGCACCTTGCGAGGTGCTCGTGCTGGTGCAATCGTAGCGATTGATGGTTTCGCAGACAGTGACCTGGCTGCCGAGTATGATCCGCATACGGATGCGGTAGCGAACGCGGTGGAGCACGAGATCAATTCGGCGCTACAAGCGCTGGCTACATTGGCGCGTCAGGATCAGGTTTAATTAGCAAGGAGCATTGCTAGAGATAGATCATGCAAAATCCAATACAGATATGCAAAGTGGGATAATCCCTTTTTGCATGGATTTCAAAAGGCCGGACTCCTTCAATGGAGATCCGGCCTTTGTTTGAGATTACATACTTTTTTTGCTGTATTTATCAGAGTGTTTTTTCCATAGATAGCAGTTTTTTATAATACCTGATATCGAAGTCAGAATACACAGTGTGATCAAAATAATAACTCCAGGTGAACTCCATTGTATCTGGAAAGCATTCAACGTATTGTTGAAACCGTAACTAAACATGTGCATAGCTACAATTAAAACGATACAAAATCCAAATGTATAAATTCCGACTAGAAAAGGTTTTAGAAAGCAAAATTTAAAAACGCCAGCTGTCAGCATCTTATTCCAATTGTTCTGAGTGATATCCATGTTTCACCCCTTAGTAAACATTTGCAGATAAGCTAGTATCTCTAATAAATATACCATTAATGCTTAGTCTAAACCTTTGTTTCCTGAACAACGTACACTTTCTCAAATGAATGATCCTGCCAATAGTTGGTACATTAAATAAAGGAACATCATCACGAATACAGCGAATAAGGAGGATTCCGACATGACACAGAATAATCAACCTCAAGATGAGGCTGCAATTCGTAACAAACTGGATGAAGATGGGGATTCTTTGATGGAGAAAAAGAAGATCCTCAGTGGTGTAGACATTGAGCCACAAGCAGATGAATGGGCAGCTAAGCCATCCCCTGTAGCCTTTAACAGTGTAAAATCCTCTTCCAAAGAGTAAAACGAGCTATGGCTGAATTGTGGCGGATACCTTCAGGGTATCTGCCTTTTGATGTATAAGGATGTACAGTGGTTGTACGGGAGATGTATAATACTGGAAACATGTGGGGTGAGGAGTGGATAAAGTAAGGCCGGCCTCCATTCAGAGGAGAGCCGGCTTTTAAGTTTTATTGTTCATCGTTGTATTTTTTAATTTTTGTTTTCCAAATATAACAATTGCTAATTATATTTATTACTGCAATTAATCCAAAAGCAGACATAACTAAGTAAATGTCTTTAGATATGAATGAATATAGGAAATTATTTAAAGCTGTCGTGAATCCCAAATTCCAGCCGTATAATATTAAACCAATACCTATAATGAAAATAAACCCACAAAGAGATAAAAAAATCGGTTTCAAAAAACAGAATTTCAGGAAACCTGTTGACTGAATTTTTTTCCACCTTTCGTTTTTTGATACCATTGATATCAACTCCTTGTTGGCTCTTATCGGTTAGTATATCTAGTAATCGTGGTCTGTAAAAAGTCCGTAAAATCAAAAGTGTATCCTAATTTGGCAAGATTAGTTGGTTTAGTAATGACTGATCCAGAGTAATCAGATATTACTCGTAAATACCTTGTTCCTTGTTTTGAGTCAAACTCCCAGGAATTCACAACACCTTTCCAAAGTGTCCAACGGTCTTCATAGTGAACTGTGGGTATTACGTTTTTAGTGAATATCCCATCTAATATAACACCAGCATATGCTCCAACTATTGCTGAAGTAACGACTGCAACTGTTATAGGTCCAGTCAACGCAGCAATAGCTATTGATACAGCAGCTCCAATTGCTGTACCTCTAGTAATACTTACTTTTTTTTCAGACGTACGAGTAATGCCACCATCCTTAGTATAACCTTTTGCTGTTAATTGTGTTACAAAAGTATCTGTATACGAGGCTTTATACGTATAACCTGCAGTGGAGAATGGTGTTACTACATCGGATGCAGGGTTTTCTATAGTTATGCTTGATCCTGTATCTTCTGTGATGTAATCACTTGGTTTCAAGATCGTTGTAGTGTAGGGCTCACTAGTAGATGAGAGGCTGTTTTGAGCTTCATTGTTATACTTTGTATAAACCAGTATGTCAGCGTCTAAATCTGTCTTTGCAGAATGATCGAGCACGCCATTAAGATAAACTTTAATCGTGCCATCCTCTTCTTGGACTATTTTAGTTGTAGTATTATTTTCATCAATAAATGTGTACTCATTATCATTTGCTAATGATGGTTGTGGAGAGGCAGCGACAGTTAATACAGGTGTTAGCAGCAGGACGATAGATAACATAAATGATAGCAATGTTTTTTTTGTCCATATTTACCTCCAATTTCTATTTTATGTTTATATTATCCATTAAATAAATATAAATGTAAACGTTTTCTGGATTATATAGGAATAAAGTTACATACGATCTCGATTGAAGATTAATCAGTTAACTCAGTGGTAGGATTGGTTTGTGGGTGGTTTATTAAGTTGAAATTAGGTGCTTAAGACCTACATTGAATTCAACCTAAACGTTGTTAAATGAATGATCCTGCCAATAGTGGGTACGTTATATAAAGGAACATCATCACGAATACAGAGATTAGGGAGGATTCCGACATGACACAGAACAATCAACCTCAAGATGAGGCTGCAATTCGTAACAAACTGGATGAAGATGGGGATTCTTTAATGGAGAAAAAGAAGATTCTGAGTGGTGTAGACATTGAGCCACAAGCAGATGAATGGGCGGCTAAGCCATCTCCTGTAGCCTTTAACAGTGTAAAATCCTCTTCCAAAGAGTAAAACGAGCTATGGCTGAATTGTGGCGGATACCTTCAGGGGTATCTGCCTTTTGATGTACAAGGATGTACAGTGGTTGCACGGAAGATGTATAATACTGGGAACATCTGGGGTGAGGAGAGGTTATATAATGAATGAAGTGAACATCCGTAGAGCCGAAAGTAGGGATTATCCAAGAGTGTCCGCACTGATGGATGAGCTGCACCGTATGCATGTCGAGGCACGTCCTGACATATATAGACCGCTACAGCCTAGAATGAGTCAGCAGGAATTTGAGGACTTGTTGAATGCGGAAGATCGTTACCTGTATGTAGCTGAAGCAACAGAGGGGGAGATCTGTGGGTATGGGAGCGCCCAACTCAATAAAATTCAGAATGTAGAGCTGCTAATGGATCGAGATGTGCTCTTCATTAATGAGATTATTATTGATCAGATGCATCGCGGGCGTCATATTGGACAGAAGATGATGGCGGTGCTTGTCGAGCTGGGTAACGAACTTCAAGCCGATCATCTAGAGCTAACCGTTGCTTCGTTTAACCAAGGGGCACAAGAGTTTTATGAAAAGTTAGGTCTGGTCGTCCGTAGCAGCAGAATGGAATACATACTTAGTTGATTGAATTAAACATCTGGGGATAACAGCGATCGGAATGTTGTTCTGTCATCGAAGTGGTCAGTGTAAATATTTATAGTTTCTCTTGAATACCCCATGGGGTATGTTATCCTTAGGTCAGAATGATGAAGAGGGGTGTTTATGATGGATCATCAGAGCCATCCCAAGGACTTAATGGAACCATCCGGAACCGATGTACCTGAAGTTTTGGAGACGGAATCTGCACAAACGGCGAATTCATGTCATGCTCATGCTGATAACGATGACGGGAAGCAAGTCCGTAAGAGTCATCACTCACAAGAGATGAAGGGCAATCTGATTTCACGGTTGAATCGTGTTGAAGGACAGATTCGTGGAATTAAAGGGCTCATTGAGAAGGATACGTATTGTGATGATGTCCTGACACAGATCGCCGCAGCCCAGTCAGCGCTTAATTCAGTAGGAAAACTTCTGCTTGAAGGGCATATGAAGAGCTGTATCGTTGAGCGAATTCAGGCAGGGGAACATGAAGTAGTCGATGAACTGCTGGTTACGGTAAGGAAATTAATGAAGTGAATATTGTTACTTAATCTAAATAAGTTCAACTAAACTTTTTACACGAGAACGTAGAGGACAGAAATAACATGAAGAAGCGGAGCGTTCGCCTATAAGCTTTCTGAAAGAAAGCTACATCGGAAGCATAAGCTATCCCTGGATTTTCCCCGTTGACAAAGGGAATCAAAAAAATCTGGGGATAACAGCGATCGGAAGGTTATTCTGTCATCGGAGTGGTAAGTGTAACATTCTTTAATTGAACTTATACATTGCCCATAAGGAGGAATATATGATGTCTAATGTTACATTGAACGTATCAGGAATGTCCTGCAATCACTGCGTGAAGGCTGTTGAAGAAGCTGTGAAGAATGCTGGTGCAAGTGGTCAGGTCGATCTGCAAGCTGGAACGGTAGCAGTAGAGTATGATGAGCAGAAGGTTAACGTGGATCAGATCAAGGCAGCAATTGAAGACCAAGGATACGATGTAGCTTAATTATTTTCTCTCAATTTTCATCTGATTCATATGAATGATTTATGATGATCTGGCTTGAACAGAACTTCCTTGTTTAACTCAAGGGACGAGAAGAATCGGTAGATTTTTTTCGAATAAGTTCATCGTTTAAGCCTTATTTTTTCTAATGAATATACCCCCATAGGGTATTGGGGAACAAATTGAACGGAGATGACGACATGGATAAGCCAGCAACAGAAAATACTGCAACTGGCTCAGCATTACCACCCGTAGAGGGAGCATCTGGTTTACTCACCACACTCCAAATTACAGGTATGACCTGTGCAGCGTGCTCTACCCGAATCGAGAAGGGGTTATCCCGCATGGAAGGGGTCAATCAGGCTAACGTTAATCTCGCAATAGAGCAGGCGACCGTTAGGTACGATCCCAAAGTCATTAATATCAATCAACTGCGAGATAAGGTTGAAGCGTTGGGTTATGGCACAGTTACGGAATCGGTAGATCTGGATATAACGGGCATGACCTGTGCGGCTTGTTCGGCTCGGATCGAGAAAGGGCTATCCCGCTTACCGGGTGTATCTCGTGCAAATGTAAATTTAGCGCTGGAGACAGGGCATGTCGAATTCACAGCAGGCGCTCTGAAAGCATCCGACATTACGGCTAAGATTAGACAGCTTGGTTATGGCGCAGAATTACAACAGACGGGAGAGGAAACTTCATCTGCCAGAGAGCGGGAATTGCAACGTAAGAAGTGGAAATGGATGATATCCGCAGCACTTTCGATTCCTTTGTTATGGGCGATGGTGGGTCACTTCTCCTTCACATCGTGGATTTGGGTGCCTGATCTGTTCATGAACCCATGGTTCCAATTGCTTCTCGCAACGCCAGTTCAGTTTGTGATTGGATGGCAGTTCTATGTGGGAGCCTACAAAGCATTGCGTAGTGGTAGCGCCAATATGGATGTGCTGGTCGCTTTGGGTACAAGTGCGGCATTTTTCTACAGTCTTTATCTAACGTTATCCAGTGGTTATCTACCTGCGACTACGATGGATCATGGTGCAATGGAAACAAGCACAGCCGTTATGCCGATGGTGGAGCTTTATTATGAGACGAGTGCAATTCTGATTACCTTAATATTACTCGGCAAATGGTTCGAGGCTGTAGCAAAAGGACGCTCATCCCAGGCGATCAAGAGCTTGATTGAATTGGCTCCGCGTGAAGCCCGCGTCATTCGAGATGGGCAGGAGGTCGTTATCCCTGCGAGTTATGTTGCTGTGGGTGATCTCGTTCTTGTGAAACCAGGGGACAGTATCCCGGTGGACGGCATCGTGGAGGAAGGACAGTCTTCTGTAGACGAATCGATGCTCAGTGGAGAGAGTTTACCTGTAGATAAAAAGCCTGGCGATGCTGTTACAGGGGCTACTTTGAACAAAAACGGCATGTTACGCCTAAGAGCGACCCGAGTGGGTGCAGATACCGCTCTCTCCCAAATTATCAAAGTCGTTGAGCAAGCGCAGGGCTCCAAAGCTCCAATTCAACGGATTGCAGATGTGATCTCAGGTATTTTTGTCCCGATTGTTGTGGGCATTGCCGCCGTTACCTTCCTTGTCTGGTACTTCTTCGCAAGTCCCGGTGACTTCGCTGGGTCATTGGAAAAAGCAATTGCTGTATTGGTTATCGCCTGTCCATGTGCCTTAGGTTTGGCTACGCCAACCTCGGTTATGGCTGGATCGGGGCGAGCTGCTGAATATGGCATTTTGTTCAAAGGCGGCGAGCATCTAGAATCGGCCCAGCAGATTCAGACTGTTGTGCTGGACAAAACAGGTACGGTAACTCAGGGCAAACCTGTGCTTACAGACGTTGTAACAGCTTCAGACTGGACAGAAACGGAGCTGTTAGAACGGGTTGGCGCAGCAGAGCAGAATTCGGAGCACCCACTTGCTGAAGCTATCGTGGAAGGGATTCAAGGTAAAGGCATCGCTCTAAGCCAATCCGATCAATTCGAGAACATACCTGGCTACGGTGTTCGAGCTCGTGTTCAGGGACAAGAGATTCTGGTTGGAACCCGGCGTTTGCTTGCTGATGCCAAGGTTAATGTTCCAGATGGTACGGTGGCTCAGATGAACCAACTGGAGGAACAAGGGCGTACAGCGATGTTGGTTGCGATTGATGGTGTGTGGGCAGGGATTGTTGCTGTTGCAGATACCATTAAAGAAACGTCACGCGAAGCAGTAGCCCGTCTACAAACGATGGGAATCGACGTTATTATGATTACCGGTGACAATGAGCGAACAGCACGCGCTGTGGCAGAACAAGCGGGAATCCGTAACGTTCTAGCAGAAGTGCTCCCAGAGGGCAAAGCTGCGGAAGTGAAGAAGCTGCAGGCTAATGGTCGTAAGGTGGCTATGGTTGGAGATGGAATTAACGATGCGCCAGCTCTGGCGACAGCCGATATTGGGATGGCCATTGGGACAGGGACGGATGTAGCGATGGAAGCGGCGGATATTACGTTGATGCGTGGGGATTTGAATAGCATTGCTGACGCAATCGAGATGAGCCGGCGAACAATGGGTAACATCAAGCAAAATCTGTTCTGGGCACTTGGATATAATGTGATCGGTATTCCAATTGCTGCTGTTGGCTTTCTTGCTCCATGGTTAGCTGGTGCTGCGATGGCGTTCAGCTCGGTGTCTGTTGTGTTAAACGCCTTACGTTTGCAACGAATGAAGCTGCAACATAAAGCATGAATTTAATCATGCTCACAGGGATAGGATATCGTTTAGATTAGGTGAGGCTTGTACAAAGCAGATATGTCCTGAGTTATTTCTCTGAAAGAGGTTGTTCAAAAAGTCCGATTTTGATTACGAAGGATGCGCGAGTGGCATCTCAGCATCGAATATGGGATTCAGCCGAAATGTCCGTTGCTCACGTAGGTTTGCCTACGCTCTGCTACTCCATTTCTATCTTCATCCCATCTTCTCGGTACTGAAAACCGCCCTTTTTGAAAACGTACTTAAAGATATGAAAAGAGAACAGTGATTTTTTTTCAAAAAGAGACTGTTTTGTTTCATTAATTTTCAGAAATTCCATTGACAATAATGACATATACACTTAAAATTTAAACATTCGTTTGATTCAAACAAATGTTTATATCAAATTCGAACTACTTTGCAATGGAGGATAAGATCTATGGTACAGGCTTTACGCGTTTTGTTTAAAAAACCACCAGTGATTGTTGGAATCGTGACGGCACTTATGTTCCAAGTGATTTTTAGCATCATCTGGATGACTGCATATTCAGGAGTTAATGATCGCACGAACGAGCTTACCGTTGCGATTGTGAACGAGGATGGAGAACTATCTCAAGGAATTGCCGATCGATTGGCAGAGACGTTACCGTTTCATACCGTATCTAATCTAAGTTCGGAAGAAGCAATGGATCAGCTTAATCACCACCAAGTTCATATGGTACTCGGCATTCCGGCTGGCTTTAATGAATTGCTTCAAACGGCTGGATCAACAGCCGAGATTAAGTACACAATTAATGAAGCTAATCCAGTGACGATCAAAAGCATGATGCAAGGTGTATCACAGTCCGTAACCAACACAATTAACAAGCAGGCTACTGCTCAAGGTGTGCAAACTGTGTTAACCGCAACAGGGACACCAGCAGATCAAGCTGCTAATGTGGCGACTAACCTGACTTCCCGTGTGGAAGGCGTAACAACGTCCATCAACCCGGTGAACGGAATGAATAATCAGATGGTACCGATGATGATGGTGCTGGCATCTTATGTTGGAGCTATGATCATGGGGATGAATCTGCAAACGGCTATGGGGATGTTGTCCGCAACGTTCTCTCGCTGGACGCTATTCGGTGCAAGAATTGTCATTAACGTAGGTTCAGCCTTGGTTGTATCCTTACTCGGATCTTCACTTATCGTTGCGCTTGGCGGACAGATTGAACAAGGATTTGTTGCATTCTGGTTATTCCAAGCCTTGTTCCTCTGCACGTTCATGTTCTTCTCGCAGTTCTTCTTGATTTGCTTCGGACCTGCAGGAAGCTTGTTCAATGTTATCTCGCTATCCTTGCAGCTTGTATCTTCCGGAGCGATGGTACCACGTGAATTGCTGAATGGATTCTATAGTGGTGTGGGTCAATTTTTACCAGCTACTTATGCGGTTCAAGGTATCTTGAGTGCTCAACTGGGTGGCCCAGGAATTCAGTCTGCTGCAGGTTCAATCGTTCTTATTCTGGCGATTGTCGTTGCACTCTCGCTGCTGGTTACCTTTGTGAAGAAACAGCGTGTACCCGCAGGTGCACCAAGCCCAGCACCATCTAACGCTTAATACCTAAGGCTATACAGATGGAGCTACACTGTATACTTACGTCAAGCCCCCATTGATTGCCGATGGGGGGCTTGGTGTAATAGTAGATGGAGGATACAACTTCACATATGCCATCCTAATGGCTATGCCTTGCGCTTTGTTGCACAAACTTTCATAATAGATAATTATGTATAATTTCATTAAACATTTACAAGAGAACGGATTAGAGGAGCGAACGGAATGACGGAACCGGAATTGGACATTAAAACGAGGATATTGCTTGCAGCCAAGAAGCTTTTTGCCGGTCAGGGGTATGATGGGACAAGTGTTCGTCAAATCTGTGATGAAGCGGGAGCGAATGTGTCCCTGGTCTCTTATCACTTTGGCGGCAAGGAGAAGGTGTTTGAGGCATTATTTGAACACTTTTTCCCTGGTCAGATGCTGAATGAGCTGGCTGCAGAATCCATGTCCCCCGTGGAAGGTGTCCGCCGAATTGTTGGTCAAGTTGTGAAGTTTACGATGACAGATACCGAGATGAGCGACATTGTGCAGCTTGAAATCACGCTGAGGACACATCGCACGCCGACGGTCTTTCGTTTCCTGGATCCGATCTGGACGAAGGTAAGAGATCTACTGCAAGAAGGTAAAGATCAGGGTATTTTTCGTATTGAATCCGTGTCATATGCCACATTACAGGTGATGGGTGCAACTTTGGCGCATAAACGAGCCAAAAATTCACGTTTTCTGGCCGATTATCAGGGAATAACTACAGAGGAACTTGCTGAGCAAACGATTGAATTTGTACTTCGAGGATTAGGAGTGACTAACCATGAATGAAACGATTGAATTAATGATGAAGCACCGCTCTGTACGGAAATTCAAGGCAGATCCCGTAAGTGAGGAACAGTTGGCAACGATCATTGCAGCTGGACAGATGGCTTCTTCCTCCAGCAGTGTGCAGGCGTATAGCGTAATTGCGGTAACGGATTCGGACATAAAATCGAAGCTTGCTGAGCTGGCAGGAAACCAGGCTTACGTGAACGAATGTCCTGTTTTCCTGGTATGGTGCGCAGACCTCTTCCGACTGAAGGATGCGGCGAAGCAGCATACGCCAGACAAGGAAAGCTATGCGGATTCGACAGAAAACTTTATGGTCGCTACCATTGATGTGGCGCTAGCATCACAGAACGCAGCCCTTGCAGCCGAATCACTCGGCTATGGCATTGTCTATATCGGTGGAATTCGCACACGGATTGAGGAAGTTTCTGAGCTGCTAGGACTACCCGAAGGCGTATATCCGGTCTATGGCATGTGTATTGGTGTTGCCGATCAGGAGACAGGCATTCGTCCGCGCTTACCACTAGAGGCTGTTCTTCATCAGAATGAGTATAATGCCGAGCAGACACTTGAAGGCATGGCGCAGTATGATGAGACCACGATAGCCTACATGAATGAACGGACGCAGGGCGCAAACAAGACACCTTGGTCTGTATCGATGGCCAAACGTCTCACAGAGCCAGTGCGCTTGCAGATGAAGCCTTTCTTGGAGGGCAAAGGGTTCATGAAGCGTTAATGTGTGCGGGCAAATTGTATAGTTGATCGTTGATGATTCAAAAGGTCAGTTAGGCTTCATGCCTGACTGACCTTTTCCTGTATAAGCTTATTGTGATGATAGTGGCAAACCGTAGAACCGTTTGGCATTCTGGTAGAAAAGACGTGCAGCGCGTTCGAGGCTCATGCCCATGACCTCGCACCAACTCTGAATGACTTGCTTTGTCATCGCGGGATGAGTCATCTGCCCTTGCAAAGGACCTTCGAAAGGCCAAGGGCCATCGGTCTCAGCCATGACCTGCTCCGATGGATACTGTCTTGCTAGTTCACGGATCTCTTCCTCATACATAATATCAGGGGTGAAGGAGACGAAATAACCGTTGTCTGCCATCCGTGCAATCGTTTGGCGTGAGCCTTTGAACCAGTGGAAATGGGCACGACGGAACTGATACTTTTCAAGCAGATTACAGGCGATATCAGCATCTTCATAGACGGCATGAAGCACGAGAGGTTTGTTGTACTGCTTCGCGAGCTGAATGAACTGTTCCAGCAATTCAATATAACCGCTCTGATCCCATGTTTTCCCTGCTTGTTCCGCTTCTTGTCTGCTGTAATAGGGTAAGCCCACCTCTCCAATGGCTACGGCTTGTCCTATATGCTGCTTGATCCAGCCAAGGAGCAGATGGAGATCGCCTGCAGAAGGGAGCGGTTGCTCTGGGTGGTAGCCAAAGGCAGGAAATACCGTACGTGGGTTATGCTTGGCAAGTTCCAGATTGGCCTGGCAGGAATCCATATTCATGGAGACCGCAATGAGGGCTTCAACTTGCTGGGAGGAGAGAGATTGCAGTATAGACTGTTGTTGCGTTGTTGTATATTGATCCAAGTGGATATGGGCATCAATTAACGGTGCTATAGCACGAGTATTCATAGTTCCCTCCTTATGATTAATGGTTTAACTATTCATGGTACGCAGTATATTCTATGTCGGATCACCCATATTAGGCGAAAAAATACATTTTTACACGGCTCGCTTACCGCTCTGATGAACTCACTACAATAGCTCTAAAAACCCGCGCTATATAGATAGGCGGGCTTTGTGCTGTTCTTCTCTCATCCACTGTGAAATTTGGCGTTTGCGTTCAAGAAAGGCAGAATCCTCCGTCACCGATTCACGTCGTGGACGATCAAATGGAACAATAACCTCTTGCAGCACGGTTGCTGGGCGATTGGATAGAACATACACCCGATCCGCTAGCAGAAGAGCTTCCTCAATGTTGTGTGTAATGAATAACACTGAGCGGCGGTTCTGTTCCCAGATCTCCAGCAGCCAGCGCTGCATATCACTGCGGGTCAAGGCATCAAGCGCACTGAAAGGCTCATCAAGCAGCATAAGCTCTTGTGGACTGAGTAACGCACGTAGGAAAGCAACACGCTGCTGCATCCCTCCTGAGAGCATATGTGGATAAGCACGCTCGAAGCCAGCTAGACCAACACTCGCCAACCATTTGCGTGCTTCAGCAATCGCTTCTGTTAGGGGTGGAGCTGTCTTCGATACTTCGCCTGCTAACACCACATTATCTTCAATGGTTCGCCAAGGCAGGAGAGCGGGTTGTTGCGGCATGTAACTGATTTTGCCACGTTGTCCGGTAACGTCATGCCCTTGCATGAGAATTCGTCCAGCCTGCGGCTTGAGCAAACCGCCGATGATATGAAAAAGGGTGCTTTTGCCACAGCCGGATGGGCCAACAATGGCTACAAATTCGCCTTGTCCCACCGTTAGGGACAGATTATCCAATACAGATAATGTTTTGCGCCGCTCGCGATATGAAGCATGAACCTGCGTAACCTCAAGTGCTGGAGAGACTTGAGTAGTCCCTTTTGTTACTGATGTAGAATCGGGCGGTTGCAGGGTTGTCTGTGTCGTTATATTTTCATTGGTTACGTGTTTATTCGTTGGGTTATCGGAAAGGTAATCGTGTTTGTTCCGTTCGTCTCTCATCCCGGTTTCACATCCTTGCCACATGGTTTTCCAGTGTCAGTATTAACGTTTTTGTGGTCGCCAGCGCACGAGCAGCTTCTCTAGTAGCGCGATCAGCAGGAAGAGCAGTAGACTGAGCGCCACAATAATCATGATGGCTACAAATAGTCGATCTGTTCGATATGCAGACTTCTGTAACATCATATAGTATCCGATGCCCTTATCTGCTCCGATCCATTCTGCAATAATGGCACCCATCACACTATATGTAGCGGCTATTTTGATTCCAGAGAAGACTGAGGGCAGCGCGTGCGGAAGCTCCAGTTTCCAGAACAGCTGTCCACGTTTGGCGCCAGCCATACGCATATAGTTCATCATCATGGCATCTGTACGGGTTAATCCATCCATGGCGGCTACGGCAACAGGGAAGAAGCAGACCAGAATGATGGTAATTAATTTGGGCAGTAATCCGAATCCGAACCAGATCAGCAAAAGCGGTGCTAGCGCGATGGTCGGGATGTTCTGGCTTAGGATAAGCAACGGATAGAGCGCGGACTTTAGAAATGGGATCAAGTGAAGCACCATGGCAATCAGCAGTCCCACCAACGTTCCTGCGGCGAATCCGATGAGTGTTAACTGGATCGTCGCCCATGCATGCATACCAAGCCGATCCGCCTGTGAAGCTGCTTCACGAGCGATGTCCGAAGGGGCAGGCAGCATCCATTTTTCAATGTGAAATAGCGAGACCGCTCCTTGCCATATCGCAATAAAGAGAATAACCGCCACAAGGGGCGGCCATACGCTTTTGAAATAGGAGTGCATCAGCGATATTTCTCCGTAAGTTTATCCATGCTGAAGCCGGCACCGCCGCTATGGGCGATTTTGATCTGGGAGATGATGCTAGGGCTACCGGCGTCCACAAGTGCTTCATGCATTTTGCGAACGACGTCTAGCAGCTCCTCCAGCTCACCTTCCATCGTTGTTTCTAGAGGATTGACCTGATATTTCACACCCGATTGTTGAATGACTTCAATAGCGCGATCCACATACGGATATGAATCCTCACCATTTGGCGTCTTCGGGATGACTTGAATACTGAGTAACGTGCTTGCCATGGAGTTCACGGCTCCTTTCGAAATATATAAAATGAACGAACAACTGTTACACTTGCCACTTCGATGACAGAATAACCTTCCAATCGCTGTTATCCCCAGATTTTTTTGATTCCCTTTCTCTAAAGGGAAAATCCGGTGATAAAGGCGACCGCTTCGCTTTTTCACGTTATTTCTGTCCTCTCCGTTCTCGTGTAAATATTATGTTCATTTTATATGAGAGATTTTATTGGGGTAAAAAGTCGTTCGTATATGCCTTGCTCACATCGATCTGTTCATCCAGCAGTTTCTTGCTGAACATCCAGTCCGTATAGTTCTGCCATACTTCCTGTTTCTGTTCGCCCCAGCGTGGTGCATCATCTGTGTATTTCGGGCTTAACCACTTCTGGCTTGCTATTACAAGATCCTTATCCAGATCCGGTACGGCTTTGATCAGAATATTAGCGGCGTCTTCGGGATGATCAATCGCATACTGATACCCTTCGGATGTAGCTTTCATGAACGCTTTAACCAGTTCAGGATCGTTCTGAATCGTGGTTTCATTCGTTACCAATACAGGCGTGTAATAATCGAGTGCTTCGGAGTAGTCTTTGACATACAACATGTCGATCGGCTCTCCGCGAAGCTCAGCCTCAATCCCAGTCCACGCATAGAAGATCCAGGCAAAATCAATATCTCGTTTCACGGCAGTGAAGAAGTCCGCGTCGCCCATGTTAATGTTTTTCACTTTGGACACGTCAGCGCCTTCGCCCTCCATAATGGATTGCATGACTGCTTCCTCCACTGGGGAGCCCCAGCCTCCATAGGTTTTACCTTCGAAGTCTTTCGGGGATTTAATGTTCCGATCCGTCGGTGCTGCAAATCCAGATGTATTATGCTGAATAACCGCAGCAATGGAGACGAGCGGTACACCTTGGGTACGCGCCTGAGTTACACTTTCCTGATAACTTACACCAAAAGGTACTTCATTCGAAGCGACCATCGTGTCAGCGCCGCCCGCACCAGGCTGCACAATCTCCACGTTTAAACCCTCGGCTTCGTAGAATCCTTGATCTACTGCTGCATATAAGCCGGTATGGTTCGTATTCGGTGTCCAGTCCAGTACAACTTTAACGTCTCGGAGTGCTACGTTATCACCTTCACTGCTGTTCTCGGTGTTGGTACCTCCGTTAGATTGGGCAGGGCCAGCTTCCTTGCTTCCGCAAGCCGTGATTGCAATCAAGGTTACGCATAGGAGCAACAAGCCGATCATTTTACGCCATCTCATCTTCATTCTCTCCTTCATGTGGTCCGCCTAAATGGCGAGGGTTCTCCTTGGCTTCATATCCAAGCATCGTGCATAAATCAGCAGAATTATACCGGCTATGATCTGGATGTCTTTTTTATGTAATGAGATATGCAAAAGAACATAAAAAAAGCGCCCCGGATTCCGGGACGCGTGCAGGCGTTAGAGAAGTAGCGCGCAGCGATATAGCTGGGCCTATTCGATATACTCCGATTCCTACGCTGGCATGATCCAGATCAGGTCTAAGGGTTAGTATCTTGTGGGATACACTCTCAGCCGGCCAATTCCGACTCCCCTGGGAAACTATGAAGTTAAGGGTATTACTAGGTGTAATTATAGGGCAGTGGGCAGAACGTGTCCAGTCATGAACTGGAATATCGGATGATGGATCTCACGAAGTGGATGTAAAGCAATCATAGATGCTGTCTGTGCGCCAATCGGGATCATGGATAGATCGGTTTACCTTTAACGCTGAAAGAATTCAATCCATTCCTTCTCTGGGCCATAGATGAAGAAGTAACGATAACCGTTCGGTAATGTGATAATCTCCCCATCGATAAATTCGGCGTCCGTCGCTTGTATACGCTGATATTCAGCATCAAGATCCTCCACGTGAATCGCAAAATGATGCACAGTTCCTTCGGAGGGAAGTTTGTCGCTATATCCCTGAATCAGTTCAATTTCAGTTTCATCACTGCCATTGAATCCGAGGAAAGCAAGTTGGATCACACCATTGGTATGGGTAACGCGGTCTTTCAGCTCAAGCCCAACGATCTCGGTATAGAAGCAAAGCGTCGTCTCTAGATCACGGACAGCGATACCGATGTGGTCGATACGTTTTTGAAAGCTCATTGTATAGTAATCCTCCTAACTGATTCGTGAATATGGTTTACATTTTAAGGAGTATGATAGGGGTATAAATCCGGGTTGTCAAATAGGAAAAAAGAGTTTATCTAGATGAAATGTTCTATATTTCAACATAAACATATAGGTATCTTATTAATGTTCACAAAGTGTTCACTTATGTGACCCTATTCCTCATCTCTATAATTGTCCAAGTAGAAGAAAGGATGAGAGAATTGCCAACAACCAAGAAAGAACATACGTATTTTGGATTGATGATGTGCACAGGAATGGTCGTTGTTATGATGACTTTCAATTTACTGTACAACGGACTAATGGGGAGCATGTCTCTACTTGAAATCCTATTTCAATTCGTCCTGTGTTTTATTGTAGCTTTTGTGGTGGAAAGCTTTATCGTTGGGCCGGTGGCTCAGAAAATTGCCTTTGCGTTGCTATTCAACAAATCGAATAAGGTGATCGGCGTTTTGATGATTTCAGTGTGCATGGTCGTGGGCATGGTGTTGATGATGTCGATGTATGGGATGCTTACGGCGTATCTTGCCAATCAATTGAACGGAAAGCCTCTCGTAGAAACGTATCTTCACACCATACTCCGGAACTTTAGCCTGGCGCTACCGTTACAGTTGCTCATCATTGGGCCGCTTGTTCGATATGTATTCGGTAAATTCATAAAAGCTAAAGGGAACGTAACCCCTTAGTTAATACAGAAGCCTAATTGACTTTGTGATTCCATATGTTCATTGAGTGTAGAGACAGAATGAATCCTGTATTAATTGGAAAATAGAGGAGAAAAGTGTTAATATTTTTGCCATCAAGAATTTTAACAGGTGGTGAAGAAACTGAAGCAAATATTACTGATTATTGTAGCCCTGTTGTTGATTACTGGGTGTAGAGATCAACAGGATGGAGAAGAATACGTTAACACTTCTTCTGATTCTAGTACCAGTTTTACTCAACTGGATAGCGAATCAGAAATCAAAGCTGAAAATTTGCAAGAGCTAGTGGCTGTGGGTCTGGAGAAGAGATTAAACAGGGAAGAAAATTCTGAAAATATCACTATTGATGTCCCTTACGATGAAGGAAGTTCTATCTTTGCAACATACTATCTCAACCAAGAGCCGGTAACAGAGGTGGGGATGATACAAGCTGTAAAGCATGAGAACGAATATATATTGCAAAATATAGATCTTAGCCCTATAGATAAACAGGCACCCTTTTGGTTAGCTAAATTTGTAGGCACGACGATGGATGGAAAGAGTAATTTTAGGGTCAACTACGGTTACATTAATGATCCTTCGATAAACGAAATTCGAATTCAATACTCCAACGTCACAATGCACGGCATGTCAATGGATGATCGCAAGACATTTCTGGATGTAACAACAGATGAGAAGATGATCGAGACATCCGTTCAGGGAATAGATGGGGATAACAACCTGGTTTATAAGTATGATTAAAAATGTAAACATTAAGCCAGTATCGCTTGCATTTAAACGTAGCTTTTGTATATACTGTTAATCAACAATTACAGATCGGAACATGCCGTTGAAGAGCATCCAACTCGGAGGCGTTTTCGCCAGGGGAGCGATATTTCCCCAAGTTAACCGGAACCGCCCGTTATCGCGGACCAAGCGGCTGGAGCAGTGAATGAACTGCTTCGGCAAGTTGGGTGGCACCGCGAGCAGAGCGCTCCTCGTCCCAAGGGATGAGGGCGCTCTTTGTATTTTTACAGCCAAAGGAGACGGTGACCATGCTTGAAATGAAGTGGATCAGAGCGCATGCAGAAGAGGTGCAGGCGGCGGCAGATGGAAAGAAAATCAATATTAACATTCAAGAACTGTTAGAGCGAGACGAGGAACGCAGAGCGTTATTGCAGGAAATTGAAGAAGGACGCAGAGTGCGTAACGCGTTGTCGGCAGATATTGGCAGGATGATGCAAGCAGGTCAGCGTGAGCAGGCAGAGGGGCTGCGAAGCGAGGTAAAACAACGGAATGAGCAGTTGGAACAGCTCAAAGTTAAGCTTGAAGCGATTCAAGAGGAATTTACGCGTATGCAGTGGCTCGTGCCCAATGTTGTATCGCCAGACACACCTGTAGGTACTTCGGATGCGGACAATGTAGAGCTACGCCGTGTGGGTGAAATCCCGACTTTTGAGTATAGCATGAAGGATCATGTGGAATTGGGCGAGATGCATGACCTAATTGACATTGTGCGTGGGGTGAAAATCGGTGGAACACGCAGCTATGTGCTAAAGGGAGCAGGGGCACTACTTCACCGCGCCGTGCAACAGCTTGCGCTCGATCTGCTCTTGAAGCAGGGATTCACACCGCTAGAGGTGCCGCTCATGGTAAGGGAAGATGCTCTACTCAACACAGGGTTTTTCCCAACAGGACGAGATCAAGTGTATGAGCTTACCGGTGAGAACAAGTGGCTGGTCGGTACTTCGGAGGTTCCGCTCGTGTCCTATTATGCAGATGAAGTTGTGAATGTGGAACAACCTGTGAAGCTGGCTGCTGTATCGACGTGCTTCCGCAGTGAGGTGGGATCGGGAGGACGGGACGTGCGCGGATTGTATCGTGTACACCAATTTGCCAAGGTGGAGCAGGTGATTCTCTGCGCTCCAGATGCGGCAGAGTCGGAACGGATGTTACAGGAGATTACAGGACACGCTGAGCAATTGCTGCAACTGTTAGAGCTTCCTTATCGTGTTGTAGCGGTATGTACCGGGGATATGGGGCAGAAGACGTATAAGCAGTATGATATTGAGACATGGATGCCTAGCCGGGAAGCGTACGGTGAGACACATTCTTCGTCGAATCTGCATGACTTCCAAGCACGTCGTTCGAATATTCGTTGTCGTGATGCAGAAGGGAAGCTGGTATATTGCCATACCCTAAACAATACAGCTGTGGCTTCGCCTCGTATTCTCATTCCGTTGCTGGAGAATCATCAGCAGGCTGATGGAAGCATTCGAATTCCGGATGCGCTCCAGCCATATATGGGCGGGGCTGAGTTTATTGCACTGCCACATCTAGCGGAAGAAGAGTAAGACGTGAATTTTAATGTTGGTATGCATATGAAAGAGTCGGATTAGAAATGCAATGCAATAACTCCTATATCGCAATGTCCTTAAGGTAATAAACTTAATGACATTGCTTATCGTAGGGGTTCTTTTTTATATAACTAGATATCCATGAAGGAGCATCAGTATATTTCTGGAATATATTATTAATCGAAATTACTGAGATAGGGAGTGTATAGGATGGACAAGCATTACGACAACCTGCTGTTAGCTTTTGAAGAAGCAGTAGGAGGTTTTGTTCATGCGATATCGTAAGCTAGGGAATACAGGGATAGACATTCCGGTGATTGGTCAAGGGACGTGGAAGTTTGGTGAAGATCCGAGGAAAGAAAGAGATGAAGTGAAGGCATTGCGTCATGGCATCCAACATGGACTTACCCTAATTGATACTGCAGAAGAGTACGGAGATGGGGGTGCCGAGAAAGTGGTTGGTCGTGCCATTCATGATGTCAGAAGTAAGGTATTCCTAGTCACTAAAGTATCAGCCAAGCATTGTTCTTATCAAGGTGTGCTTAGAGCGGCAGAGGAAAGTTTAGATCGTTTGAGAACGGATTACATAGATCTTTATTTGCAGCATTGGCCAAGCCCACACTACAAAGTTGCTGAGACGATGGAGGCTATGTCGGAACTCGTGAGTAGAGGAATAGTCAAACATGTAGGTGTTAGTAATTTTACGCTCGATTTGATGAAAGAGGCACAGTACCATTTAGGCGAAATACCGTTGGTATGTAATCAATTAGCTTATCATTTACATGATCGAAGAATTGAGAAGGAAATACTACCTTTTTCTATAGAGAACAGTGTAACCATTATGGGATATTCACCTTTTGGTTTTGCTCCATCTAAATTTGGTAATAAAGGATTCCCACAAGTGGGTTCCGCAGAGAGAAAGATACTCGATACCATCGGAGATAACTATGGCGTAACCGCATATCAGGTTGCAATGAACTGGATTTTAAGGCAGGAAGGTATAGTTACCATCCCCAAAGCGGCGAGTATACAGCATATAAATGATAATTTGAGAGCTCTAGATTGGGAGTTAGAGGAGGCGGACTTAGCAAAAATCGAGAAATCCTTTCCGCTGATGGGCTAGGCTATAGCTAACTACCTGTAATACATATGATAGGAGTGGAATGGAATTGATGACAGCATCATTCTCACATAGACCCGAAGGATACGAATGTCCATTTTGTTGTATATGGGGTATCGCTGGGTCTAATCAGGGAACGAAACAAAGGGATATCATCTATCAGAACGAAAAGGTAACGGCATTTATAGCGAGTAAATGGTGGCCCAACAATAAGGGGCATGTGCTTATCATTCCTAATCAACACTTTGAAAATATCTTTGACCTTACTGCCGTTTATGCTGCTGCAATCCACCGCGTGGCTCAGCTTACAGCACTTGCCATGAAGAATACATATGGATGTGATGGGATTTCTACGCGGCAACATAATGAACCTGCTGGCAATCAAGACGTATGGCATTATCACCTGCATGTCTACCCTAGATATGCGGACGATCAATTGTATCTATCACAAGGTGCTAATTCTGATCCAGAAGAACGTGCTCTTTATGCTGACAAGCTGCGTTCTTGGATCGATGAAAACTCGTAGAATCTAAGGAGAATACATCAACACATCATTTAATGGGTATCCAGATTTGAGGTGGTTGATTAGGACCGGGGTAGACCTCGAATTCGGGAATACCAGCATGTTCATAAGGGTTGGAGGGGAACCATTCTGTGATGATCTGTTTCCACAGAGCCTGCATACTTGCCGGCATCGGTCCTTGCACTTCAAATACGCACCATTTGGAAGCGGGAATTAGAAGCGTCGATAATCCTTCGGGTACTTCTCCATCGTATGAGGTAGCAATCCAGTATTCCATTTGTTTCTCATGAATCTCGTTCTGATCCACACAGACACCAAGAATGCCTTGAATCAATCCGTTATTTAATTGAAACAAGCGATCCTCAGCTCCACTGTGATATGCATCTTGCCACATCGTAGAGATTCCAGACAGGTGTTCCCCGTTTATATACGAAAAGGATTGTTGGATTCCTACCACCGAAAATTCATCATGTTCTACCATCTTATAATTCATGGGTTCTGCTCCTTTTAAGCTAAGCTGAATAACCAAGCGGTTATACGCCTTGATTGAAATCTTATTTCGACGGGCTTCACTAGGGGGAAGCCATGTTGTCTGCGAAAAGCTTTGGAAAATGACTCCGGCGTGTCATAACCGTACTTGAACGCTAAATCAATGATTTTGCCATCGCTTTGTAGAAGCTCATATGCTGCTAATATTAATCGTCTCCGCCTAATATATTCTGCAATCGTAACATCAGCTAATAAGGAAAATGTACGTTGAAAATGAAAGAGAGACAGGTTGGTTTCAGCCGCAATTTGTTCTATGGTCATGTCCTCAAGCAGATGATCTTCAATATATTGAATAGCTGTTTGTAAGGGCTGAATCCATTTCATGTTGTGATCACTCCTTGATGCATATCATACAGGATTGTTGCTTCAGCAGCCTGTCTTTTTCTGCTTTCATTTGTCCGTTTGTATGTATGGTTTCTTCAATAAGACAAGTTTAATGAAAATCGGAGAGGTTGTTACCCTGCTCATTATGCTTAAGAAAACTGCCAAAAACCTGCAATGGGATGTTCAATCTCCGTTCCTGCTTTGGCGAAAATATATAGTGAACCAAAATAAAAAGGATAACTGCCATCCGCTTGAATCAATGTTTCAGGATAACCATCTTCATCTACTTGGACAAAGAATGAAAGTGACTCTTCCTTAAGTTTGGCAAAATAATAGTCTTCATTTTGAATCAGTCTTGGGTTGCCTCCCACTTTAATTAAAAAGGGTCGATCCATTGATTTTTCATCATTGCATAGTTGGCCATCTGAGATGATGTGTTTGATAAGATTTGAATTAGCAAAGGTATTATTCGTGCTTTCCGCTGAAATGGGATGCTCAATCACCTTGACCGCGCAGTTTGGATAAATGTTGTTCTCCAAATGCTTATCACGATCTTCTGGGATAAAAATTGAAATCATGCTATCTGGTTTAAAGGGATGGTTGAGACTTAGATAGAAAACATACTTTTGGTCGTGTTCGTGGATGAAGTTGGATGGATCGTCAAATAAAACGGGCGCATTCCCGCCAATCCAGCCTGCTCCGTGTTCGTTGGTTAGATCCAAATCCGCGTAATAAAGGATACAATCTGATCTCTCGATTAAAATATTTGTTTTGTTCTCCATCCTTCGGTGCAACTCCTCTCAAAAACTAACATTACCGTCACAGCTGTGATAAAAATAGTGTTGCTGAACTGAATAGTGCTGGTTCGAATTCGTATAGTTATTATTTTATTATAATGAACGCTCGCAAACGAAGCGACTTCTCTCGAATGAATTCAGAGAGAAGTCGCCAGTTAAGCTTTTTTATATTGTGCAGCAGGATTCTTCCCCGTTCATGTCTTGCTTCGCTTTATTGGATGTTACCGAATACACGATCACTGGGTTGAAAAAAGAGGTCAAATCAGTTCATCCTGGTGACCTCACATACGATTCTTTAGGCTGATGACATTCTATTTGTTTGTGCTAAGCGACAACAAGTGTTTCAGATTATCATCGATAAATTGATTGTCGGCACTGTTGATGCCGCGACCGGCAAAGTGACCCCAGATGGATGGGATCGGGTTAAAGGTAGCATGAGGGATACGTGCAGCCTCATATTCATTATCGTCTGCTGTACAGAAGAGATCGGTGCTCCCTGGCATGATGAAGGCAAGGGCTTGTATACTCTTAAGCGCTCGTTCAAAATCTCCGTTATAGGAAGGGTTGGCACTAATATCTGCATGCTGACCTGTCCATAACATGGTCAGAACATTATGCGGATCCATATTCATAAAGCTATTTTCCCAGACACCAGCTACAAAATCCTCCAATGTGTCAAATCCCATCTCACGATAAAGCTCTTCTCTATAAAATGCATGGGATAGTCCCCATCCTGCATACACCCGACCAACGGCACGCATGTCTGTAGAGGTTAGCTGGTTTAGTTTGCTTGAGTCGAAGCCAACGGCAGATAGCAGTGAAGATTTTACCCCTTCCAGCACCACATATGTGTGAGGCCAAGGTTTGGCGATGCCTCCGAAAGGTGCAATTCGTTCGACCATCTCCGGGTAACTTGCACCCCATTGAAATGCCTGAATGCCGCCCATGGACCACCCAACGACAAGAGCAACTTTTTGAATACCGAATTTGTCAGTCAGCAGCTGGTGCTGGAATTGAACGTTGTCATAAATGGTTACCTGTGGGAAGTTAGCCCGATCGAATGGAGGCGGCGTATTACTTGGAGACGAAGATAGCCCATTGCCCAGCAAATTGGGAACGATAATAAAGTATTTCTCGGGATCGAGTGCCATCCCGCTGCCAATGAGCCATTCATTCTGAATATGCTGATCTCCAAAAGCCGTTGGATAGACAATAACATTATCCTTTTGTTCATTTAATTTTCCGTATGTTTTATAAGCAAGAAAGGCATTTGGTAACGTCACTCCTGATTGTAAAAGTACATCACCCAAATTATAAATTTCATAGTCCATCATGGATTCGCTCCCTTCAAAATGAAGACCACATGTTCACTGTGATCTCTTGTGCTCAGTATAGAGCCGTGATACTCTCAATAAAAGTGAATAGAATTCAAGATAGTATTCAATAAAATTGAAAGATAAGGGAGAAGCATCAGATGGAATTGCGTCAACTGAATACGTTTTGCACGGTTGCAACAACTTTGAATTTCACACGTGCAGCAGAAGTGCTGAGCTACGTTCCTTCCAATGTCACGATGCAAATTAAAGCATTGGAAGATGAGTTGGGTGTGCGCCTCTTTGATCGGTTGGGTAAGCAACTCGCGCTCACAACTGCGGGGAAACGGTTTTTAACACACGCCCAAGGCATTCTTGAGAAAATGGACGAAGCTCGCAGTGTTGTTCATGATAATGAAAAACTAAGTGGTACCTTAACGATAAGTGCGAATGAGGTTATTTGCTCCTATCGGCTTCCGCCAGTTTTCCAAAGGTTTCGTTCGCAACATCCCGGCGTTCGTCTGATCTTTCGCTCCGTTCCGAATCAAGAACTTAAGCAAACGTTATTCGAGGGAACGACAGATATCGTGTATATGCTGGATGAACCTATTCGCTCAAAGGGACTTGTGGTTGAATCACTTGTGGAAGAAAATTTCCGTTTGTTAGCGGCTCCAGATCACCCTCTCGTTAAGCGAGCTGTGCTGCAGTTAGAAGATTTTCATGAAGAAGTATTCCTGACGAATGAAAAGGGGTGTCCATATCGAACGATGTTTGATCGTTCATTTGAGAAAGAGGGCATGGATAGCATCACATATCTGGAGTTTCAAAGTGCTGAAGCCATTAAACAATGTGCGATCTCAGGCATAGGTATCGGATTTCTTCCCGAAATCGTCGTGCAAGCTGAAGTTGAGCGCGGGGAACTTGTTGTTCTTCCATGGCAAATTCCGGACTTACAGGTGCACACACAAATGTTGTGGCATAAGGACAAGTGGCTTTCACCGATCATGCTATCTTTTATTGAAGCAACAAGAGATGTTTTTCGTTCACAGATGAAGGAAGAAGAAGTATAGTCTCCTAGGTTAAAAAAGAAGAAAATGTCGATTTTAAATTTAGATGCTGCTCTTAGTTATATTACAATTCACTTTTGTGCATATCAATTCCGATATACTATAATAGAAGTAAAATACTGGATAGTAGGAGGATGAAAAGTTCATGATTAGTATGAAACAGGCACTTCGCGGAGCACTCGCTCTAGTTCTTGTATTCGGGGTGCTAGCACCAACACTAGTCTTTGCCGCCACAGGAGATGTCACTTCGATTGAGATCACCAATGAGAGCCCGCAGAAAATGAGTGTATCTGAGACGGCTACGCTTCAGGTTATGGCCGTCATTGAAGGTTTTGATAATAAACAGGATGTGACAGAGGGAGTTACGTGGTCAACCAGCAATGCAGCCGTTGTAACGATTGCAAAGGGGAAAGTGAAGGCTGTATCAGCCGGAGAAGCAACGATCTTTGCACAGCTCGATGGAGCGAAGGCTCAATTGGTTGTTCAGGTTCAGGATAAGATTAAGAGCATCAAGGCTTCGCCTACCTCCTATAGTTTTGTCAAAGGTAGTGAAGGTACACTGCCGAAAGTAACGATTACCCGTGCGAATGGCAAGTCAGAAGACGTCACTTCGGAGATTGTATGGACAGTTTCCAGCTCGTCGGCTGTGTTGGAAGACGGGAAGATCAGAGGTATTACACCTGGTCGCGTATTATTACAAGGGAAGTACGGTTCAACAACGGTGAAAGTACCGGTTGCCATCACGGATGTGATTACGAAGATCGATGTAACACCGAAGGCATTACAGCTCAACATCAAGAAGTCGAAGGCATTGAAAGTAGTTGGTACATATGCGAATGGCAAAACAATCAATCTTTCGAAACAGGTGATCTGGACCTCTTCTAATAATGGTGTAGCTACAGTTAAAAATGGTACCGTTAAGACGTTGACTGAAGGACAAGCAACCTTGACAGGAACGTATCAAGATCAGACAATCACTGTAGAGGTTACTGTCGTACCTTTGCTCAAAAAATTGATTACAGGGCAGAAAAAACTGGTGTTATCTCCGCAAGGAAGCACGACACTCAGCTTGATGGCTCAGTATGATACGGGCAAAATGACTGTCGTAACCAACAGTGCAGTATGGACCAGCACTAAGCCTGGTGTAGCGACGGTTACAAACGGGAAGATTCAAGCGGTATCCAAGGGCAAAACCTCCATTGTAGCAAAATGGGGAAACAAAAAAGTGAGCATACCTGTTACGGTAAAATAATCTCAGAACTACAACACGGGTCTGTAATATGATATGTATCTGGTGACAAATAGCGTTATATATGTAATATTTATACAAAAGAAAAGAGGCAGGGAGCGTAGATTATACGCTCCTTTCTTGTAACCTTTATCAGAATCGCAAGGATCGGATGTGATCGTTTGAAAGGTTCCATTATAAGTTCAGAGTGCAATTCGAATGATGTGGCTTATCTTCGATATCTCCTGTTATCGATTCTCTCGGCACTGACTTTTCAGATGAGTGACAAGATTGAAGGGATGAAACATCGTGCCTATACCAAGTACCTTGAAGGGTATCGATTGAAGAGTAAGCAGATCCAATGAGAAGCAGACTTGTCTATTTCATAGCAACGATCATCACGATGGGACTAGGTCTTGCTTCGCGTCATTATGGAGATCAGTTACCCAAGTGGGTGAGTGAACATGCAGGAGATGCACTGTGGG
This sequence comes from Paenibacillus sp. DCT19, assembly GCF_003268635.1. Taxonomy (NCBI): domain Bacteria; kingdom Bacillati; phylum Bacillota; class Bacilli; order Caryophanales; family Paenibacillaceae; genus Paenibacillus; species Paenibacillus sp. DCT19. Next base: position 472,139 of record NZ_CP029639.1, read on the forward strand.
CAGGCATGATTTATTTTGGTGTACGCATGGTATGGCTTAGGCGTAGTAAAGTATGGACAGCGATGATTAGTTTGCTGTTCTGCTGGATGATCGAATTCTCACAATTGATTCAGACACCATGGTTGATTGAGATTCGTTCAACGTTGTTAGGTGCACTTATTTTGGGCCATGGTTTCCTTGTGGTTGATCTCATTCGTTATGCTGCTGGAATTCTGTGTGTGTATATGTTGGATCGTTATTTCCCGAGCAATATCAATCGCATGTAAGATGGTGAAGCAGGTATTTAGAAATAGGTGCCGATAAAGGTATCGATAAGGAGATGCTGTTGATGAATGTGGATAAGCTGTTTAGTGAATCCCCGGAATTTGAGACAGAGCGATTGTTACTAAGACGTCTCACAATGAATGATGTTGATGAGTATTTCCAATTTGCTTCCGATCCACGTGTGAGTCAACAGAGCTTGTGGAACAGCCACGAGACGGTTGAGGACTCGGTTCATTATATTCAACGCGTCTTGGACAACTATGAGCGTAGAACAGTTTATATATGGGCTTTTGTTTGGAAAGAGACAGGTCAACTGATTGGTAGAGGCGGGATCTTTGATCTGAATGAGTCTATGCATAGTGCTGAGCTAGGATATGCTATATCTAGTTTATATTGGAATCAGGGTGTTGCATCTGAAGCGATGCAGCCGATTGTACATTATTGTTTTGAAGAGCTTGACTGCAATCGTCTAGGTGGTAGATGCAATGCAGGTAATATAGGATCTGCACGTGTGATGGAGAAGATTGGCATGTCATATGAAGGAATACTGCGTAAGCAATTGAAAATCAAAGGTGTCTTCACCGATCAGAAAATATACTCCCGCATTCGGGATGATCTATAATACATGAATGACGGATCGAACTTGTAATGTTATAACATTGGTTTTGCATTGAACTTTACATATGAATTCAGGAGGTATAACGATGATCTACAGTATCATATCCCGCTCCACTTGGGAGCAACTATCGGGGGAGAGCTTCTATGCTCCTGACAGCTTGAATACAGATGGTTTCATTCATTGTTCTACGAAAGAGCAGATTCCGTGGGTAGCTGGGCAATATTATGAAGGACGTACCGATCTGCTCCTGCTTGGTATTAATGAGAAAGTATTACAGGCAGAGTTAGTATATGAGGATTTGTATAACTTAAACGAACTTTTCCCACATATCTATGGTCAGCTTAATCTGGATGCCGTGCAAAAGGTTCTCGATTTTAGCCCAAATGAAGATGGATCATTTTCTTTTCCGGAATAGTGAGGTAACTTCTGATTCTAATCATGTAGGAACCTTAACAGGAAGAGCTTCATCATCTGGTCGTAATGTGGAAATTGAAATTAACATTCTCATATCAGGAAAGGTGTGATGTTATGGATCTCAATCTAAGCTTTCTGGAGACTGCCGAGAAACAATTTTTATATTACAAACAGCTCGGGGATAAGGCCATGGCGCAACTTGAGACGGAGCAACTATTTCAATCCTGGAATGAAGATACAAACAGCGTTGCTGTGATAGTAAAGCATCTATGGGGAATATGTTATCCCGTTGGACAGATGTATTAACGACAGATGGCGAGAAAGCGTGGCGGGAACGTGATGCTGAATTTATCAACGATCTATCTAGCCGGGAGGAATTGCTGGACAAATGGGAGGAAGGTTGGAGCTGTTTGCTGAGCGCCATTCGTTCATTCACACCTGATCAATTATCCCATATCATCTACATTCGTAATGAGGGCCATACCGTCATGGAGGCAATCATCCGCCAGCTAGCACATTATCCGTATCATGTTGGACAGATGGTTTATGTCGCCAAAATGCTCAAAGAGACGTCATGGGATAGCTTATCCATTCCGCGAAATGGGTCTACCCTCTATAATGGCGACAAATTCGCCAAGCCTAAGATGACAAAGCATTTTACAGACGAGGAACTTAACAGGGAGGAACCAAAATGACACAATTAACTCTAATTCGCCATGGGAGTACGGCTTGGAATAAAGAGAAGCGATCACAGGGACAGACGGACAATCCGCTGGATCAAGAAGGCAGAGAACAGGCGGTATTGCTTGCCGCAAGGCTTAGCACAGATTCATGGGATGCGATCTACGCCAGTGATCTGGAACGTGCCAGTGAGACAGCCCGAATCATCGGTGATCGACTAGGTATCAAGGAGATTCATCTCGATCCACGTCTACGTGAAATGGGCGGAGGTCAGGTTGAAGGAACAACAGAAGAGGAGCGAGTGTCACGGTGGGGCGCAGATTGGAGCAGCCTAGAATTGGGGAGAGAGACAGCCGATGCGGGAACGTCACGTGGTATGGAGGTCATTGAAGAAATCTGCCGCAAGCATCCTCATGATCGAGTACTTGTCGTTAGTCACGGAGCGATACTCCGTAATACCCTTAGAGGATTGCTGCCTGAACTTGATGTAAGTGTTAAGCTGTCTAATACTTCGGTTACCCGCATCGAAAAGAACACAGAGGCTTGGGGTTGTGAGTTGTACAACTGCAGCGTGCATCTGAATACATCTGAAGGAACGCGATAGATGGAAGCTGCAGCGCTGAAAGAACAGTTGCAACTTTTCCGGAGGAACGATACATCGCCTTCTGATATTGAGAACCCATATGAAGTGGCATGGCATATGTTACGACATATTGGCAACACCGATCCGGTTCTGCGGGACGAACTGATCTATGTTACGTTTGCAACTTGGATTGCGCATGGTGTGTTCTCTGCTGACCAGCTGAGAGAAATATTGCATATAGCGATAGATGATGAGCATCTCTTCTATCGTCTGGGCGAGCAGGGGACGGACAGTGTGTTTACAAGAACATTTTCGGTGTTGTTATTGCCCCCTATTCTTAGCATGGATCGGCAAAGTCCTTTTCTAAACAAAACAGATATCGATCGTGTACAGGAACGTTTGGTTGCGTACTTGAAGGAAGAGAAGGATATTCGAGGGTACGTCGAGGATAAGGGATGGGCACATGCTCCAGCTCATGGTGCAGATGCCGCCGAGGATCTCGCGCAATCGTCTGATATCGATCGATCTGGCTTAAAGGAGCTAATGGCAGCACTCGCTGTGAAAATAATGGAGTCTAGTACAGTGTACATCTATGATGAGGATCAGCGAATTGCGCATGCCGTCGTAGCGATTCTCCGCCGTAACCTGTTGGAGCTAAGCGAAATTACGAGTTGGATCGATTCTCTTCAACGTTCAGATTCTAGGGGAATCCAGACACTGCAAGAGACCAGCCAGCAGGCGATGAATGTACGAGTCTTTCTGCAAACTCTATATTTTATGATCCGTACAGAAGAGGCAGAGCCGTTTACATTTGTTCGTCACGAAATGATAAAGGTTATTGATAAAGCTCGCCTTTGATGCGATATGCCTTCCGGCATGATTTGCATCCAATATGGATTCAAGCTGAAAGGTGATGACTAATCTGGGGTGAGGAGGAGAGAGCTTGAATACACCGATGTATTTATGGATAGAAGAGATGTTGTCTCCGATCAGCGAGTCAGCAATCATTATACGTTGCGGTGATATGATCTCCGATGAGGTTCATCAACGGGTAATGTCCGTCTGCTCTATGCTAGAACAAGATCATATGCATATATCAGGATTAATAGAGGCTGTGCCGTCATTTGCATCGGTCACACTTTTCTACGACCCTTATCTTCTAATGCAACATATGTCTAGCAGTCTAGATTCTACATCTACGACAATAGAAATAGGTGGATCATACGAACACCCACGAGCCGATACATCAGCCACCTCCCCATACATATACTTGCGTAACCTCCTCCTCTCCTCTTTACAAGAATTACAATCGGCGGCAGCATCCAAACAAGCCAGAACGGTTACGATACCCGTATGTTATGGGGGAGAGTTTGGGCCGGATCTTGAATATGTAGGGTCAGTGCATGCATTAACGCCAGATGAGGTTATCGCTATTCATACAGCAGGTGAATATCTGGTGCATATGCTTGGATTCGCCCCGGGATTCCCCTATTTGGGGGGACTATCTGCGCGTATTGCCACACCAAGACGTGCAACGCCAAGACTTCGTGTGGAAGCTGGCACAGTTGGAATCGGCGGTGAGCAGACGGGCATATATCCACTCGCGATTCCTGGAGGCTGGCAGTGTATTGGGCGAACCCCAATCGCATTGTTTCGTCCAGATGACAATCCACCTAGTTTATTGACTGCTGGGGATCGGGTTCGCTTCACACCTATATCCATTCAAGAGTATTTCGAACATCAGGGGGCTATGTCATGAGCATAGAAGTGATCCGCTCAGGTCTGTTGTCCACCGTTCAGGATGAAGGTAGATTCGGACAACGCCGGTATGGAATTCATCCCGGAGGAGCGATGGATACTTTTGCTGCGAGGGTGTCTAACATGTTAGTGGGCAATACTCGGAATGCAGCCGTAATTGAGATGACGATGACGGGGTCAGAGCTTCGGTTTGAGGAAGACCAGTTAATCTCCCTATGCGGAGCTGATCTGTCAGCAAAGGTAGATGATATGGACGTTCCGATGTGGCGCCCCATTGTAATGCCTGCCGGAGCAGTCTTGCGATTCGGACGATGTCGCTCAGGGCTCCGAACATATATGGCCGTTGCAGGTGGCATCGATGTGCCTGTAATCATGGGAAGCCGAAGTACGGATCTGAAGACCGGAATCGGTGGTATCGATGGACGTGCTTTGCATGTCGGTGACAAGCTGAGGATCGGAAAGCCTTCTGCAGAAGCGAGCATGATCTTGGATTTCTGGGGGACAAAACGGAAGTCTGATGTTCATCGTGTGAAAACAACTGCATGGTATTTCTCCAGCAATGAATGGCCTGGCTATCGCGCAGAGCCTGTTATTCGTATTGTACCGGGCATAGAGGATCGTGGATTTACGGAAGAAAGCTTAAGAAAATTTTACGAAGAGTCCTACCTTGTATTGCCTCAATCGGATCGAATGGGCTATCGTATGCAAGGTGCTGTCCTAGAACGGAAACAAGCCAGAGAGCAGCGATTATCTGAAGCGGTCACCTATGGAACGGTGCAGATTCCTGCGGACGGTCAGCCGATTATTTTGATGGCAGATCATCAGACCATAGGCGGCTATCCTGTACTTGGTCAGGTTGCTCGGGTTGACTTACCAATTCTGGCGCAGGCTAGACCTGGAACAAGGGTTACTTTTAGACAGATTACATTCAGGGAAGCGGAGATGTTATGGCTCGAACAGGAGCGGCATCTACGATTGGCTGAGAATTTCATTTGCAGCAGGATGGTAGCGGGAATGGAGGAACTTCGGTGAAACATGTGGATATAAACTGTGATCTAGGTGAAAGTTACGGGATTTATCAAATGGAATCGGACGAAGCAATATTGCCTTTGGTCACCTCCGCAAACATTGCCTGTGGCTTTCATGCTGGCGATCCGGGGACAATGAGGCGCACTGTAGAACTTGCCATGGAACATCATGTCGCTATTGGAGCCCATCCGGGATTACCTGATCTGCAAGGGTTTGGCAGAAGACGTATGGAGATTACTCCACGGGAAGCCTATGACATGGTAGTTTATCAAATGGGTGCTTTGAATGCATTTGTCCGTGCCCGAGGAGGACAGATGCATCATGTGAAGCCGCATGGAGCCCTGTACAATATGGCAGCCGTGGATACTAGCTTGGCCGAGGCAATTGCAGAGGCTATTTATCAGGTTCAGCCTGAACTGTATCTATACGGTTTGGCAGGTAGCGCCATGATCGAAGCAGCGGATCGCATTGGTTTGCGTAGCGTGAGTGAGGTATTTGCAGATCGAACCTATGGAGCAGACGGTAGGTTAACTCCGCGAAGTCAGGAGGGAGCACTGATTCAGCATACAGAACAATCGCTCAAGCAGGTACTTCATATGGTGAAGGAAGGACTTGTTGATACGACCGCAGGCACGAGTATACCTATTAAAGCGGAGACGATATGTATACATGGTGACGGGGTACATGCCCTTACGTTTGCACGCCAGATTCGTGCTATGCTAGAGGCCGAGGGAGTTACCCTGTCTGCGATAGGAACAATTGGATGAGTAGGAGAGATAAACATGACTAAACCGATACGTAATTCGGCGAAAGCTGTCATTGTACAGGATGGACGATTGCTCGTGATTCGTGTGGAGGATCAGTACGGTACAGCGTATATTTTCCCTGGTGGGGACAAGAGAAATATGAGGAATTGAAGGACAGCGTACTGCGGGAATGTCTCGAAGAGATTGGTCAGGCGGTTACAGTGGGTGAGTTGATGCACATTCGGGAGTATATCGGTAAAAACCACGAGTTCGCCGAGTGGGATGCGGATTACCATCAGGTCGAGTTTTATTTTGCATGCAGTTTAATCGATCCGGCAGCGACAAGTTACGAAGGCTCTAATCCAGACAACCATCAGGTTGGTGTGGAATGGATTCCGCTTGAAGACCTGTCTAAGGTTCGGTTATATCCAAAAAGAATCGGAGAGATGCTGCTCGCACAGGACTCCTCCAAGATCTATCTTGGCGATCTGAACTAACAGTAACTAATCAAATAGATGTGCCTATTTTGATATATAAACATTTTAATAAATAAAATTTCCAGTATTGTCACGTTTGCAGGTCCGGTTCATGGATTCACCAATGATGAGGTGGGTACACTATAAGTACAGGCTTATACAACAATATCGTTATAAGCGGTGCCAGTTGAAGAACTCTGAAAGTAGTGAAGGGAACGGAATCGATTCTGAAGAAGCAAAGCGCTCGCCTTTGTTTCTGAATTTTATACCGATAGAAATTTCAATGAGAAAATTCAGAAACAACAGCGATCGAAAGAACGATCCGTAACCGTAACGTCACACACAGCTTCTGTCAAAATACCCCCAAACCCGAAAGGAGCAACTCCCATGAACCGGACTGAATTGGAAGAGAACATTGTAAAGGCATTAGAGAATAATCCGTTTTGTAGCTTCTCCACGGTGGAGAATGGCAAACCCAAATCTCGCTATATGGCTCTGTTTAACGATGGAATGAACATTCATCTTGCAACGAATCGTCGCACGCATAAGGTAGAAGAATTGGAGAACAATCCGAATGTAAGCCTTCTGCTTGGTTATGAGTCGGGTGGCTCCAAAGAAGTTGTTGAGGTAGAAGGAACGTGTGAAATCACGAAAAACGAAGGATTGCGTGAACAGGTGTGGAATGATGAATTGAAGGCATGGTTTGACGGTCCTCAGGATCCGAATTATGTCATTCTGGACATTACACCAACGCGGATTGAATATACGGGGAAAGATCACGAACATCAAGTGTGGGAACAATAGAATTCGTACTTATGAATCACCTTTTGCGAACGATGCGTGAATGCACTGTTTCGGAAGAGGTTTCAACCGTGAGGCCATGTGGCTTCGCGGTTTTTTGAGGTTAGACATAATCGTTCTAAAATGGATATACATGTAAGATGAATGTAATATACGTATTTAGCATGATGAGTAAACTATTTTTAGAAAAAAACGCGAGGAATTTGTCGAAATTACGCATGATTGTGTAAAGTAAGGCAGGTATGTGCGGATAACGTAAAAAAATAAAGCTTTTCAACGACTTCACATTGCGGTATTATTTGGAATGTAAACGACACGCACAGATATGAATAGATGTTCATGTGAGATAAACTAACCTGGAATTTTGATGGTTTCATCAGAAGATCAGCACGCACAACCCATGGAATCTATCTTGGTCTGCGCTTGTTCGTTTGCGTACTAATGCATGATTCAATGTACATAACCGGGAGGGGTTATTTTGAAAAAGAGTAAGAAAGTATTATCAAGCCTGACTGCCGCTTTGGTTGCATTTAACGTGCTTGCGGTATTTCCAGTACCAGTATCGGCTGCGGACGCTGCCAAAGTTAAATTGCGGATTATGGAAACGACAGATATTCACGTCAATCTGCACAACTACGACTATTATTCTGACAAAGAAACCGATCAGTATGGACTGGCTAAGACAGCAACTCTGATCAAAAATGCACGTGACGAGGCGAAGAACAGCCTGCTATTTGACAATGGTGACTTGATTCAAGGAAATCCTTTGGGGATTATGTTGCCAAGATTGATCCACTGAAAAAGGGTGAAACTCACCCTGTATATAAAGCAATGAACCTGCTTGATTATGATGCAGGGAACATTGGTAACCACGAATTTAACTATGGCCTTGATTTCTTGGATATGACGCTTGAAGGCGCTAATTTCCCTTATATCAATGCCAACGTATATATCGATGACGGTGATGATGATGAAACGAATGACAAGAACTATTTCACACCGTATGAAATTCTCGACAAAAAAGTAACGGACGAAGATGGCAAAGAGCACACGATCAAAGTGGGCGTGATTGGCTTCGTTCCACCACAAATTATGCAATGGGATAGCGCGAATCTTGAAGGTAAAGTCATTGCCAAGGATATAATCGCAACTGCGAAAAAATTCGTTCCACAAATGAAGGCTGAGGGTGCTGACATTATTGTTGCTATTCCTCACTCCGGTTTCGAGGATATCCCTCAAACAGACCTGATGGAGAACTCCGTATTATATCTGAGCCAAGTTGAAGGTATTAACGCGATCTTGTTCGGACATGCCCACAAAGTCTTCCCAAGTGCTGATTTTGCAGGTAAAAAAGGTGTAGATCTTGAAAAAGGTACAATTAATGGCGTTCCATCTGTTGAACCAGGTTTCTGGGGCGATCACCTAGGTATTATTGATCTGGATCTGGAGCAAGTAGACGGCAAGTGGAAAGTAGTGGATTCTTCTACAGAAGCACGTCCGATCTATGATACAGCGAACAAAAAACCATTGGTGGACGCTGACCAAGAGATCATTGATGCTGTGCACGAAGAGCATGAAGGTACACTTGAATATGTTCGTGGTCCTGTTGGCGAGACAACTGCACCAATCAACAGCTTCTTCGCACTCGTTCAAGATGATCCATCCATTCAGATCGTAACGAATGCACAGAAATGGTATGTTGAGAAACATCTGCAAGGAACGGATTATGAGAATATTCCTGTATTGTCTGCTGGAGCGCCATTCAAAGCAGGTGGACGTTCAGGTGCTTCGTACTACACGAATATTCCTGCTGGTACGATCGCAATCAAGAACGTAGCGGATCTGTACGTATATCCAAATACGGTACATGCTGTTGAGATCAACGGTGCTGAACTCAAAGAATGGCTCGAATGGTCTGCAGGACAATTCAATCAGATCGACCCTGCCAAAGGTGGACAGCAGCAATTGATCAATATGGACTTCCCAACATATAACTTTGACGTTATTGACGGGGTGACATATCAGATCGATGTGACACAACCAGCGAAATACGATGCCAAAGCAACAGTGGTTAATGAATCCGCAAGCCGGATTAAGGATCTGAGCTTTGAAGGTAAACCGGTTGATCCAGCACAAAAATTCATTGTAGCTACGAATAACTATCGTGCTTCTTCATCCAAACTGGCCAATCCAGATGGTAAACGCATCGTTCTGGCTGCACCGGATGAGAACCGTCAAGTCATTATCGATTATATTCGTGAGAACAAAACGATTAACCCAACAGCTGATGGTAACTGGTCTTTGGCACCAATTAAACCGTCAGCAGGTGTAACTGCAGCAGCCTTGAATGATCTCGAAGTGGTGTTTGCTTCTTCTCCAGATGCGAAGGCTCTGGTTGAAGCTAATCCAGCGATGTCTTTCATCGGTACAAACGAAGATGGTTTTGCTGAGTATGGTTTGAAATTGACAGGAGACGCGGTTACAACTCCAACAACAGGGGCTGAGCCTACTCCAACGCCAGCACCAACTCCGACACCTGCACCGGCTCCAACACCTAAGCCACAACCGGAAAAACCTGCAAAGGACAACGTGGTATATGTGGTGAAAAAAGGAGATAACCTGTACCGCATCGGATTGAAATATGGTGTGGACTGGCGCAAACTCGTAACGGTAAATGCAATTAAAGATGTGCACAACTTGAAAGTTGGACAGAAAATCATAATTCCTGCTTCCTAATGTGCAGATTGACGACCGACAGTCTTAAGACTGTCGGTTTTTTTGATAAGTCTAAAAGCTCACTCCCCGTCATAGAGGAAGTCACCAAAACAGTAGAGATTAATTTGAATACCCGTGCTATAATATTTACAAACTTTGGGTATATACTAATATTAATGAAACGGCAAGGGGGTTCTACATGAATTGCAGTGGCTGCAGTCCAATTTATCCGATTGAGGATCAAGGTACTCTGTATCTGCGTCCGTTTTCCCCCATTTTGCTGGAAGCGCTGCAAACGCAGGGGATGAGTAGCGAGCATTCAGATCGCTATATCTGGGTGCATTTTGACAATCTTGACATGCTGCAGAGCAATCTGGAGAAGATCAGGAAGCTGAATCAAGCTGTATTGGACACGATTTCATTTCAAGTGAGAGCAATCCGTGAGCAGGCAGACCAGGAAGACTGGATCAGTCTGGGAATGCTGGAGAATCGGTTCAAGCATGCGGATATGGTTTCGATTATTTTAGAAAAAAGATTCAGTAGTCATATGCAGCCCATTGTGGATGCTTCACAGCAAATTATTGGATATGAATTCCTCTTACGTCCTGCTGAGAACGGAAGATCATTCAATGCGTATGAATTGTTTGAAATTGCACGGGATACGGGATTGCAATCCTTTTTAGATCGAACAGCAAGGATCTCGGCCATTGAGACGAGTTCCGTTTTTTTGCCACAGGGAATTAAGCGTTTTGTTAATTTCTTACCTTCCTCCATATATAACCCCGAATACTGCTTAACACATACATTTGAAGTCATTGAACGATTAAGGTTAGACCCTAAAGACTTTGTATTTGAAGTTGTTGAAACTGAGCCGATTAAACACATGGATGCCTTACAGCATATTTTTCAGGTATATCGTAATCATGGGATGTCTGTAGCGCTGGATGATGTGGGAGCCGGGTTTTCGACGGTAGAGCTGATGAATCGATTAGAACCGGATTTTGTCAAAATAGATCGGAGTCTCATTGATCATTGTGATGATGATCCTGTAAAACAGCAGAAAATCATTCATATTGTCGAGATGTCGCGTCGATTTGGCGGTCAGGTGCTTGCCGAAGGCGTGGAACGCATCGAAGAATTTGAGTTTTGTCGATCTGCCGGGATCGAGCTGGCACAGGGATATTATTTTGGGAAACCTGTGGCACAGCCTCCAACCTATTCGAATTGAAAATAGTATCAATACCAAATATGACCTTACACCTCGAACAAGTCACTTCGTATAGAAGTTGGCTTGTTTGGCATGCAATGTCCATTTTTTATATCAAATAAATCCCCCCATTCAGCCGATATATAATATAGGCCTTTAAGAGTAGTCCATACATAAAAGAGAATGAGGACAATTTTGATATTTGAGGGGGAGAAACGTGATGAGCCAGGATCAAAAGCAGATAAAAGCAGCTAAACCTGCCAAACCAAAAAATAATAAAAAGAAGAGTAAAAAGAAAGGTTTTGTCTGGAATATAAGGAACAAGCTATTGGTATCGTTCTTGGCCGTGCTGATTCTGCCTAGTCTGGCGATCGGCTTCGTTACGTTAATTATTGCAGAGGATAGCGTACAAGAACAACTGATGGATAGTGCCGAGCAAAGTGTGAGTACAGCGAATTCCATCGTGGAGAGCCAAGTCAGTTATAAAGTGAACGACATTAACTATTTTGCCAATACGCTTGATTCAAGTTTAATTAAGGGTGAGAACGATAGCACCGAGCTTCAGGCGAAGCTGGAGCAATATCTGGGTTTACATCCGGACGCCAATAATATTTTTGTAGGTACGACAGAGGGAGTCATGGTTCGGGGGAAACCGACGGAAAGTAGCTTGCGCGGCGATGCCTACGATCCAAGGGAGCGAGAGTGGTACAAGCTTGCGATGGCGAAGCCCGGCACAGCCGCTGTATCGAATGTGTCCCTTAATACGGATGGAAAAGCCGTTGTATTTATCTCCAAAACGTTGAGCGATCAATCCGCTGTAGTTGGTTTGTCCATGGATCTAACGGATCTGCGTGAACAGGCATCCATCAGGGTAGGTAAAGAAGGCTACGTCATTATTATGGATGCCAACAAAAATTATGTCGTATCTCCTGTTGTAGAAGCTGGAACGCAGGATACAAGTGATACCTTAAATGAGATGTTTGAGAAACAAGAAGGACAATTCGATTACGTGTATAATGATGCACCGAAAATGATGATTTTCTCTACTAATGAAGCAACAGGGTGGAAAATTGCCGGCACGATGTTTAAAAGTGAAGTAACCGAAGCAAGTAAAGATATTCGCATGGCAACATTTATTGTTATTCTGGCAGCTACATTCATTACCCTCATCTTTATTATCTGGTTTACGCGCTCGATGCTGCGTCCAATCAAACGATTGCAAGAATCGGCTAGAGCTGTAAGTAAGGGTGATCTGACTGTCAAAATGGAAACAGGTCGCAAAGATGAAGTGGGTGACTTGGCGAAGTACTTTGAACGAATGGTTGATAACCTCCGCATGATGATTCTGGGTGTGCAAGAAACGACAGAGCAAGTATCGGCTTCTTCGCAGGAATTGTCGGCTAGTGCAGAACAAACGACCAAAGCGATTGAGCACTCTACGCTGGCGGTACAGGAGCTTGCCGAAGGTGCAGAGCAGCAAGTAAGGAGTGTCAAAGAAGGTTCAGGACAAATGAGCCGTATGGCGGAAGACGTACGTCTTATGTCTGAACGTGTGCAATCCATTACTACGAATATGCGTCATACTTCAGGTGCGGCTCATTCGGGTAATGAGGCAGCGAGCGAAGCAATGGAACAGATGAATAGCATTCAGGAAACGGTGGAACAACTGGCGAAGGTAGTACAATCCTTGAATGCCCGTTCCGTAGAGATCGGTAGCATGGTTGATGTCATTGCTTCCATCTCCAAACAGACCAATCTACTGGCGCTGAATGCGTCCATTGAAGCGGCAAGAGCGGGTGATGCAGGTCGTGGCTTCGCTGTCGTAGCTGGAGAAGTGCGCAAGCTTGCTGAGGAATCCGGAAGCTCTGCGGCACAGATTGGGGATTTGGTTCATAACATTCGGATGGATATGGATGCAGCCCTTCATGCGATGAATGCAGCTCAGACTCGGGTAGGCGATGGTATTCAAGCCGTGAATACATCAGGGCAATCATTTGCTCAGATTCGTACTGCTGTAGAAGACGTTGTTCATACACTTGATGATCTGTCTGAAACAACGAAGCAGATGGAGCACGGTGCTACTCAAGTTGCTCAAGCAATGAATGATATCTCTATCGTTACCCAAGAATCGGCAGCGAACACCGAATCCGTATCGGCTTCGTCCCAAGAACAACTTGCATCTGTTGAAGAGATTGCTTCATCTTCTGCACATTTGAACAGCATGGCTGAACAGCTCCAAGGACTCTTGGGAATGTTCAAAATGATAGAAGATACGCCGAAGAAGAGCGACAAATCCTAAGTGATAACGGATTAACGTTCTAACCCATTTACAGCAAGAAAATAAAGATAGACAATCCTCCTGTTGCCCTGTATAACTAGATCGTCTGGTTATTCCGTACCGGTTGCGGTGTAATCGTATAATAGAAGAAGTGGATGATAGGGGCGCAGGAGGATTCATGACATATATAGCCATCTTAATATTTATCTTAACCATTACACTGGTCATCTGGCAGCCGCGAGGGCTGGGGATTGGTTGGTCTGCTATGGGTGGGGCGATTCTAGCGCTACTCTGCGGTGTTGTTAGCTTAAATGATGCATCTGATGTCGCTTCCATCGTATGGAATGCAACGCTAGCCTTTGTCGGCATTATCATGATCTCATTAATTCTCGATGAGACGGGTTTCTTCGAGTGGGCAGCGCTACATATGGCTAGACTTGCTGGAGGCGATGGACGCAGGTTATTCATATACGCGATCTTGCTGGGAGCGGCTGTGTCAGCACTCTTTGCCAATGATGGCGCAGCACTTATTTTGACACCCATTGTCTTGGCTATGGTAAGAGCGCTCAAGTTTGATGAACGCATGGTGCTAGCTTTTGTCATGGCCAGTGGCTTTGTAGCGGATACGACATCATTACCTCTCGTCGTCAGTAATCTAGTGAACATCGTATCTGCTGATTATTTTGGCATTACGTTTCTGGAATATGCTGCGAAGATGATTGTGCCCAATATATTTTCCATTGTCGCGAGCACAGTGATGTTATTTTTGTTCTATCGCAAAAGCATACCGCTTCGTTATGATATCACCGCTGCGCGTGATCCGAAGGAAGTTATTCGCGACCCACGTATGTTCCGCATTGCATGGTTCATGTTAGTATTACTGTTGGTTGCGTATACGCTTAGTGAGTTTCTCCCGATTCCAGTTTCGGTTATCGTGGGTGCCGTAGCACTGCTATTCGCATGGCTTGCGCGTAAGAGCGAAGCGGTTAATTTGAAACGGGTAGTGATGGAAGCGCCATGGTCGATCGTTGTATTTTCCGTTGGCATGTATATCGTCGTATACGGGCTTCGTAACGCAGGTTTGACTGACCATCTGAGTCGCTGGCTTGATGCGATCGCAGAACATGGTGTGCTAGCAGCATCTGTTGGGATGGGCGTCATTGGTGCAGTGTTATCCTCGGTGATGAACAATCTGCCTACCGTGCTGATTAACGCCCTAGCGATCCATGGTTCGAATGCTGAGGGCATTGTGCGTGAAGCGTTAATTTACGGTAATGTGATCGGCTCCGATCTAGGTCCCAAAATGACACCGATCGGCTCGCTTGCAACGTTACTATGGCTGCATGTGTTATCACGTAAAGGTGTGAAAATCACATGGGGATATTATTTCAAGGTTGGCGTAATCCTAACCATTCCAACATTGCTAATTACGCTTGCGGGTTTGGCGTTATGGTTGTGGATTCTAGGTTAGTAAACTAAAATAGTTACACTTTCTACTTCGATGACAGAATAACTTTCCGATCGCTGTTATCCCCAGATTTTTTGATTCCTTTTCTAAGGGAAAATCCAGGGATGGCGTATGCTTCCGATGTAGCTTTCTTTCAGAAAGCTTTCAGCCGAACGCTTCGCTTCTCCATGTTATTTCTGTCCTCTCCGTTCTCGTGTACATGTTTAGGTTATAAAAACAATTTAGTATAAAACTGCTCATAGTTGGTGCTGATGCACTCACTGTGAGCAGTTTTTTTATTAGCCGATTGTTTTCTGGGATAGCGACCAGGCGAGCATAACGCATTAAAACATGACCAGCCTCTCCTGAATTCCATCACTAATTGTTAAACACCGTTAACAATGGACGGTGGAGCAATTCATTGTAGGCCTGGTCTTTTTCCTACCCTTCCCTAGGCTGTAGATTGAAATGTTTGGGGAGTTTCATCAGCGCTGACATAGCGCAGGGAACGGAACGATTGTGGAAAAGCGGAGCGCTCGCCTTTATCCCCGGATGTTTTCCTTGGAAAAAACAAATCATATACATCAGGGGATAACAGCGATTGAAACAACGTCCGTTCCCGGAGCGACCTACTCAGCGATGAAGTATATCCAGTTATTTTCCAAACACAGCCTACATTTTTAACATTGCGTTTACAAAACAATGATTTTGAGATGACATACCGAAACTACAATGATTAAAGAGTTGATGGTGAACACACAAATTCACAAAACGCCATCACTAAATTGGGGGAGGAAAACAAAACTATGTTTAAAAAGTTGCCGTTTATTTTGATGACCTTGTCGTTCGTACTCGTGCTTGCAGCATGTGGATCGAACAATAACGCTGGAACAGAGGGTTCTGCAAGCAATGGATCAGGCGAAGCTGCCACTGAACTTAGTGGTAACATTCTGGCTGTTGGATCTACAGCATTACAACCTCTGGTTGAGCAAGCTGGACAGAAATTTATGGCAGTTGATGAATATAAGAACGTAACAGTACAAGTGCAAGGCGGCGGTAGCGGTACTGGTCTGACACAAGTGTCTGATGGACAAGCTACTATCGGTAACTCCGACGTATTTGCAGAAGAGAAATTGGAAGACGAAGCAAAAGCAAAAGAATTGGTTGACCACCAAGTAGCAGTTGTAGCTATCGCTCCAGTTAGCAACAAAGATGCAGGTGTAACAGACTTGACGAAGCAACAATTGATCGACATCTTCTCCGGTAAAATCACGAACTGGAAAGACGTTGGTGGTGCGGATCAAGCAATCGTTATCGTTAACCGTCCTGGTAGCTCCGGAACTCGTGCAACATTCGAGAACTTCGCACTGGGTACAAAAGTAGAAGATATCCAAGGATCTATTCAAGAAGATTCCTCAGGTACAGTTAAGAAATTGGTTTCCGAAACGCCAGGAGCTATTGGATACCTTGCACTTTCTTACCTGGATGACAGCTTGACGGTTCTGAAATACGAAGGCGTAGAAGCATCCGTTGAAAATGTTGAAGCTGGAACATACCCAGTATGGGCTTACCAACACATGTATACAAAAGGTGAACCTGATGCAGCTACAAAAGCATTTCTTGATTACATGCTGAGTGACGAAATTCAACTGACAGACGTTAAGGAACTGGGCTACATTCCAGTATCCGGTATGAAAGTTAAACGCGATGCAACTGGCGCAGTGACTCAATAATCTTTGAACTTGCTCATACAGCGAGAGAGGCGGACTTAGGTCCAGCCTCTTTGCGCGGTTTATGAAATAATCCCATATTTTACATTAATTCTACGATGAAGGATGGTTGTTATGGAACAGACCGAAGGGGAACGGTAATGAACAGCAACATGAAACCTCGCCGGCCCTTGAGAGAGAAACATTACTGGGAAGATTGGACAGGTCGTATTTATACGTCGATTTGTGTTGTTTTTCTGATCGTTGTTATGTTTTCCATTGTGTATTTTGTGGCGTCCAAGGGTCTGACGACCTTTTTCCGGGATGGCGTGAGTTTACGTGAATTCATATTTGGAAGAACGTGGAATCCGTCTGCCGAACCATCAGCTTATGGAGCATTACCGTTCATCACCGGTTCCTTTACAACCACCTTGCTGGCGGCTTTGATTGCAAGTCCACTCAGCCTATGTGCAGCGCTCTTTATGACAGAGATTGTACCGGGCAAAGGGAAAAAGATACTGCAGCCTGCAATTGAGCTGTTGTCTGGGATCCCGTCCGTTGTTTATGGATTTATCGGTCTGAGTGTAATTGTGCCTTTGATGCGTACTCTTTTCGGTGGAGCTGGCGTCGGGATTGCTGCGGGATGTTTGGTATTGGCTGTTATGATTTTGCCTACAGTAACAAGTATTATGGCAGACGCTCTCTCTGCTCTTCCTAAAGGATTGCGTGAGTCATCCTATGCTCTAGGTGCTACACGTTGGCAAACGATTTATCGTGTCATCATCCCAACGGTTCTACCAGCCTTGTTGACAGGGGTTGTACTGGGGATGGCTCGTGCATTTGGTGAAGCGCTGGCTGTGCAAATGGTTATCGGTAACGCACCACATGTACCGACGTCCCTGCTTGAGTCTGCTTCAACGTTAACTAGTGTTATCACATTAAGTATGGGTAATACGACAATGGATTCAGTTCATAATAATGCGCTCTGGAGTATGGCACTGGTATTGCTCGTAATGACCTTTGTATTCGTTATTCTGGTTCGCTTGCTTGAAAGGAGAAACCGGGTATGAGAATGAAGGCCAAAACAGTAGATAAAATTGCTACCTATGTCATCGTTGTGCTCGCACTGTTCATCGTTGCATTGTTGCTTGGGTTACTTGGTTTCATCTTGGCACGAGGAATTGGCCACATTGACTGGAACTTCCTGACCAGTGCACCCCAGATGCTCAAAGGTGGAGGCGGTATCGGACCGCAGCTCTTCAACTCCATATTCCTGCTTGTGTTAACACTGATTATTACGATTCCGCTCGGATGGGGCGGAGGAATTTATATGGCGGAATATGCGAAGCCAGGACGCATTACAAGCTTCATTCGCTTGGTCGTTGAGGTACTGTCATCCTTCCCGTCAATCGTTATCGGTTTGTTCGGACTTTTACTCATTGTAAATACATTTGGCCTGGGCTTCTCTCTAATCTCAGGTGCGATGGCGCTTGCGATCTTCAACTTGCCGCTTATGGTACGTACGACAGAGCAGGCTTTCCGCGCAGTTCCTAAGGAACAAAAAGAAGCTGGATTGGCACTGGGCTTGTCCAAATGGAAGATCATCACATCCATCTTGTTGCCTGTGGCTCTGCCAAGCTTAATTACAGGTACGATCCTGGCTTCTGGACGGATCTTTGGTGAAGCAGCTGCCCTCATGTTTACAGCAGGGATGAGTAGTCCACCGCTCGATTTCACGGATTGGAATCCAACGAGCCCAAGATCACCGCTCAATCCATTCCGTCCAGCTGAGACGCTGGCCGTTCATATCTGGAAAGTTAACAGTGAAGGCATTGGTCCAGATTCCAAGGAAGTTGCAGCCGGTGCGTCCGCAGTCCTTGTCATTCTCGTGCTAGCTTTCAATCTAAGTGCACGCTGGATCGGTCGGGTTGTATACCGTCGTATGACAGCTTCGAAATAAGGAGGAATCTCACATGGCCATACCTTTTGGTACGGAACAGTTAAGCATATATTATGGGCATTTCCAGGCAGTTAAACAGATCAGTCTGGCATTCCCTGAAGCAAGCGTGACGGCGCTTATTGGTCCGTCAGGCTGCGGTAAATCGACGTTCCTTCGTTCTTTGAATCGGATGAATGATGAGATCGCTGGATCTCGCACAGAAGGTCATATCTGGATGGACGGCAAAGACCTGAACGAGCCGGGTACGGATGTAATCAAGCTTCGCCAAAAGATCGGCATGGTGTGGCAGAAGCCCAATCCTTTCCATAAGTCTATTTATAACAATATCGCGTTTGGCCCCCGCTATCGCGGTACGAAGAGTAAAAAGGCATTGGATGAAATTGTGGAAAAAAGCCTGCGTCGTGCAGCTCTTTGGGATGAGGTAAAAGACAGACTTAACGAGTCGGCCTTGTCACTATCTGGTGGACAACAGCAGCGTCTGTGTATCGCACGCGCACTGTCGGTTGACCCGCAGATTTTGCTGCTTGATGAGCCAGCATCTGCGCTTGATCCAGTATCTACGGGTAAAGTAGAGGAATTGATCTCCGAACTGAAGAAGGATCTACGGATCGTTATTGTAACGCATAACATGCAGCAAGCAGCACGTATTTCGGATTTTACCGCGTATTTCTATTTGGGTAGCATGATTGAACACGGGAATACAGAACAGATCTTTACGAACCCGGACAATCGCCTGACACAGGAATACATTATGGGACGTTTCGGTTAATCTCAATTGGAGTGGTTGGAGGACATCGGAACTAAGGTAGGATAGAACATATAGAGAAATAAGAGAGCATAATTCTTGGGTGAACGCGCCAGGGTTATGCTCTCTTTTATATATACATGGAAAGATACTTCAATATTTTCTGAAAATATAATATGGGAAAGTTTGCCACACTCAAAACAATCATGCTACGATAATTTGCAGGTAATAAAGCAATAAGGAGTGGTGATGAGAAGGGTGATTAGAGAATGAACAATATACACAATGATGATACAAGTGCTAAAGAGAACACAACAGGCGGCACAATAGAGGAGAGCGAATTAGTAGAAACCGCATCCAATGCTTCTAGTCCAAAATCACTAAAATCACAGAGCCTTCGACGTCTTCATCCCAAAGTAAAGCGGGCAACCGCTATGACATCGCTGATCACCAATGGAATATTGGGCGCTATAGCGGCTGCGTACTTGGTCGTAGCATTTAATCGAGATTGGACGTTGTGGCCAGGCTGGGCTGCGCTCGGATTATGCATCTTGTCCTTCATCTGGTTTGGCTGTGCTCTGCCAGCACTCCAATATCGTTATTTCAGTTTCCGAGTTGCTGAGGATGAGCTTGAAATTCATTCCGGCTGGCTGTGGATTACTGACACGATTGTGCCAATGACACGTGTGCAGCAGGTAGAATTGGAGAGCGGCCCGTTGCTGCGAAAGTATGGGCTGGCTAAGGTTAGCATCGTTACCGCGGCAGCTACACTTGAAATCGCTGGTCTGGAGCGTGAGGAAGCGGAGCAACTCAAAAGAAATATTGGACATTTAGCCAAGGTGGAAGATCGAGATGAATGAGATGAATGAAACGAGTGAAACAACGCGCCTACACAAAAGTTATATTTTATTTCCTTTGTTCAGTGTCCTCAAATCGTTACTTCCCTTCTTCGTACTACTAGTATTCAGAGGGCTGAATTGGAGCGAAATCCCTTGGTATCTCTATGCAGGAGGTATCGCGCTTGTTTTGCTGCCCTCTCTTCTATATGGCTGGTTGAAATGGCGGAAATTCAGCTATACCCTGCAAGAGGATCGCATTGTACTACGGCGGGGGATGTTTGTACGGGAAGAGAAGTCTATCTATTTTAGCCGGATTCATGCTGTACAGACACAGCAGCCGTTAATTCAGCGAATGCTTCGAATCGCACAGCTTAAGATTGAGACGCCTGGTGGTAACAAAGAGGCAGATGGTGTGTTACCCGCTCTCCGTGTTGATGAAGCGAAGCGAGTGGAGCGATGGCTGTATCAGAAGCGGACTGAGGCAGTGGTGAAGGAATCTGCTGTGAACAGCCCCGAACAACAGATGGAGACATCCAGAGTAGAGATAGGAACCCATGATGAATATGCCGGAATTAAACGTGAGCAGGGTACAGAACCCGGTCTAGGATCAGTTCATGAGACGGGTGCAGATTCTAGACCAAACAGGGTGGATGGCTTAGAACTTCTAGAACCTGTTCATGCGGAAGATCCTGTACAACAGGAGCCGCTCCTGCGATTGTCGGCGGGCAGATTGTTTGTGGGGGCATTGACGACCATGAATCTGCCGCTCCTGCTCGTTTTTGCGACAGGGATCTATTCCTTTGCAGATGATCTGCTACCGGATCATTTTTATCGACGTCTAGTGGAGGAAGCTGGGAGTTTGCCGGCCATTTGGTGGCTAGGTCTAATTCCTCTCATGTTCCTGCTGGCTTGGATTCTATCAGCGGTGTTATTCACGATTAAGTATGCTGGGTTCACGGTAGAGCGTGAGGGTGGTAACATCTCCATCGTCTCAGGTCTGTTGGAACGCAAAAAACATGTGTTTTCGCCTACCAAGGTGCAGGCAGTCGCCATTAGAGAAGGCCTGCTGCGTCAACCCTTCGGGTATGCGGAGGTTGAGATTTATGTGCTGACTTCCGAGAAGGAGAAAAAAATGATGCTTCACCCGCTGTTACCCATGCGTGAGGTGAACGAATTGCTGGCAAGCATCGTGCCACAATATGAATTACAAACAGATATAGCGCAGCCGCCGACACGGGCGCTCTGGTTGTTTCTCCGTTGGAAACTGCTGATTGCCCTGCTAGTTGGAATTGCCGGAACGATATATTTTGGCATGGTGGGCGTAGGGCTATTCCTTCTGCTGCCTGTGTTCGGTATGTGGGGATATGCACGCTACAAGGATGAAGGACTGAACATATATGAGAAGCAGCTATTGATCCGCCAGCGGCAAATCTCCCGTCTGACCGTGTTAATGCGCCGTCCTCATGTGGTTACAGTGAATACCATCGCAACATCCCGCCAACGTGCTAGGTCATTGCTAACCGTACAGGCCACATTGATGGTGAACCGTGGCGGCTGGAGGGCGACCTTCTTGGATCAAACTCATGCGGTTGCTGTTATGAATTGGATGCATCAGGCTTCTTTCTATTCAAAGTCGAGGGGGAAACGATAGATGAAGAACAGCCAGGAGAGGGTAGAAAAGTCTGATAACCAGCCTGGCGGCTGGAAGCATGCCGGACTGTTATTAGGTGGAGTGGGTATATCCAACCTGGGTGATTTTATCTACATTGTCGCTATCAACCTGATGGTGCTGAACATGACCCAATCTCCAGCAGCCGTAGCAGGGTTATGGATCATCTCGCCAATCGCTTCAGTATGCACCAAGTTCTGGTCAGGCAGTGTCATTGACCGCTACGATCAACGCCAGTTGATGATTGGGCAGATATCATACGGGCATTGCTGGTCGCGACACTTCCCTTATTTTCAAATCTGTGGATGATGTATGCTGTGATGTTTCTGATTAGTATGTCGTCCTCGATATTTGTACCTTCTTCCCAGGTGTACATTACTCGGCTGGTACCGGCTGAGCGGCGTAAGCGATTCAATTCGATGCAGGCACTCATTAGCTCAGGAGCTTTTATTACGGGGCCTGCTGTAGCTGGCGTATTATTGTTCTATCTATCCCCGCAGTAGCGATCTACGTGAATAGTGTTTCGTTTGCTGTGTCCGCTCTGATTCTTATGATGTTGCCGAAATTGGGTATAGGCGAGCAGCGTGGTGGGCCATCGAAATTGTCGCCGCGGATCATCGCTCAGGACTGGCAAGCCGTGCTAAGGTTTAGCCGCAAGAGTGGTTACGTTGTAGGGATTTACGTCATTTTTCAGATTGTTCTCGTCATTGGCATGTCGCTGGATGCACAGGAAGTCGTGTTTATTCGCCAGGTGATGAACTTGTCTGAATCTCAATACGGGGCATTGATGAGTGTTACTGGCGTCGGTTATCTAGTTGGTTCGCTGCTTGTCACCCTGTTTGCCAAACATATTCCGATCCGTCATATGATGGGGATCGGCGTGCTTATGGTTTCGCTTGGTTATTTCCTATTTGCACGTTCGTTTTCCTTCGAGCTTGCAGCGTTCGCCTTTATCTTGCTTGGGCTGTGCTCAGCACTTGCCAACACAGGCCTGATTACCTTTTACCAGAATAATATTCCGGTAGATCTAATGGGCAGGATGAGCAGTGTCATTGGACTGATGCTGAGCGCGCTTCAAGTGGCTTCTATTTTGATTGCAGGGGTAGTGGCAGAATATTTATCCCTTCGTCTTGTGTATACGGTTGTCTCAGCAGCCATGATGTTAGTGGCACTTATCTTATGGATCACCAGCTTGCTTCCTTCAAGAAGTTCGTATTATCAAGAGGCTGTGACGAAGAGTGCAACGATGAAGTAGGTTAGACTGATGCGGAGAACAACTGCAGAAGTGAAATGGCTCGACAAAAAAAGAAAGAAAGTAATAGTAAGTAAGTTGGGCATTGGTGTGTCCTATAGGGGAGAAGGTCTTGGACAGAAGGTTTTAGACAGAAGTTTGCCTTAACACCCGAACCATTGGACACACCTGAACATACATAGAATTAACAGCAGAGATGTAAACAAATGAATAAACATGAGTGCCGATGTGACAAAAGTTCACAGTAGATAACGCTTACATTTGATTTGAAGCTAACAAATCGTTAAGTTTATTGACATGAAACTTCCGGTCGATTAATCTTAATGAGTAAGAGTGTTTTTTCGTCGGATCACGATATGATTTAGCTTTAATGTCACTATTTTGAATCATAATTATCATCATTCTGATCTCATCAGAATAATTCCATACAGCGAATGATAACGAGCGGGAGAGACCTGAGTTGGCTAAGTAAGATGGCCTGCGATCAGGCACCGAAGGAGCAAGCTGCCTACGCACCCGGCGCGGCGGTTAATCTCTCAGGTAAATGTACCATCGTTGGACGCAACTCTGGAGAGTGCGCATGATGCGCCACCCAAGGGGTATATGATTAAACAGCTTGGTACAGTATGTGTAAGAACAAGGCATGCACTGTATCGACTGACGCTGTTGATCATGAAACTCTCAGGTATCGAGGACAGAGAGAGGGCTTAAGGCCTTCTTCTGTCCTTTTTTGATGTCATCATTCAGTAATAATGGAACGTTATGGTTAAGTATCTGGATGAACATGACGAATACAAATGGAGGGTTTTTGATGCGTTTTAAAGATGTTTTCTCAATTATTGGTCCATCCATGACGGGACCTTCAAGTTCACATACGGCTGGTGCGGCGAGACTTGGCAGAATTGCTCGTCAGTGGTTGGGTTGTACGCCGGAGCGCGCCCGGTTAACACTATACGGATCGTTTGCCGATACGTATCAAGGGCATGGCACAGATCTTGCGCTAATCGGCGGATTGCTTGATTATGCGACAGACGATCCGCGAATACCGGATGCTGAAGAGTATGCAGAGCAAGCGGGTATGGAGGTTGAGTTTTTCACAAGTGGCCTACCTGCTCCCCATCCCAATACGGTCAAAATTGAACTGTGGCACGGTGACCGTGAATGTTCATTGATTGGTGCGTCCATTGGGGGCGGCAGTGTGTCAGTGCATGCCTTGAATGATTTTCGCGTCCAGATCAGTGGGGAGTTCCCAACATTGGTGCTGCGTCATGCGGACAAAGCAGGGGTGCTTGCATCCGTGACGTCCACCATCAGTTCCTCAGGCGTGAACATCGGTTATATGCAGGTAGACCGGAAAGGTCGGGATGGTGAAGCATTGACTGCGATGGAGATGGATGGGGCGCCAGACCCGAATATGTTAAGCCGTTTGAAGTCGCTGGATCATGTGCTGGATATTCGTGTAATTGATTTGAAGAAGGGAGTGAGTCCAGATGCGATTTAAGCATTTGCATGAACTGAATACGATCTGCACGGCTGAATCCAAGACCATTGCTCAGTTAATGATTGAAGAACAAGTCCAAGAGACGAATACGCCGGAAGCAGATGTCGTGCAGCAGATGTCTGAATATTATCAGGTGATGAAGGAAGCGGTTCATAAAGGACTGAATGAAGATACAGTTTCGCGCAGTGGTCTGACTGGTGGAGACGGCAAGAGGATGGCGGAATACATTCGTAAAGGAGAGACTTGCTCAGGTGATGCTTCAGCACTTGCGATGGCATATGCCCTGTGTGTCTCTGAAGTC
Source organism: Paenibacillus sp. DCT19 (assembly GCF_003268635.1). Lineage (NCBI taxonomy): Bacteria > Bacillati > Bacillota > Bacilli > Caryophanales > Paenibacillaceae > Paenibacillus > Paenibacillus sp. DCT19. The sequence continues at coordinate 497,133 of NZ_CP029639.1, forward strand.
AATGCATCCATGGGGCGAATTGTTGCTACACCGACAGCGGGTTCGTGCGGCATTATTCCAGGTGTGTTCATCAGTTCACAAGAACGTTTTGGCTGGACTGACGAGCATCTGGTTAACGGACTGTTCTGTGCTGGGGCGATCGGATATGTTATTGCAAACAATTCGTTTATCTCTGGTGCTGAGGGTGGCTGTCAGGCTGAGGTAGGCTCCGCGATTGGTATGGCGGCGGGTGCTATGGTTGAGCTACGTGGAGGCACGCCGGAGCAGGTTGTTCATGCGGTAGGTTTGGCGTTAAAAAATACACTCGGTCTTATCTGCGATCCAGTCGCAGGTCTCGTCGAAATTCCTTGCATCGTCCGCAACGGACTGGGCGCTGTAACCGCTCTAGCCGCTGCTGATATGGCACTTGCTGGGGTGCGTAGCGCCATTCCATCGGACGAAGTGATTGATGTCATGCTTGAAGTGGGCAGTGCTATGCCAAGCAGGCACCGTGAGACGGCTCAAGGTGGACTGGCTCAGACCCCGACAGGACGCAAAATGATGGAGAAGCTTGCGAAACCGAAGGCAAAGCGTGCTCCGGAACCAGAGTTAGAAACAGACGGGGCAGCAGGTTCAACGTCAGAATAAAATTAAAATATGAAGAGGCGCCTAGCAGTGTAGTAACCTTCTGCTGGCGCCTCTTTGGCTTTCATGGGTTCGAAACGGAAAGCTGGTACGAACCCCTTATATTACTCCAGAGCCATGCTTAACACTGCATATCCATAAGCCGGAAGCTCAATCGCAAGTATGCCATCCTCCAGTGCGATCCGGTGCTTCTCGCCAAACAGCTCATTCCAATCATCTGTACTCGTCTCCAGCTCAACGATGGCCGTTTCTTCTGAGCGATTGAACAGAATTAGAATGCGCTCTTCTTCATCCTGACGTTCCATGACAAGCTGGCTGCCACCTTCGCGGGCTTGTAGGAATCGAATCGTACCTTCAGCACGCAGAGCAGGATGAGCGTGACGGAGCGCGATAAGTCTCTGATAAAAATCAAACAGTTCACGGTCTTGCTTTGCCTCATCCCATTCCATACATTTGCGACATCCAGGATCATGATCACCGTCTAGTCCAATCTCGTCTCCGTAATAGATACACGGTGCACCCATGAAACTAAATTGGAATAATGCAGCCAGCTTCATCTTCCGTTGATCCCCTTCACAGAGGGTAAGCAAGCGGGGTGTGTCGTGGCTATCTAATAAGTTAAAAGCGACCTCGCTCGCCTGATGAGGATAGCGGGATAATTGACGACCAATAGAATTAGCAAATTGCTCGGCATGCATTGTATTTTTGACAAAGAAATGATTGACCGCTTCGGTAAACGGATAGTTCATCGACGCATCGAACTGATCACCCTGTAGCCATGCAGACGATTCGTTCCACACTTCGCCAAGGATGTAGGCTTCCGGATTGGCAGCCTTCACAACCCGGCGGAAATCTCGCCAGAAGGCATCATCTACTTCATCGGCGACGTCGAGTCGCCAGCCATCGGTGCCTACCTCTTTGATCCAATACTCGGCAACCTCCAGCAAATAGGCTTTCACCTCGGGATTCTCTGTATTTAGCTTTGGCATATGGGCTTCGAAGCCAAAGGTCTCATACGTGGGAATGCCATCCTTCACATCCAGCGGAAACTCATGTATGTGGAACCAGTCCTTATATTTGGATTCTGCGCCGTTCTGCTGTACATCGACAAACGGTGCAAATGTCTTCCCGGCATGGTTGAATACCGCGTCCAGAACGACACGGATTTTACGTTCATGGCACAGCTTAACAAGCCGTTTAATAGTATCTGCATCTCCAAAGTGCCTGTCTACCCGCATGTAATCCTCGGTATCGTATTTATGATTGGTTGTCGCTTCGAAGATCGGTGTGAAATAAATCGCATTAATGCCAAGCTCGCTGAGATAATCGAGGTGATCAATGACGCCTTGTAGATCACCGCCGAAGAAATTAAACGGTGTCGGCTCGCCTCCCCAAGGCTCGACCTTCTCTGGATTAAGCTCAGCATTCCCGTTTGCGAACCGTTCGGGGAAAATTTGATAAAACACGGCATCTTTCACCCAAGCAGGTGGCGTAAATACAGCACCTTCATGAATGTATGGGAACTGAAACATTCGCCCCGGCTCATCGGGTTCTTCCTCTTGGAAGTCGGTTTCAGTCATCCAGATTTGTTCGGTTTCACTTTTGAGGAGAAAAGCATATTTTAGACGGTGATAAGGAGGGCGTACTTGCCCTTCATAATAATCAAACATCGAGTCCGATGTATACTTCGTTAGAGGGATCAATTCTTTTGTTTGTTCCCAAGCGTATTTGTCCCCAGTCAGGGCGTGTACCTCGGTGAGGTCATTCTTTTTGGCACGTAGACGCAAGCGAACGGTATCCTTGTCATAGGCATAAGCCCAATTGCGTTTGGGTTGATGATAGATGGCTTCCAGCAGCATAGTAAGTATCCTCCCGTCGTAACACACAGCGTATGTTGGCATGTTGGATCGTAATCCCTCGAATGTGGCTGATTACTCTGCATGATGCAGAGCATCACTTGTTTATGTAACATTTCCCAGATGAGTGATTAGGTTATAATGGAATGTAGAGGGACTCACTGTACCCCGATGTCATGAATTTGTATCTATTTAATGCAAGAAGCTTGCCTTGATCGTTCAGATTCAAGAAGCTGAGAATGATCGAACAGCATCTAATTGTGCTTCAAATATATTTAACCCAAAGGGTAAAGAAGGGAAACGAATCGAGCGTATGAAGCCGAAACTATTATACATTGAAGATGAGATCGAAATTGCGACATGGGTTAGAGCAGATCTGGAAGAACGTGAATATGAGGTCATCTGGTTGGAAAGTGGTGAAGGTGCAACGGAGGCGGCCAAAGGCTGCGCTCTGATTATTCTTGACGTCATGCTTCCGGGTCTGGATGGATTTACGGTAGGGCAGCGACTCAAAAAAGAACATCCTAGCATTCCAATTGTCATGCTCTCGGCTAGAACGTCTATTGACGATAAGCTGCATGGACTTGATTTTGCCGATGATTATGTCACGAAGCCTTTTCACCCGGACGAACTAGCCGCTAGAATAGAAGTCCAATTGCGTAAGGCTGGGACGAATATTACTGCGGATGAAGTTGTGAAGCTTGATCATCTGTCCATCTATGAGAAGGATAATCGGATTGTGAATGAGCTTACGCAAGAGGAAGTCATTCTATCTGGGAAACAGTTCCATATTTTTGCGTACCTGCTCAGGCACATGGGCATGATTCGAACGAAGGAGCAAATCTATGAAGCGGTCTGGAATGAGTCCTATCTGGATGGAGACAAAACATTAATGGTACATATTCGTCATCTGCGTGAGAAATTGGAACGTGACCCAGCCAATCCGACCATCATTCAGACAATCCGTGGTGTCGGTTACCGCGTGAAGAAGCCATGACATGGCGAGTAGGCTCACGCAAAGGCAAGAAGCAACAAGAGCAGGAGTCTGTGAAAAAGAAAAAGCTCCGTTTCGGACGTTCCTTAATGTCCCGTTATATGTTTCTTATTTTGGCGGCCATTTTATTCGTGCCTGTCGTTCTTCCAATTACATCTATTATTTACGTGGTTGTGGTGAACAACAGTTATAACAATGATGCACCTTATGGTGACGTAAACCATATAAGCAATCTATGGTCTAAAGAGGCAATGAAATTAGGCGAGGCCAGTTCAACCGAGGTTGATCAACGGATCAAGCAGCTACATAACAGGTATCCCAAGTCTTCCATGTACCTGGTGGATGAACGTGGGAATACAATCTTTATGTTAGCAGGCGAAGGCGTAACTCTGTCAGAAGTGACGTCAGGCGATACGGTCATGAAGACGCTGCGATGGACATTGGATGACGGAAAGAGCGTCGTGACGCAAGTTCCAACCGTGTGGGATGCGGCGAGTACATTGCAATTTATGAAGGAAGCGACGTATCGAGATCCGCTCACGGTGGTTTCTTTTATCGAAGGCGGCGATCAGGACAAGGGAAAAGGCTTCATGGTAATTGAAGTTCCTCGTTACTTGATGCAAAAACAACAAAATAACTGGCCGATGGAGCTCCTGTACCTTGGGCTATTCATGGCCATCATCTTTCTATTCTTCATTCTGATGTCGATTCTGTTCTTCGCTCGTATTCGCAAGCGGTTAGTCCGTTTACAGACGGCAATGATGGCACCAGGCAAGGAAGGCATCCCGCTACCTGTTGATATCCGACGAGAGGATGAGATTGGGCAACTGGAGGAGTCGTTCAACGATATGATACGTCAGCTTACAGATAGTCGGCACCGGGAGAGAGAGGAAGAACAGCTGCGCAAACGTCTCATTGCGGGGCTTTCCCATGATCTTCGCACACCGTTGACGGTTATTCGAGGACATATGCACGCTCTGCACAAAGAGCAGCTAAGTCATACGGGCAATAATTCATTACTGCGCATGGAAGCGAAGATGGAGGATCTGGGTGGACTTATCGACAACATGTTATCCTATAACCTGCTGACGAGTGGAAAGTATACGTTGAAGCTGGAGGAGAAGGATATGCTGCGGATCGTCAGGGAAGTAGCTGCGGCATGGTATCCAGTCTGGGAGAAGGAACAGTTCGATATCGACATTGATCTACCGGACGAGCCCCTACTCTGGCAGGTGGATGAACAGGGCATGCGCCGTATTCTCGATAATCTGTTTCAGAACATTGTTCGATATGCAGCAGTAGGCAAATATATTGGCATCTCGACAGAGCAGATTCAGGGACAGACGGCACTACTTATTCAGGATCATGGGCCAGGCATGCTGGAGGATACAGGTACGAAGGGGACTGGGCTTGGTCTATCCATCGTGGATCTGTTGGTTCGTGAGATGGGTCTCCGCAAGAAGGTGGACAGTTCAGCAGAAGGGGTTCGAATCTATCTCTATGGCGGCTCAGGAGTGAAAAGTGATAAAACTGATTTTTAAACTAAACTTAAACTTCAGATAACGTTGATTTTAACCTTGGCGGGTTACGATGTTATCCGAGGTGATTAAACAGTGAGTGATAACATTATTCAAACGGCTAATCTATGGAAAACATATCGTAATCGAGCAGCAGTACGTGAGCTTGACCTGCATATCAAAAAAGGAGATATCTACGGCTTCTTAGGTCCGAACGGTGCGGGCAAAACAACAACGATTCGCATGCTACTAGGCTTAATTAAGCCAACAAAGGGTGTTATTCGAATCTTCGACCAAGATATTCGCAAAGATCGCATGGACATTCTGCGGCGTATAGGATCACTTGTTGAGTATCCTTCGTACTATGGTCATCTGAATGCGGTGGAAAATCTGGAGGCATTGCGCCGGATTATTAACGTGCCGAAGTCGAGAATTGCAGAAGTTCTGTCCATCGTGGATCTGACTCGGGATGCCAAACGTCCAGTGAAGGGATATTCTCTGGGAATGAAGCAGCGTCTGGGTATCGCGAGCGCCTTGTTGGGTGAGCCTGAGTTATTGATTTTGGACGAACCTACGAATGGGCTTGACCCGGCAGGTATTCAGGAAATTCGAGAGCTGATCAAACGTATGCCGCTGGAACATGGTATTACCGTTCTTGTATCCAGCCACTTATTGAGTGAAGTAGAGCAGATGGCGAGCCGAGTTGGCATTATCCGCGAGGGTAAGATGGTGCTGCAGGATACCATTGCTAATCTGCACAGTCAAACGGGCAGTTCTATTTGTCTGACGGTGTCCGAACCGGAAGACGCGATCAAGCTCGCTAGAGAGCAGGGGCAATTCGGTCAACGACAAGGTTCTGTGCTAACGTTCCCGTACATGGATAATAGCGCTATCGCATTATTAGTAAGACGTCTAGTTGAGCATGACCATGCCATCTATCGTGTGGAGGAACATCGCCAATCGTTGGAACACCTGTTTATGCGGGTGATTGGTGAGGGGGCGACCGTATGACGGGACGTGCTTTATCATCGGATTGGCTTAAGATTCGTGGCAAGGGCATCTGGTTTCTTGTATTCCTAGCTCCGATTGGTCTTACACTGATGCAGGCGTTGAATTTTGGATTACGATTGGATTATCTAAAAGGTGTTTATGGCGGAAACCTATGGGAAGGTCTTCTGGAGAATGTCATCGTCTTTGTACCCCTGGCGCTCATGTTAGGAGCAACCATTATTAGTTCCATGATGGCGAATGTGGAGCATGAACAGGGCTCATGGAAACAACTGCTGGCATTACCTATTTCAAGACCAGCGGTGTACTTAGCTAAATTCATCATGACCTGTGTGCTGCTGATCATTTCTTGTTTGCTGTTATCTGTTGGCACTATTGGGCTGGGATTGATCTTTGGGTTTGATGCGAGTGCGATTCCGTGGTTATCCATTGTTAAATTAGGTATTCTGCCGCTGGCTGGCGCACTGCCCGTATTATCCGTGGAGCTATGGCTCACCATGGTTTCCAAGAATCAGGCTCTACCTGTAACGTTTGGGATTGTTCTTGCAGTGACAGGCATGTTTGCGCTGACCATCTCACCACATTTTCCACTTGCTTGGTCAATGATGGCTTGGAAAGGCTCCTTGATCTATCCCGCGTTGGGCTTAGGCGTAGGCATCTTGATTATGCTGATGGGTATGGTTCATTTCAGCCGGAAGGATGTGGCGTAGATGAGCTTTGCGACAACCTATTTCCGAATCCTGTCTTCTGAACGGTTAAAAATGGGGAAATCTCCGATCTGGCTTTTAATTCTGCTTAGCCCGTTAATCGCGCTGCTCATCGGCTTGCTGTCATCGCCTTCTGGGCAATGGGAAGTGCTGATGAGTACAATGGTGCTCCTTCATGGCTTACTGCTGCTCCCAATTCTGACTGGTGTATTTACTTCTTTTGTCTGTCGATTTGAACATTCGGGCGGAGGGTGGAAGCAGATGCTGGTCTTACCGCTTACACGCACTGGTGTATATGCCGCCAAGCTCACCATTGTGTTGTTGCTCTTAGCGGGTACACAAGTGTTGCTATTTGCAGCCATTATGCTGGCAGGTCTCGTTCATGGTATAACGGAACCAATACCGTGGGGATTAATTGTGGGTAAGTTATCCCTTGGACTATTCGCCTGTGTGCCACTCGCTGCGCTACAACTGCTGGTCTCCTTGATCTGGAGCAGCTTTGCCGCACCACTCGCGCTGAACTTTGCTCTAACGGTACCGAATATTCTGATCGTGAACTCGGTGACATTTGGTCCATATTATCCATGGGCACAGCCGGTCATTCTTATGGCACCGATGGAAGGCGGGGATTTGGAGCCTACAATGTTCCGCTGGCGACGATGCTGACGGTTGTTGGTGGGAGTGCTGTTCTTTTTATCCTCGCAGGTATTCTCTATTTCAAGAAAAAAGAGATCTGATGAAGTGTGCCCCCTTGCTCCTTCTCGGTATATATAAGTTCAACTAAAGAAGGTTTACACTTACCACTTCGATGACAGAATAACCTTCCGATCGCTGTTATCCCCAGATTTTTGGATTCCCTTCTTCCAAGGGGAAATCCCCTTCAAGCACAGCGTGCAGATGTGATCTGCATGAATGCCTGAAGGGGATCTTTGTTTGTTATAGCACGAGTTTATTTGCTATCTTCTAATCCATCCGTCATGGATGGTTAATTCCCGAATGACTTTGGCAGGTGCTCCAGCCACAAGGGTGTTATCAGGAACATCCTTGGTGACGGTGCTTCCGGCAGCAACCACGGCATTTTTGCCAATCGTTACGCCAGGAAGAATGAGAGCCCCTGTTCCAATCCAGGCATTATCCTGAATCGTTATCCGCTGTGCCATCTCACTCCCATCATCCAGAGAATCGATTCGGTGGTATGCACTATCGAATATACTTGTGCGCGGTCCAATCATCACATTGTTACCAATGACAACCTCTATATTGGCGGCTATTCCTACGCCTGCGTTAATCAGTACATCGTCACCAATGGTTAGACGTGCTCCTTTGACCACTGTTAGCTGGGTTCCCCAAGGTTTCCCTATGATATTAAGTCGTTTACCTACCTGTAGTTCTCCCGATTTGTTCAAATACACTTTGCCTCGTATTCTCGGCAGTAGTCCAAGTGTAGGTTGTATTTTTCCGAACACAGCCCATCCCCGCATCTTGCCATACGCAATCTTCACCTTGTTCGGAAATACCATGTTCAACTTCATCCCTTCTGAAGGTTTATCAAAATTCAAATCTAAGCTTAGGCAGGTACTTCTCCTGTTGTGCTACGCTCCACCTGAACAGGAGTAGCGCTTCGTCCCTTCCCAATCTGACCGACCACGAATTTTCCAACGCGAACGCGATTGAGTAAATACACCGTGATGATGGAGAACGTGAGAGCCCCTAGGAACAGAACCGGAATCGTGAAATACCCTAATGATAAGGAGGCGGCTTGTAGTAACTGTGCCATCAGATGAAGGTAGAACCAGTGAACAAGATAGATCCCGAAGGAGTAGTCACTGATAAGAAGTAAACTTCGTGGAACGCGTTGAAGTCGGCTTGCGAATTGGTATAGCCCGAAGAAGAGAAAGGTCGTGAGCAAGAGCATATCAATCCGCTTGGAATCGGAGACAGGAATGATTTCGCTATGGTACAGGAATAATACGATTCCCATCAGAACCAATGGAAGCGTGCTAACCCATACTTTATGTTGGGCAAGAAGGGCTTTGAACTGTTCTATATTTCGACCACAGTAGTAGGCGAGTGAGAAGTAAAACAACCAACCGACAAAAGGCAGCCAATTAAAGCTACTCCAGATGATGCCGGATAGCGGAATGCTTTCAATTTTGCCTACAAAATTGAAGAATCCAAGATAAGCGACATTAATGATGAATGAGACGGTGATTACAGTTAAGGGATTCCATTGATCAAGGAGTTTTTTGAACAGGTAGAACAGTATGTAGAATTGAAAGATAATCACTACGAAATATCCGTGGAATCCTGCCAGAAAGATATGTTGGAATAACACGCTGGGTAGGCTTCCGAAGCTCCGATTCTCCGCGTCAAGAAATCCGGATACAGCAAGTCCGCTGTAAATTCCGCTGAATATAAGAAATGGAATGAAGATGTACTTGAACCGTTTGAGGAGGAATCCCTTTCTTATTCCGTCGCGGTATGAGTAGGAGAGTAGGAGAATGGAGATGAAGACAAACATTGGGGTGCCGAATTTGAGAAGAAGGTTCAGACTATCCAAAATGTTTCTTCCAATGACGTGCGAAGAATTCAACAGGTCGGTATAAAACTTGGTGGAGAAACCGATCGAGTGTGTGAGTACGATGGCTAGACATGAGATGCTTCGGAGAAAATAAATTTCAATTAATTTCTCTTTTTTCACAGACATATGCACATCCTTTTTTGTATCCATTATAACTTGTTTGATACAAAATGTATCGTTATATTTGTATAAAATTGGAACAATCTTTTCTTAATTGATTTACGTCTGTATACCAAATGATACTGCATTGAGAGAATTTCAATTTTTTTAAAGAGAGGTTTTGAGAATTTAAGGCGAGATATTAATCCAAAAAATATTGGAATCTGTTAAAATAAAAAAAGCTGTTTCTAGGCGGGTTTACATGGTTATTCGAGGGTAAGCCTAGTTATAATTACAGTGTTATATTTCGTTGTTATAAGAAGCTTTAGGCTAAGAAAAGAGGGGTAAGCCTTGGAAATGAATAAAACGGAAACCCTAAAACGCATTATTTCTGAGGGAAGTTCACACCAATCCTTGTTTTTTAACCACCCGGATGCCATCTATGTTATGGATATCCATGGAAACTATATTGATGCTAATCCCTCCGTTGAGCGGATTTCAGGGCACACACTTGAAGACTTGATTCATATGAACCGGGAATATCTCTGTCCACCAGAGAGTGAGAAATCACGTCAACAATGTATTGATGAAGTATTGGCTGGACGTTCAGTCAGTAACTCTCTCAAGTTCTATCATAGAGATGGCTCGCTGAGACAGGCGGATATAACTTATGTGCCGATCACGTCAGAAGGAGAAGTCGTGGGCATATATGGAATTGCCAAAGATGTAACTGAGATCATGGAAGTGGAGCGTAAGTTGCATGAGACCCAGGAAAAGTATCAGATTCTTGCGGATCATGCACAGGATCTCATCACGAAATGTTCGCTAGATGGAGAATTGCTGTATGTGTCTCCCTCGGTGTATCCTTTGCTTGGCTATCGACCAGAAGAGGTGACGGGCAAGTCCTTCAAAGACTACTGTTACCCAGGGGATTACCCAGATCCATTAGATGTATCCGTAATTGGCAATGGATGTACGATGCGTGTTATGCACAAAAAAGGGCACTACATCTGGATGGAGACGTTGGCGAAGCCGGTATCAGGCAGAGAAGGTGAAGATACGCAGGTTGTAAGTATCAGCCGAGATATTACACAGCATAAGGATGCAGATCGACGCTTAAGAGAGAGTCGTCAGCGGTACAAATCGTTATTTGAACATACGCCAGCGGCCGTGTATTCGTTGGATCTGGAAGGTAGATATAGTTCAGTCAACCGTAATCTTGTTCAATTGCTCAATATTCCGCGCAGTGAATTGATTGGGCGATCCTTTCTGAACAATTTAGACAAAAACGAAGTGCAGAATGGTAAAACCTACTTTGAACTAGTAAAGCAGGGAAAGCCACAGCACTATGAGACATGTGTCGTTAATGCTAGAGGTAGACAGATCGATGTATCCATCATGAATGTGCCTATCATTGTGGATCAGGAATTGGTCGGTGTATACGGTATTTTATCTGACATCACAGAGCGAAAAGATTATACGGAACGGATTCAAGAGCTTAGCAAGCAGCATACGCTGATTCTGAATTCGGTTACGGAAGGCATCTATGGTCTGGATGCAGATGGAATAACGATGTTTATGAATCCCGCAGCGGCATCGATGTTTGGTTATGAAGTGAAGGAGCTTGTGGGTAAAAGCTCGCATCCGATCATGCACCATTCTCGCGCAGACGGAAGTTATTTCCCCGTAGAAGAGTGTCCAATTCATATGACTGTCATGGATGGACAGCGACGCTTAATCAAAGAGGATGTATTCTGGCGTAAGGATGGAAGCAGCTTCTTGGTGGAATACCAGGTGACGCCAATTATAGATCAAGGTCAGATTCAAGGAGCCGTTGTCGTATTCAACGATGTCACTGGCGAACGTGAAATTGTACGTGCCAAGGAGACAGCGGAATTGGCGGCTCAGGCTAAGTCTGAGTTCTTGTCTATGGTGAGCCATGAGATTCGTACACCGATGAATGGGATCGTGGGCATGACAGAGCTTCTAATCGGGACGGATCTGTCTGAGGAACAGCGTGAGTATGCCCAGATTATACAGGAGAGCGGCGACGCATTGCTCAATATCCTCAATGATATTCTGGATTTCAGCAAGCTGGAGTCTGGCAAGATGGCGCTAGCTTACGAACCTTTCTCACTACGCAAAATGTTAGAGCAGGTGGCGGAGTTGTTCAAGCCTCGCGCGGATGAGAAGCAACTGAAGATCAGATATCGTCTCAATCCTAGCATTCCGGAATTCATGGTTGGTGATGCGATGCGGATTAGACAGATCCTTGTGAACCTCGTTAGTAATGCACTCAAGTTTACGGATCAGGGAAGTATTGATGTCACGGTAGACATTATTAAGGGACGCAGACCTGAATCCAGCGTGCTAGATTTTGCGGTTAAGGATACGGGTATCGGTATTCCCGCAGATAAGCTGGATCAGTTGTTCCAGTCGTTCTCCCAATTGCATCCGGTCATTAATCGGAAGTATGGAGGTACAGGGCTTGGACTTGTTATCTCGAAACGCCTTGTCGAGATTATGGGCGGAAGCATCAGCGTAGAGAGTGAGGAAGAAGAAGGTTCTACCTTCCGGTTCGCCGTCCCTGCCACAAGTGTCGATGTACCGGAAGAGGAAGCCGCACGCCAATTCTCACATGATCGTACACGTCAAGGTGACAAGGTGCCGATCAGTATATTAGTTGCTGAGGATCATCCGGTGAATCGGAAGATTTTGACTGAATATCTAGAGAAGCTTGGATACAAGCCAGATGTATGTACGAATGGTGTCGAAGCGATTGAGGCCATCTCTCAGAAAACCTATAATATTGTACTGATGGATATTCAAATGCCTGTCATGGATGGGCTTAAAGCGACGGATCTTGTCCACCGATTGATTCCACAAGATCGTATTCCAACGATTATTGCGGTCACGGGCAATTCGAAACGGGAGGATAAGGAGGCTTGTCTAGAGATCGGCATGCGCGACTTTATCAGCAAGCCTGTTATGCTCAGTGAGTTGAAGAGGGTGCTCCAGCAATGGGGACCAACCGATCAGCCGCAGCTTGCACCTAATTGAAGTGAGATCAAGTTTTAATTAAACTTGTATAGATACGCATAGATAAAGACGCCAGTGCATTCCTCTCGGGAATGGTCACTGGCGTCTTTGGTTACTTTTCACTAAGTTATACCATGGTAAGGCGATCTATACTTCCAGATAATACAGCGCAGGAGCGTTCGAATTTCTCGCGTTCGGATGCATCCAGATTCAATTCGATGATCTCTTGGATGCCATTGCCACCGATAATCGCGGGAACGCCCGCACAGACATTGTTCTGTCCATACTCTCCCTCAAGGATCGCGGAGACGGCGATGATCTTATGCTCGTCATTGAGGATGGAGCGTGTGATATGAGCAAGTGCATTACCGATGCCAAACTGGGTAGAGCCTTTGCGAGTGAAAATCTCCCAGCCTGCGTCCTTCGTTTTACGAGCGATATCTTCCAGATCGAGATGTTTGAAACGATCTTTGTGCTGCTCCATAATGTGCAGGATCGGCTTGCCGCCAATGGTAACGTGCGACCAAGCAACAAACTGTGATTCTCCATGCTCACCTAGAGCATAACCGTGCACACTGCGGGGATCAATGGAGAAGACCTCGGACAACAGTGTTTTGAGTCTGGAGGAATCGATGGAAGTCCCTGTGCCGATGACGTGTTCGCGTGGAAGACCTGACAGCTTCCATACCATATAAGTTACTATGTCAACCGGGTTCGCTGCGACGACAAAAATCCCGCTGAAACCACTTTCCATGATAGGGACGACAATATCTTTGGCGATGGATTCGGCTTCTTCCAGAATATCTAGACGTGTCTGACCAGGCTTAGGGTTCGCCCCAGCTGTGAGCACGATCACATCCATACTGCCACAGTCAGCATAAGTGCCTGCGTATACTTTGGTGCGATTATGTGTGAAGTCCATACAATGGGAAAAATCTAAAGCCTGCGCAACAGCGCGATCGTATGTCCGATCAACCATCATAATTTCCCTACAGATCGACTGATTAATCATTGAATATGCACAACTTGAACCAACAAGACCTGCCCCGATCACCGCTACTTTACCTGATTTGCCTAACACAGCCGTTCATCCCCCGTATCCTTTTGATTTTTCCGATTATTTTGAGTCCTATGTTAAGTATTGTCCTATAATTTATGCTGATAATGGCTTCTACGTTACATAAGATAACACACAAAAAAGCTATACAGCAATGATATCCGTTATCGCGGGAGCGTATTGGAGTAATGGAGTTAACAAAATTGACATGAATATCGTGTTTCCAAAATTTTGACGGCATTTGCATTGACCGCATTCGACATGACACCATTCTTGTAGGTTGTCGGATCATCAGAGATTTATGCGAATAAGTGGTCTGACAAAAGTTCTTATGAATCCACAGAAACAGAACTAAAGCGTCAAAGGGTTCGCAAGCAGAACTGACGAATACATATTGGCAAGCGAATCATAATGCATATGCATGTGCAAGTATCGTCCATGTATATGCGGAGTAGACAAGTTGCCCCGATCCGATGGTTGTTACAAAAGGTTGATGCAGAAGTCACGACCTTGATTACAAAACTTCATTCCGGGAGGGAATAATGATGATTGAAGAAGCAGGAGCTACGACGGAAACGGCCAAGAGTCTGGGCATTGGAGCCAGTACACTTCGAAAATATGCAGCAGCACTTGAGGAGCAGGGCTATCGGTTTGAACGCTCTGCCAACAAATCCAGACTGTTTCGATCCGAGGATGTGGAATGCATTGAACGTCTGATGACGGAGCTTAGAGAACATAATTTGCCCTTGGTGGATGCTGTGGTTACGGTTCTATCTCCAGAAGCATCCACAGTTGAAATAGGTGATACGTCCGAAAGCGAATGTGCGGCAACGATCATGCCTGCGTTATTCCCGGAAGGAGCCGAGCCGCCAAATAGCTTGAGATCATATGAGGGGTTAGGGCAGTTAGTTACTGAAGTAACGGCTGGTGCAGTGGCGCAGCAGGATGATCGAGTGCAGCAGCTACAGCACCGGGTGGATGAATTGGAATTAACCTTGAAGCATCTTGCCGATACGCATGAAGCTCTCCAAGAGCAGATGGAGAAGCAGCGCCTATGGATGAATGAAAAGCTGGAGGAAGAGCGGGATCGTGAATTGGTGACCAATTTACGCAGCTATCAGGGAAGAAAGCGCAAGCCTAAGGGAACGACGCTCCGCATGTTATTTGGGCTGCTGCCGAAGAAGCATAAGGAGGCATAAGCGTAAGCGGGCATACGGCATAAGATCCACTGCTGTTCGTGCTATGATTGCCCATCTTCGGACTGTTATAATAAGCTCCATAACAACAAGAAAATCAGCAAACAAAGCTTGCTCTGCATGATCATGATGGAGTGGTAGCGGTCGTATGCTAATGGGGATAATGAGTGGAGCTGCAACGAAGCTGGCAAAGATTGCTGGGACTGTGGACAGATCGACCCTTGCCAAAGGGGGCAAAAATAGCGGAAAGATATACGATATGCGAATTGCTTGGTATGGGAAGCTACGGACTGACATACCTCTGTATAGATGAACAAACAGGAGATGAGGTTGCGTTAAAAGGTTCGAAGCCCAGCAAAGGCAAGTTATCTGCCCGATTGCTGAGTAGAGAAGCAGATGTGATGAGCCGGCTGCAGCACCCGGCGATTCCCAAACTTTTGAATGCATTTATATATAAGGGAAGAAGTTACATTGCTATAGAATATATTCGGGGAGAGACGCTGGAGACGTATATCTTCGAACAGGGCCAGGTATATAGCGAACGAGAATGTATTGAACTGGCGAGCCAGTTATTATCTCCAATCGCTCATGTTCATCAGCAGGGTTATATCCATGGGGATGTACGAATTCCCAACGTGATTATGAAGGATGGGCACTTGCATCTGATTGATTTTGGCCTGGCGAGGCAAATGGGGGAGCCGTTGTTGCCAGAGCTGAAACGACGTATGCGTGAGTTGCCTGCACCTGAAGATGAACCAGCAACGCCTGATCAGGATTTGCAGGATCTCGGTCATTTTCTTCTATTTATGCTGTACTCTGCCTATGAACCAGAGAAAGGGAAAGCACCTGCAAGCTGGCAGGAGGAACTGGATCTTCAGCCGGATCTGGTCATTATGCTGGAGAGGTTGCTGGGGCTTAGACCTGGGTATGAGGCGGGGGCACCCGAGCTGCAGGCTGAGATGCAGCGGATTCTGCCCAAGCTGCATGGATCAGTTTAACATCAGGTGTAGGACGAAGATGGTGACGAATGACCTCTGTAAACGTCATAGCGGAGGTCCTTTTTGTTGTTAAATTATACGGAACGAATGCATAAAAAGGGTGTCGCGCTGGCTTAAAATACAGCCAGCGTGGACACCCTTTTGTTAATTTACACAGCACGCCAAAGTGAGTTTTACAAACCTAAATTGGAGTTCTACTATGCACATTCTATCGTTCAAGAGCGCGCAGCTTGATTAGCTTGAGCTATACTTTCTGCTCTTATAGTAACCAGAGCCATGACGGCTATCCCGGTATTTCATATCGGATGAGGAGTAGCGTTTATAGGAACGTTTCCCTGACGAACTGCTGTACCGTTTATAGGAACGTCGTCTGTCAGAGGAGCTGTAGCGCCTTCGGTGTGATGAAGATTTGGAGTCGAGAAGTTTGCCAAGAATTTTTTTGAGCATGAGCTTTCATCCTTTCGTCTACCATCGTTTTTAGCATATACGCACGGCCGAGGAAGAGGGTTTCGGGTTTCTTCAGAAAAATATATTCATAAAGATCGGGCCAGGCGTATAATAAATTGTTGGTATTTTCACGGTTATTTAACAATTTACTTATACTGAATTTCTTATTTTGAGTAATTAGCGTTACAATAGAAGACAAGGTAAGATCTTAACGGACAAGGAGAAGTCGTCATGATTACATTGAAAACAAAAGAGCAGATTGAACAGATGAAAAGAGCAGGTGAGATTCTTGCCGCATGCCATAGAGAAATAGCGAAAATGATTCGTCCAGGGATCACAACGCAGGAGATTGACCAATTTGCAGAAGCTTTTATGAAGAAAAATGGTGCAACGCCGGAGCAAAAAGGGTATAACGGATACCAATTTGCGACATGTGCTTCAGTAAACGACGTAATCTGTCATGGTTTTCCCGGGAAATATGTGTTGCAGGACGGCGACATTGTAACGATTGATATGGTCGTGAATTTGAACGGATGGCTCGCTGATTCTGCGTGGTCTTATGCAGTAGGGCAAGTTACACCAGAAGCACAACATTTGTTAGATGTGACCAAAAACTCGCTGTATAAAGGCATTGAACTTGCTGTCGTTGGCAACCGGATCGGGGATATTTCGCATGCAATCCAAACATATGCTGAAGGCGAGGGGCTGTCGGTTGTTCGTGAGTTTATCGGGCACGGCATTGGCGAGAAAATGCATGAAGAGCCGCAGGTGCCTCATTACGGCCCGCCTCATCGTGGACCACGACTCAAAGAAGGCATGGTCATTACGATTGAGCCTATGTTGAACATCGGTACGTTCCGCAGTAAGCTTGATTCAGATGGTTGGACGGCGCGTACAATGGATGGAAGCTTGTCTGCTCAATATGAGCACACCATTGCGATTACAGCAGATGGCCCAGTGATTTTAACGGCTCAATAGGGGAATACGACGGAGGCTCAATCACTATAAGTGCGTGTTCAAAAAGGGCGGTTTTCAGTACCAAGAAGATGGGATGAAGCTAGAAATGGAGTAGCGGAGCGTAGGCAGGACTACGTGAGCAACGGACATTTCGGCTGAATCCCATATTCGATGCTGAGATGCCGCTCGCGCATCCTTCGTAATCAAAAGCGGACTTTTTGAACAACCTCTATAATTTTAGTGAATTTCAAGGCGGCCCACGTTTGTGATCCGCCTGTTTCGGTTTAAAATATAAGAGTGTGTTCAAAAAGTCCTGTTTTCATTAGCTGGGGACGATTTGAACAACTTTTGATGAGAAGGTTATAACATATCGTGCTGGTGGTAGAGTGTAAGCGTAAGCGAGAGTTAATGCTGATCCACTGGTTACAAGGAGGTCATTAAGATGTCTGAAAATGAACAAATCGTACTTGCATCTCGTCCAGAAGGTGCACCATCCCGTGACAATTTCCAATTTATAAATACACCACTTCCTGAACCGGAAGCAGGACAGGTTCTGGTTCGTACATTATATTTGTCTGTTGATCCGTATATGCGAGGTCGGATGAAGGATACGAAGTCCTATTCACCACCCTATGCGCTGAACGAAGTGATTAAAGGCGGAGCAATTGGTCAAGTGGTGGAATCCTCGGAGCCTAATCTGCGTAAGGGTGACCTTGTGACAGGGATGTGGGGCTGGCAACGTTATGCGGCGGTTAATACAGGAGATCTTTCATTGATTGATACCGAAGAAGCTCCATTGACTGCATATTTGGGCGCGGTTGGACTTACGGGGCTAACAGCCTATTTCGGAATGGAGGATATCGGTAAACCTAAGGAAGGCGAGACGGTCGTTGTATCAGGCGCAGCAGGCGCGGTAGGGATGATCGCAGGACAGATTGCCAAGATCGTAGGCGCTCGTGTCGTAGGTATTGCTGGTTCTGATGAAAAATGCGCATACCTCAAAGACAAATTAGGATTCGACGTGGTATTGAATTACAAACAAGAGAACGATATGACTGCTGCCATTGAACGGGTATGCCCTGATGGCGTAGATGTCTATTTTGATAATGTTGGCGGCGAAATTTCGGATGCGGTGTTGCGTCACATTAACCGCAATGCACGTATCCCATTGTGTGGACAGATCTCGTCCTATAACTTGGAGAAACCAGATATTGGTATGCGTCCGCAGACCCTGTTGTTAACCAATACAGCATTAATGAAGGGGTTCCTATTAGGTGACTACGCCAAGTCCTTTAAGGAAGGGCGTGCGAAGTTAGCTAAATGGATCAAAGCAGGTCATATTCAATATGAGGAAAACATTGTAGAAGGTTTCGAACAGACACCTGACGCATTTATGGGTCTCTTCTCAGGGGATAACCTGGGTAAACAACTAGTTAAGGTTGCCGACCCTGAGTAATGTAGATGAAATGATGAAATGAGAATTGATGAAATGAGAATTGATGTGAAGTGAAGTGTACTATCCCTTTTGGTTCTGCGGCTGAATTCCAATGGGACGCAACCACATGGAACTTAGCGCTATAGAACTTAGCCTTATAGAACGCTTAACCTTAAAAAGACACGTTCTTCCGCATACCGATGCAGAGAACGTGTCTTTTGGTGTGTCTATGTGTGTGAAAAAATGGAGCGGAGAAAGATACACTTCAGCGAGTTTTCAGACGCGACCTAGGCTTCCTCTGCATTAATGACTTCTTTATAGTGCTTATACATGTACACACGCCAGCGGACGATCATACCGAAGGCGAGTAGGAAGAATAGTCCACCTGTCTGTGGAATGGATACATAACGCTGGATAACTTCATGCAATATGAGCCGCACAGCGAGCAGTCCAAGCAAGATAAAAGCAAAGCTGCGTGAGCGCGTTGCGAATATTTCGCCGTTAATGCGTTCGAAGCGAGTACTGCGGATAAGCGGATACGAGAAAATAAACCAACCCACAAGCAGTGCAATAGCTGCCCACAGCAGTGGGACATGCGTTTCAGGAACGACAAACATGAGAAACCCTGTGCTCATACCGAGTGGTGGAATCAGAATTTTACGAATAGTGACAGGGCGATGACTGGCTTTCATGCGAATGAAGATGGCGAGCAGCGCCATGATGAGCATACCTAGAGTTGCACCGATCTGAAGGTAAAATGGACTAATTTGAGCCACGAAGATATCCCTCTTTCTGGAATAATATATTACTGAAGCCTTTCGGATCATCATGTGAAGTCTCAGAATTTTCTTTCCCTATTATATCACAAACGTAGTTTGCCGATAGAATGCTTAGTAAGCATTTTGACCGTATCTAAGGACGGCTAATAATCAGCAGATCATACGTATATCGCACCGGTTGTAAGACGAACATTGTTCTTTGGAAATGGTTACTAGTGTAACCAATGGTAGGCGGTTTATTCGATTGAGGGACAAGTCATGAGTGAATATATGAGAAACAGAGTGCAGTGGTTTGGGAAATCCATGTCGGGATGGACGGAAACGGGAAGTAGTTATTTGGTTCAGGTGACCGGTTTAATCTGTGGAGGCGTGTTGGTGACACTCCTGGCCATCTATCTCGTTTTGTTGTGGAGAAATCGGCTGAAGCAACGAACGCTAAAACTCCAAAAAAAGGCCTTTCGCGACCTAATGGCTGATGATTCTTCACTTCGTCACTACCTTGCAGGAGGAGAGATCACACCAAAGCTGCTGGATGTGAGGAAAGTTCAGCAAAAAGCGCTACAGGAAGTGTTACTGCAACAACTGGAGGAAAGTACGGATGATCTCCAAAGGGAACGGATTCGCTTCCTCGCAGGACAGGCCTTTGGTACGTTGTACCGGACACAGCTTGGTTCGATGAAATGGAGTGAACGTATTAATACATTGCTCTACATAGAGCAGTTTCAGATGACGGAACTTCTACCTAGGCTGGAAGAGATGATGCGTTCTTCGTTATGTTCGATCCAGGAACGTTTTATTATTTTGAGAATTTACGCTAGATCAGGCTATGTACGATTAGTGAAAGAGCTGCTTAAGAGAAACACAGCCATGTCGGATTCGCAATATTTGCAGATCATGCTATTACTTACGGATGAGATCTGGGAGAAGGTCGTTGACCACTATGCGGAGCTTCCTGTGCAGGCAAAGTGTAGCGTCGTGGATGCCATGCGTATTCGAAATGTGCAAACGACGAGGGAGCTGGCGTTATTAGAACGACTGCTATTCGAAGATCATGTAGAGCAGCGCATCTTTTCGCTGCGTGCCTTAGCCCAGATCGGCAGGATGAGTGATGGAACCAAGGATAAGCTATTACTTGCTTGGCATGAAGAGAGATGTATTCGATCACGTCTAGAACGACTTATGTACGCTAGGTTGTTGGGACGTGTTCACACAGAGGGATTTATTGAGCATCTGAATGGACTTATGGGTGATCCCGCTTACGAAATAAGGCAGGAAGCTGCTAACTCTCTCGCTCAATATGATCAAGGAATCGAGAAATTACGCTGCGTAGCAAGAGTACATCCGGACAAATATGCGAGGCAGATAGCGGAAGAAACGCTGGAAAGGAAGCAGTATGAACGAAAGATGGCTTGAACTGCTGCAGAGTTTAATTCTGTTATGTTATAAAGGCATATGGATATATCTCGTTGTTGTGATCATCGCATGTATTTGGTTATTTCTAGCGGCCGTTCGTACGATGGTGCGAAAAAAGGATCTAGATCTGCTTCACTATGATGAAGTGCTTAATGAAGCACTCGCTCCTCCGGTGTCTGTACTGTTACCAGTTCATAATCGAGAGAACACCATTATTGCGGATGTAAATCATCTCCTTGATATCCATTATGGCTGCTACGAAGTGATTGTGATTAATGACGGCTCAACAGACGATACGATGGAACGATTAATGGAAGTGTATAAACTGTCTACTGTTAAGAGCAAGATTCATTATTCGAGTATTGGGCAGGCCGTTGGAGAGATCAGAGGTGCATATCGTTCATTGCGATACGATAATCTTGTCGTGGTCGATAAGCAGCATGGGGGACACTCCGATGCTTTGAATGCCGGAATACGTGTCTCACAATATCCGTATTTTGCATCCATTGGCCCTACAACCATGCTGGACAAATATGCATTTGTGAAAATAATGAAGCCTATTATGGCTGCATTGCCTGACGAAGAAATTATCGCATGTGGTGGGCGATTAGAGCTTGCGAACTCGCAGAAGGTGTCCTGCTCCAGATTCCACATTCAGAGTGAAAAGCCTGTTGCAGATCTTCCAAAAAGTCCACTGCTTATGATGCAGAGAATTGAGTATATCCGTGCATTTCTCATCAGTGGATTGGGCTTGGTTAGATATAATATCAATACGTTATTGTTCACGTCAGAAGCTTTTGGATTGTTCAAAAAAAGTTATGTTATGGAAGTCGGAGGATATAATCCTGATCCGAGAATGGCACACCTAGAGCTGATCATGCGTCTTCACAAGCACATGAAACAGATCAAGGGCAGGGGGCGAATCGTGTATATAGACGATCCCGTGTGCAGCACAAAAGTGCCTGAGTCATGTGCTGGGCTGCACCAGCAGCGAATACGCTGGCATCGTCAGTTGACCAACACTATGTGGGAGCAACGGGAGATGGCAGGCAATCCGAAGTACGGTTGGATGGGCATGGTGACGATCCCTTATTTTATTATGGTTGAATTGATTGGGCCTGTTTTGGAAATAGGGACGCTATTGCTATTATTCATAGGTCTGCTGCTGCCGTTTGTGGAGAACAGTCTATTAGTTGTGCTGGGTATGCTCTTACTGCTCTACGGTTCACTCCTATCTGCGGCAGTCATTCTATTTGAAGTTTGGCTGGCGCGTAGAAGGTATACGGCACGTGAAGTCACACGTCTGTTCTTGTACGCGTTATCCGAATCGTTCTGGTTCAGACCGATGAATAACATCTTCCGTATTCATGGACTCATCAAAGCTCTTTGGAGTCTGAGAGAGCATGGAGACTCAGGAAGGTCGGCTTATTCGGGGCTTCGGGCAGATAAGTAAAAGTGCTGGTAGTTTCACAGTATAAGTGCGTGTTCAAAAAGGGCGGTTTTCAGTACCAAGAAGATGGGATGAAGATAGAAATGGAGTAGCGGAGCGTAGATGGAGCTACGTGAGCAACGGATATTTCGGCTGAATCCCATATTCGATGCTGAGATGCCGCTCGCGCATCCTTCGTAATCAAAAGCGGACTTTTTGAACAACCTCTATAATTGAATTAAACTTTATTGTGTGGGACAGGATAAGAGGCGATGTCTAGGACACAATCATATAAAACAAGAGGGTTGCAGGGATGATGCTGCAGCCCTCTTGCGTGTTTATGAGTTACTCGCGGGATATGGTAGGAGACAGTTAACTAATTGTCTGTACGAAGATGCTTTAAGCCGTCAAGGAAGGCTGAAATCGTAAGATGTAGGCTCTCGCTTGCTTCGAAATTCATGGCGAACCCACCTTGTGCACCAATGGAGGCAAAGCCATGACACAGACTTCGTAGTCCACGCACCGCATGAAGCGCATCGGCTTCGGACAGTCCATACGGCTGTAAAGAGTCTAGCAACAACTGTAGCGCTACGGTGCTGGCCGCAGCGAGTTGTGGCTCATCCCGATCAGGGGCATGGAAGGAAGCTTCGTAAAGCCCAGGGTGCTGGCGTACAAAATGAATATAGGCGGTAGCGATATCCTGAATGGCTTCGCTACCGACACGTCCTGCGGCGGCCACGGTTAAAGCCTGGCCGAGCTGCTCTACGGACATCAGCGCAAGTTCCTGGCGAAGCCCGGGTAAACCGCTGATGTGGTTATAAAGCGACGGGGAGCGCACATCGAGCCGCTGGGCCAATGCGGCCAGCGTCAGCGCATGAAATCCGTCGCTGTCAGCAAGCTGGGACGCGGCATTCAGCAGCATGCCGCGATCCAGCCCTTGCCGCGGGCTCATCGAAGCCCTCCGGCAGGGCGCAGCCGTTGCTCGGCGTCAGCCATTGCTGCGCGCATCGCCGCTGCCGGCTGACGTAACATTCGTCCGTGGCCTACAGCCAGCACGGACGGCTCCAGCTCAGCCAAGCGCTTGGCGCTGGCAAGAGCGGTTTCACGGTGCCATGTGGCAAGCGCAGGAAATGGAAAGAGTGGGCGTAGCTGACCGGCAACGGCCAAGCCGCCATGCAGTTGATAGGCATCGCCGGCGATGAGGACGCCGCTGCGCGTATCCATAAACGCCATATGCCCTGGTGTGTGACCAGGAGTAGCAATCGCCAGTAACGATCCAATGCGATCCCCATCTTCGAGCAGGCGATCGGGGCGGGTGTGAATGTTCTTGGGTACACTGCCCCGTACCGGAGTCTGCGGTTCATCAGGTAATAACGAAGCATCTCCAGTGAGTAGTGCAGCGTCCCGTCTAGAGATGATCACCTCTACATCAGGGAGTGCATTCTTGAGACCGTCTAAGGCGCCAACATGGTCACCATGGGCGTGAGTTAGAATCACTTTGGTGATAGGTTTGTTAAGAGATTGAGCAGTGGCGAGGATACCCTTGAGACTGAACGGCATCCCTGCATCGACAAGAGTTAATTCACTGTCCTCTTCAACAAGATAAACGTTCACAGGAAAGAGCCGAGGTAGGAATGAAACCTGAATGACATTATATTCACATGTAATACGCATCGTAATTCCTCCTTAAAACTAATGGTATTAGTAATATAACTAATGTCATTAGTTTTCGCAATACCCTTTGCAAAAATAAACAAAGATACGAAAAGATTATTTTAACAAAAAAAGCGTTTTCAAAATAAAGATTACCGATTATAATGATCAAGTAAGCCCTTTCATATGTCTATCTTATTGGAGCCTTTCGCGAAGCGGAGGGCTCACTTTTTTGTTTTCTTTAATAGGTTAAATACATAGTGATCAAGTAAAGGGTGAGCTTGGATGTGAGGCTGTATATATAGACACATCAAGGGATATCCTGTGTTCAGGCACTGCGAGAGAAGAAGTTGACAAACATAACTGTCATTCATATAATAACAGTTATACTTACCTTGGATTGAAGTCCATCGGTGTTTTTTGCCGGGAAGGGAGTAAGTCATGAACAGCGAGTTTACCATTGCCGTCCATTGTCTTGTGTTTCTATCCATGAAGGAAGACTGTATGGCCAATAGTGAAGATTTATCTCAGAGTGTAGGTACACACCCTGCAAGAGTTCGTAAGGTGCTGAGTGTGCTGCGGAAGCATGGGTATTTGACAACCAAAGAAGGCGCTCACGGAGGGTACCTGCTTAATCGTGCAAGTGATGAGATCAAGCTTGGGGAATTGTACAGACTGGTTGCCGGAGGTTCACTTGGACCCAATTGGTGTTCTGGCGAATCAGGTTCGCCATGCGTTGTGTCCTCTAACATGAGGGATGTCATGGGAGGCATATATGACGGAGGCGAGGAAGCGCTGAGCATTTATTTTGATCGCATTTCCATCGAGGATGTGAAGCATCGGATCGGGAAAAGTGAAGGGCTATCTAAGTCCATGAATGAGTTACTGAGACAAGATAAGAATTAATTCTGGCTACAGAATTGATGTGGCTACAGTTTATATGTATACATTTCATATTTAGGCTCAGTTCTGATACCCTGTGATTATGGGGACACTGCAGACTGCGTATAGAACATAACAAGCGTTGCCCCGGTTTCGCGATTCATGAAGGCTTCAAGATTATTCCGGGCATAACGTGAACACAGATAGAGTTAATCTTCTGCGCTGATGTTATTTTCGGAAGGTGGGTATGTCATTACACCACTTATCATGGTTGTTGGATCAAAGCCTTGCGAAATTAAAAGCGATATAACAGCAATGATATTTACAATAATCAATAGAAATAGGAGTGGAGAACATGTCTAACAATGAAACACTTCGCGTAATTAGCGAACGTCACGCTGTCAAAAAATACGAAAAAGGTTTTGTATTGCCTGAGGCTGACCTGAATGCAATCTTGACTGCAGCTTCCGAAGCACCATCTTCTTGGAATCTGCAACACTGGAAATTCCTCGTTATTGAATCCGAAGCGGACAAAGCTAAATTGTTGCCAATCGCTTATGGCCAAAGTCAAATCGTAGACAGCTCGGTTACAATCGCTGTTCTGGGTGACCTGGAAGCTAACCGCAACACCTTCATCTACGATCAAGCTGTTGAAGCTGGTGCATTGCCTGGTGAGGTTCGTGATGCGTTGGTTGGACAAATCAACGGTGCTTACCAAAGCGCGCAAACTGCTCGTGATGAAGCGATCCGTAACGCGTCATTTGCTTCACAAAACATTATGCTCGCTGCACGTTCTTTGGGATATGATACTTGCCCAATGGGTGGTTACAATCCACAACAATTGGTTGAAACGTTCAACATTCCTGCACGTTACATCCCAACATTGTTGATCACTGTTGGTAAAGCTGCAGAGCCAGCTCGCCCAGCAGGTCGTTTCCCATTATCTGAAACTGTAGTTAAAGGTTCTTTCTAAGATAGAGCTACTATAAGCACCATTATACGGTGTGTATAAATTCAGCCGCATGTTCCTCAAGTGAGGGAACATGCGGCTGTTTTGCGTTCGAATACGGGAACCGGCATGAGTCCTCAGGTATGTAATACAGATCTTACGGGTGACGGTAGAGAAGAAGCAGTCATTATCATTCAGACGGGCAAAGGTACAGGGCTGGATAACTTCGATATTGATGTTCTTGGAGGTGACCAACCAAGCATTTGTCCATTGATCCAAGACAACCCCTTACCGTACAGCCAGCGATTAGACTAAGTGCATCTTGCCTGCCAAAGTCTTCTCGTGATCTGTGATAAGGGGCTTTTAAATTTCTGAATAGAATGGAGGTTACAGCGCAATTTCGCCTGTTATTCCACTGCTGTTACAGAAATAATAATTGAATTATTTTTCAGGTGTTTCGGGGACTACTGGTGCGTGAAAGTTATCCATATGTTCAATCGCATTGAACATCATCACAGCAGCTTCTGCGCGAGTAATAGCCTCTTTGGGATGGAAATTGCCTTCGGCATCCAATGTGTTAATCTTGAACGCTAACGAGCGCTGAACTGCTCCTTGATACTCAGGCGTAAGCTCTTGCTCATCTGTAATATCTACAGGTTGAAGCTTGATCATCGGTAGGCCGCCTTTGGCTTCGATGCCTTGCATGATGAACAGTGTAAATTGCTCACGAGTCATCGGTTTGGATGGATCGATATCATCAGCCATCTGGATGCCATTATATTTTGCACGAATGAAGGCATTGCTGTACCACACATGATCAAGCACCTTGGAGAAGGAATCACTTGGTAGAGGTTCTTTGACAAAACGGATCGTATCCAAATTCAGATCCAGGCCATCTGCAAGCAACTGTATACCTTGTGCCGTGTTTAATTGTTGTTCTGGTTTGAACAGGTTGTCGCTCACGCCTTTAATCAGACCATCTTGATGCAATGCTTCAATTTTATCTGCTCCCGCAACTCCCTGAAGATCTGTGAATCCGCCTTGCGCAGCATGAATAGGTGTAGCACCAAGAGATAAGGTAAGTAATGCTCCAGCAGTCATCAAAGCAATTATATTTTTTTTCATATCAAGTCGCCTCACTTTTCTAGGAAGGGTATCCCTTTGTATTAAAGTTATTTGCCCCTATAGACGACCCATCCCTGCAAAAGGTTGCTGCATTTTTCCATATATATTTTATGATATATAAAATTGAGCTACCCTTTGGACTTGTTCCGATAGTCGGTGGGTGATTTACCAATCATTTTACGGAATAACCGTGAGAAATAATACGGGTCTTTGAAGCCGAGTTTGGAGCTAATCTGCTTCACCGTCCAATCGGTAAAGTCAAGGTAACGACAGGAATGTTGGATCTTCAGCCTTAGAAAATAATCAATTGGAGAATGTCCTGTCGCTTGCTTGAACAGTTGTGAATAATGCGGGCAGATAAGCTGGCTTGTGCAGCCAATTCTTTGAGTGTGACCCCGCTTTCCAGATGCTCCAGCATGTACTGCACAGACTGTTCGGCAGCTCGTTTGCTGCTAATCATATTGCCCTCCGTACCATGTCCGTAAGCGAGCATGCCTAACATATATCCAACAATCTGTGAGGCGTACGTCATCGTTTGTAAAGAATAACCCGTCTCCAATGCTCCATAACATTCATGATATAGTTCCAGCCACTTCTGAGCTTTCGCCGGAGCCATAGTTAACAAACTTTCAGCCAGCAGTGGCTCCATATAGGCAGCGGCATGTTCACCACGTAAGTGAATCCAATAGATACTCCAGGGATCGGCTGAGTATGCGCCATAGATATGTGCGACATGGGCAGGAAGAACAACGAGACTGCCTGCTTTAACATCCTGCCTTTTGCCACCGTCCGTGGCGTACCATCCTGTGCCTTCGGTACAATACATTAAAATATGGGAGGGGCAGCCCTTTGGACGATCCCGGTAATGGTTCTCTGCCTCATGGAAGTATCCAATGTCAGTAACGTACAAACCGGACGTTACGGGATAAGCCGCGGCTTCCTCTAGTAGCGGGTCAGGTAATACGATTAGTTTCTGCATACGGAATCCGTCGGATTTGCGTAAGGTAGATGAGCTGTTATATGGTTTCATACTTGTATTATGGTGAGGTAGAATAAACGAGTCAATGATATTTGCGCAAGCGTTATCAAAATGAGCTTTGGTAGAATAACTTGAGCTTAGAAACTGAAGGACAACAAAGAGAATTGGTTAAGTACATAACAGAGAAGCAATATGAATTTTAGTTTTGAAGTTAGACATTAACGTTGAAGTTAAGGATTTTTCAGGCACGACCTAGCATGTAGGCACTTATTTTAGCATATAAGGAGCGATGGAGGAATGGAACAAGTGGTGAACAAGGATACGTTTTTCTATATCGGAACTTATGCATCAGCGGATCAACCAGGTATTTATGTAGGTGCGCTGAATTCGGATACAGGTGAGATGCGGATTGCACATGATATGGCAGGGGTGGACAATCCATCTTACTTGGCTTTAAGCCCAGGTAAAGACTCTATATATGTTGCAAGTGAAACGGATGAGGGAGAGGTATTGGTCTACCGCCGGGACATCTCCACGGGTGAGCTGCACCTTATGGATCGCAAAAGCACCAAAGGAGCCTCGCCTTGTTATGTCTCAGTCACGGCAGATGGCAAATGGGTACTCGCATCCAATTACAGTAGTGGGAGTGTCAGCGTATTTCCCGTAGGGGATCAAGATACGTTAGATGAGACGAGTGCGTTAATTGAGCATACCGGAAGAGGGCTGAAC
Source organism: Paenibacillus sp. DCT19 (assembly GCF_003268635.1). Taxonomy (NCBI): domain Bacteria; kingdom Bacillati; phylum Bacillota; class Bacilli; order Caryophanales; family Paenibacillaceae; genus Paenibacillus; species Paenibacillus sp. DCT19. The sequence goes on from NZ_CP029639.1 coordinate 525,586, forward strand.
GACGACCGTCAGGAAGGGCCTCATGCACATTCCATTCAGCCAGATCCATCCGGACAATATGCAGTTGTATGCGATCTGGGGTTAGATCAGATCATTGTCTACCGTCTGGAAGAAGGTCGATTGGTAACACACCGGGAGACGAATCAACCTCCGGGTTCAGGGCCAAGACATCTCGTGTTTCACGAGAATGGCAAATGGGCCTATGTCATTAATGAGCTCAATAATACGGTGACTGCATTTATGTACGATGCGCGCAGAGGAGAGCTTAACACAGTGCAGCATATATCCACTCTTCCTGAAGGACATACGGGAGAAGGCACGGCTGCGGATATCCGAATCTCCCCTTGTGGACGTTTCCTATACGCCTCCAACCGTGGAGACGATAGTATTGTTCTCTATCATATTGATCAGGAATCCGGTGAGCTTGAAGCGGTGGATTGGACTTCCACACTGGGACAGACTCCGCGAAACTTCAATGTGCTGCCAGGGGGGATACTGCTCGTAGCCAACCAGGAAAGCAACAATATCGTTGCATTCCAGATGGATCGCGAGGATGGAAGACTCACACACACCGGCTTCAAGCTGGAAGTTCCACGTCCGGTATGTATTGTGCCTGTAGATTAAGATATTCTCTGCTGCAATCGACGAATACTGAACAACACATATAAGCTGTGAGATCATGTGTACGCACGTGATTTTACAGCTTTGTTATTTATATAGCTATCTGACAACAGATGCAATTTGGCTGAGTTTTCTTCGATTTCTTCTATAATCAAGCATTAGAATAATTACGAATAGAACAGCATAAAGAAAATACTGCTTCTTATCCTCTTGAATCGCATAGTAAGGGTATAACAATCCACATACGAGCATTAACACTACGTTTAATGACATCATCACCTGATAGTAGATCTTCATAGAGGCTCTCCTTCCTTCAAATATAGAATGGATAATAATAGGAGTTTAATATAAATTGTAACACACATACATAGATCGCATAAATACAACAAACCATTTCCCCGGCACAACAAATGAAAGTTACTAATTAAGTCCTATAGATGGAATTAAATGTTTAATTTAAAATGGTATACATTAAAGCGCTTACAATACAGATGCGCTACAGAGCATCGGGCTTACCAACACATTTGGGGAGGCTAATGGTATGGTCAATCGATCGTCATGGAAGCGCACGTTGCGAACGGCAGGCATTACTCTACTAAGTTCAGCATTGCTTGTTACATCTCTAGGTCTATCAGCTCCGTCGGTGACTCATGCAGCAGGAGCACGTCAGATGGAATTTCTAGACCGCGGAGTTGTGGCGGTGAAGACGGGGAATGGGGTCTTTGTGAGCTGGCGGTTACTCGGTACGGAAGGTTCGAATGTTTCTTTTAATGTATATCGGGATGGCACGAAGGTGAACGCTTCACCGATCACGAACAGTACTAACCTTCAGGATGCCAGTGGAACGAACAACTCCAAATACACGGTTCGAGCAGTCGTAGGCGGGACAGAGCAAGCGGCTTCCAAGGTAGCAAGTGTGTGGGGAAATAATTATCTGAACGTTCCTCTTAGTGTTCCCGCTGGTGGGACAACCCCGGATGGAGTTGCATATACCTACAGTGCCAACGATGCCAGTGCAGGTGATCTGGATGGGGACGGCGAGTATGAGCTCATCGTGAAGTGGGATCCTTCCAATTCCAAGGATAACTCGCAGAGTGGTTACACAGGGGAAGTATTTATCGATGCCTACAAATTGAATGGAACCCGACTATGGCGGATCAGTCTCGGCAAAAACATCCGAGCAGGCGCACATTACACACAGTTCATGGTCTATGACCTGGATGGAGACGGCAAGGCTGAGGTGGCGATGAAAACCGCGGATGGCACCAAAGATGGTGTAGGTACAGTAATCGGAGATGCGAGTAAGGATTATCGGAACAGCAGCGGATATGTGTTGTCAGGGCCAGAGTTTCTAACGGTCTTCAATGGACAGACAGGTAAAGCGCTCACCACGGTCAATTATGAGCCTGCACGCGGCACTGTATCGAGTTGGGGAGATAATTATGGTAACCGCATGGATCGTTTTCTAGCTACGATTGCTTATTTGGATGGAGAGCGACCAAGTCTAGTTATGGCACGAGGCTACTACACCCGGACAGTGCTCGTGGCATATAATTGGCGGAACGGACAATTGACGAAGCAATGGACGTTTGATTCGAACACTCCAGGCAACTCAGGCTACGCTGGACAGGGGAATCATAATCTAAGTGTGGCGGATGTGGATAACGACGGGAAAGACGAGATTATCTATGGTGCGATGGCAGTCGATCATGATGGAAAAGGTTTGTATACCACTGGGCTGCATCATGGCGATGCCATGCATCTGAGTGATCTGGATCCAGATCGCCCAGGGATGGAGGTATTCCAGGTTCATGAGACACCGTCTAATGCAGGCATTGAATTCCGCGATGCAGGAACAGGTCAGTTGATCTGGGGTATACCAACAACGAAGGATATTGGACGCGGCATGGCTGCAGATATCGATCCAAGGTATAGAGGAGCTGAAGTATGGGCGAACGGTGCGCTGTATACAGCGAAAGGGCAGAGAATCGGGACAACCGTACCTTCGTCTACGAATTTTGGCATCTGGTGGGATGGTGATCTGCTTCGCGAACTATTAGACAGTAACCGTATCGACAAATGGGATTATGCGAATGGACGGACGATGAATCTGCTAACTGCCTCAGGAGTTTCCTCCAACAACGGAACGAAGTCTACGCCGAACCTTCAAGCGGATCTGTTGGGCGACTGGAGAGAGGAAGTGGTATGGCGAACCAACGATAGCTCGGCACTCCGTATTTATACGACAACCGCACTCACGGACAAACGAATCCACACGTTGATGCATGATCCAGTGTACCGTCTGGGCGTAGCTTGGCAAAATGTAGCCTATAATCAGCCGCCACATACGGGCTTCTATTTGGGAGAAGGCATGAATCCACCTCCGATTCCGAATATTCGCATTGCAGGACAATAGGTGACAAGCCTCTCGGCGCATTGTATTCTGTCTGAGATTCTCATAATTCAGTTATATCAGTAACGTTAGTAACGTATCGAATATGGCTCAGAGATCGTTGGAAGGAATAGGGTATACGAACCCTATTCCTTTTTTGGCTTTTTTCCAGTTGTAAAATGAATTGGGCAAAAATCGGAAAAAACGTTTGACAGGTATAAGGGCTACCCTTATGATACATATAACTTACTAAACAGGTAGGAATAATTAAAAAGACTGTGTAACATGATGAACTTCTTCATGATTCAGTCCAGCAGCACAGAATGTCTTCTGAACAGAATAACGTTCTCACCGTATCGACGGAGGAACACCGCAGCACATCGACCGAGATAAAGCATACACGGCAGCGAGCCGGCATGACTTTGTGAGGGAGAGGTGTGTACAGGTGTCCCTCCGTTATTTGTTTTTCGGTGGTTCCAAGCTGTTCAGCCTGTTCATGTAGTCACGCAGATCCACAGGGGGAGTGTTATTGATGAAAAAGAGAGTTCAAAAAGGTATTCTATTTGGTCTGGCACTGGTGTTGACAGGCGTGCTGGCAGGTTGCGGAGCAAATGGCGGCGATTCTAGTGCAACTGGAACATCTGGAGGGCAGGATAGTGGTGGCGATAGCCCGAAGGCCATTGAATTGCTGAATGTATCTTATGATCCAACACGTGAGCTCTACGAGCAATATAACAAGGCGTTTGCGGCGTACTGGCAGAAGGAAAAGGGTCAGGACGTGACCATTAAACAGTCTCATGGTGGTTCGGGTAAACAGAGCCGCTCCGTCATTGATGGCTTGGACGCAGACGTGGTTACACTGGCACTGGGCTATGACATTGATGCAATTGAAGACAAAGGTCTCATTAACGAAGGCTGGCAAGATAAATATGAGCATAACAGCTCCCCATATACATCCACGATTGTATTCCTGGTAAGGAAAGGCAATCCAAAAGGCATCAAAGACTGGGATGATCTAATTAAGGGTGATACTCAGGTCATTACACCGAATCCAAAAACATCTGGCGGAGCCCGCTGGAACTATCTCGCAGCTTGGGGGTATGCGCTCAAGAAGAATAACAATGACGAGGAGGCAGCAAAAGCTTTTGTCAGTGAGCTGTTCAAGCATGCACCTGTACTGGATTCAGGTGCCCGCGGAGCTACAACAACGTTTGTAGAACGTGGACTTGGGGATGTTCTGCTGGCTTGGGAGAATGAAGCGTTCTTGTCCGTGAAGGAGCTGGGTCCGGATAAATTCGATATTGTCGTTCCTTCCGTGAGTATTCTGGCTGAGCCTCCGGTAGCTGTCGTGGACAAAAACGTCGACAAAAAAGGAAGCCGTGAAGTTGCTGATGCTTACCTGAAATATCTGTACAGTGAGGAAGGACAGACGATCGCGGCCGAAAACTATTACCGTCCAACACTGGATACCGTGGCCGAGAAGTTCAAGGATCAGTTCCCTGACCTGGAGCTATTCACGCTGAACGATGTATTCGGTACATGGCGTGATACACAGGCTAAACATTTCAATGATGGCGGGGTCTTTGACCAAATTTACGTTCCAGGCAGTTAAGTTTGGGTAATCTGTACTCGATCCTATGGCAAGGAGCCAACCAGCCTGACCGGCTGAAGGCAAGAGAGGATGACGTTCATGAGCAAGGTAATAGCAACCCGGAGGCGCACGCTTCCGGGATTCGGGTTAACGATGGGATACAGCGTATTTTACCTCAGCCTTGTTGTATTGATCCCGCTGACAGCCCTGGTGTTTAACTCCACAGGTTTGACCTGGTCTATGCTGGTGGAGACAGCCACGAATCCCCGAGTGCTCGCTTCATTTAAGGTCAGCTTCCTGACCGCAGGTGTGGCGGCTCTAATCAATCTGGGATTAGGGCTGCTCTTGGCATGGGTATTGGTGCGGTATGAATTTCCGGGTAAACGGCTCTTTGATGCCGTGATTGATCTACCTTTTGCGTTGCCAACAGCGGTGGCAGGGGTTGCTCTTACGGCACTGTACGCCGGCAACGGCTGGATTGGGCAGTTTATGGAGCCTCTGGGCATCAAATTGGCCTACTCTCAAGCAGGCATTACGCTAGCTCTGATGTTTATCGGTATTCCATTTGTCGTTCGAACGGTGCAACCGGTATTAGAAGAGCTGGAGGCCGAGGTTGAAGAGGCGGCTGCAACGTTAGGGGCAGGAAGATGGCGGATATTCCGTACCATTCTACTTCCTGATCTTATTCCCCCACTGCTGACAGGCTTCGCGTTGGCGTTTGCCCGAGGTATTGGAGAATTTGGCTCGGTCGTGTTTATTTCAGGCAATATGCCGATGAAAACGGAGATTGCGCCGCTGCTCATTATGGCGAAGCTTGAACAGTTTGATTACGCAGGAGCTACGGCTGTCGCTTTGCTGCTGTTGCTGGTTTCATTTATCCTGTTGCTGGTCATTAACTCCTTGCAACGATGGAGCCGGAAGGCAGGCAGGGCGTAACAGATTCGAATCGGTGCGCCCTAACGAATGCTATATCCACCGTGTGCAAGAGCCGCGGGAATATCTAGGCATTCAATAGGTTGTTATCTGATGGTAGCTTTTCACTTACCCCACTGAAGGAGGTGCAGCGTATGGCGGGTTCTGTTCCGCTGAGTTCGGCTTCGCGCATACCAAGTAGCCCTGGGCCAAACCGTGCAACTACGGAGGCTCCTTGGGTCAAATGGCTGTTAATTGGACTGGCAGGTCTTGTATTGTTGTGGTTGCTTATTTTGCCGCTGGTCATCGTCTTAATGGAGGCATTGAAGCAAGGATGGGGAGTCTATATCGCCGCTCTGACCGAGCCTGATGCGATGTCTGCTCTGAAGCTGACGCTGCTCGTTGCAGCAATTACAGTGCCGCTCAATACGATATTTGGTGTGGCGGCAGCTTGGGTCATTACGAAGTTCCAGTTCCGGGGTAAAGGAATCATGATCACGTTAATCGACCTTCCTTTCTCCATTTCTCCCGTTGTCGGCGGGTTGATCTTTGTATTGGTGTTTGGCTCTAATGGTTGGTTCGGCCCATGGCTGGCTGAGCATGATATCAAAATAATTTTTGCACTGCCAGGCATTGTACTGGCGACGCTGTTCATCACATTTCCCTTCGTCGCCAGGGAATTAATCCCGCTCATGGAGGATCAGGGAACCCGCGAAGAGGAAGCGGCGGTGACGCTAGGAGCCTCAGGATGGCGGATCTTCTGGAACGTGACGTTACCCAATATTAAGTGGGGACTGCTCTACGGGATTATTCTGTGTAATGCTCGCGCGATGGGTGAGTTCGGGGCGGTATCCGTTGTGTCTGGACATATTCGTGGTGAGACCAACACACTGCCGCTGCATGTCGAGATTTTGTATAACGAATATCAATTCTCTGCGTCTTTCGCCGTCGCTTCATTGCTGCTGATACTTGCTCTGGCGACATTATTGGTTAAGAGCTGGCTCGGGCATAAGAATGTGAGCGAACGATGAGTGAAGGCTAAGTACGGTAAAAAAGAATCCTTAACCGGTTAACGGAAAATACCGATTGACAGCTACTGGAAGCCCTGATATTGTATAATCCAAGTATATAGGTTGGATAAGAATGTTTTATAAGTCAGATGGATATAAGTGCGTGTTCAAGTAATATTGCGGGCACAGCCCGAGAAGAGGAGGCGGCTCTATGGCTAAGCCGTTGAAAGTGGATGAGGTATGGATGGACAGAATCGCTGGACAGCTCAATGACATGGAGTTTGGGTCGCTGCACATCGTGGTACACGAGGGTCAGATTGTACAGATGGAGCGAACAGAACGTAAGCGTTTTGAAAATACACCGACAAGTAGCGCCTCCAAATCCGGCGGTGCTGCACGGAACAACACGCCTCGTTCATTGCGCGGCTCCAATGCCAGCGGTGCGAAGGGATAGTATGATGCAGTGAGATGGAGTTTAGCGGGGCAAGGGTGATGCATGAGAAGATGTATCACTAGATTGTCTAGGATGTCTCCAGCAGAACTGTTTCGCGCGAAGAGTTTGGATGATGGGTAAAATAAAGAGAAGCCGCAGGTTGCGAGCTTCTCTTTGTTTTGTTTTGTATAATGAATACTGTGGATTAACCGGCCTTACAAATCGGTCTATTGTTGTGCCGTGATGTTTGATGATCACTGCAAATGTAGTCCAGTGAGCCTGCGTTACTCGTCCACTTTGGCACCGGATTTGCGCGTTGTGTTCACTTCGGTCTCCGTAGAAACTTTCTTTGCCGTAACTAGCTCTGTATGCCCTGCGTAAGGACGTTCACTGCGAGAACTTGTACCTGTGAGACGGAAACCAGACACGAACAATATGAGCTGCAAGCCCAACGTGTAAGGAGCGGCTACAGGTCCAATGAGGTGCAGGAGAGAGCAGAGTGCAATGAGCGCATATAACACCTTGGTCATCGTGCCGGATGCACCTGGTGTCCTGCGGCGAGGACTAGCCAAGAGCAGATAACCATAGAGCACTGTAATACATAGAGAGATGAAGCGAATCCAGAACAATGCGTTGACCCAGCCATGCCAGAATGGTTGATTCAGTCCTTGTTGAACAATGATGAAATCAGCGATCAGATACAGCAATGCTGCTACAGCTAGAGGCTCGACCGCAGATCGAATCACATTCCAGACGGCTTCCCACCAATGCACCGAGTGTGCCTGGCTGCGAAGTTCTTCCGATAGGCTGGAACTTTCTCGCTCCAAGGCTCTGTGCATCAAGGTTAGCCGCGCAGGATCGGGGTCTTGAATGCAGCTATGAATCTGATCCTGAAGCTGTGGTGATAGGCTAACGGCTGTTCTGCACGCCAGCATGGCGTTAAGCAATTCGTGCTGTTCGGCTTCCGTGCGTGTAGATTGGGTATTTTCAATAAAAGTGAGTTGCCCGAGCAGTGGTGTCGTTATGTATAATGTATCTCGTATCGCTTGTGTTCGTCGTTCTCGGCTTCGTCTAATTTCGGTGACAGACCATATGTATATGCCTAGGAAGATGGCAATAATTCCGAGCAATAAGGCTACGAAGCCTGGATATGAGAACAGAAAAAGCATCCAACGTTGTAGCACCGTTGTTCCTCCTTTGTACGAAAGTTGGGCGTAGCATAAATTCCGGTAATCTAAGCTTCTCTCACTATTACACAGGAAGTAGTTGAGTTCAAGCAGAAAGATGGGAATGGAAGAGGTGCAGCAAAGTTTATATGATACAGTTCTTGAAGAGATTGAACAGAACAAGGGAGAAGAGTACTCCTATGACGATGCTCGTGAATTTGTAGATTAGGGGAAGACCATGGCTAGTGGATCGTGGAAGATGCAGGTGGATGATCAAGGTCGGTTGTGGCTCGGTCAGTTACTGATAGACCTATCCTATCAATGGATAATACCTACTTATATTCCACCTGTGTTATTGTTAAAATCATGGCATAAGGTAACAAGAGTACAATTGTAATTTAGTATATTGGGGAGGGTTATTTCATGGATCACGTTATCGTTGAACACGCACCACCTGCCGTAGCCGAGTATTTATCGTTGCGAGAGATTGCAGGGATGAGTCCAAGAAGCCGTGAAGGCGCTGAGCGAGGATTGCCGAATAGTCTATTTGCTGTGTGTTTGCGACAAGATGGTGTACTTATTGGTATGGGACGAGTAGTGGGAGACGATGGTTGTTTCTATCAAGTGGTCGATATCGTTGTACATCCAGATGAGCAGGGTAAAGGGTATGGCAAGCTGATCATGAACGAGATCATGAAGTATCTAAAAGAGAATGTACCTGCCCGCGCTCTGGTGAGCTTACTTGCAGATGTTCCAGCGGATCAGTTGTATGCTCAGTTTGGCTTCGAGTATACAAGCCCGCAATCAGAAGGTATGTGGTGGAGACAAGAAGGATAGTTTGTTCTAAACCGTACATACATAATGAGTGAGGTTACAAGATGACCATGGGAAAACTGTCTAGGGTATTCCAGATACAGAATAGAGAACCACGGTATACATGCTGGGTTGCATTAAGATAGAGCCGGCGCATGATGTGATTAAGCATGGGCTGGTTGGATCTTTTGGCATGAAAGATTGCTAAATTAATAGATAGGCTTGAGGAGGCCGCATTTGCGGCTTTTTTTGTCATTACCGAATGTATACTTCATTGAGTTATTGCGGTTTGTGCGAATTACCTTAGCTAACACCCATGGAATGTTCCAGGTTGTCGGTGCTTGAAGGGGCAATAATAGAGGGCTGGATGAATTCATCGGTATTCCCCGTTTACAAGCGAGGCTGTTCGGTTTAAGATGGCGTGAGCCGTTTAAGGTTATAATAGTAGGATTGGGTATCACAATAACGGTACATTCGCATAATGGAATATATAGAAAAGAGGGATTAGATATGAAAGTAGCTATTTTTGGAGCAACTGGAGCAATTGGGAAGACAATCTTGTGGGAGTTAATGGATCGTGGGCATGAAGTGACTGCGATTGTTCGTGACCCATCGAAGGTTGAGATGAAGCATGAGCGTCTACGTGTAGAACAAGGAGATTTGCTTAACCCGGATCAGGTGGCTGATTTTACAGCAGGTCAGGAAGCGGTAGTGAGTGCCTATGGCCCGAAATTTGGCTCCGAGGAAGAGTTGCTTGAAGTTACACGTTCCCTTATTGAGGGTGTTCGACGTGGTAAAGCGGCTCGTCTTGTTGTCGTAGGTGGAGCTGGAAGCTTGCTGACGGATTCGAATGAAATGTTGATGGACACACCGGGGTTCCCTGAAGAAGTCAAACCGCTTGCGAAGGCTCATGCAGATGCATATGAGATCCTTGCGGAATCGGATATTAACTGGACCTATATGAGCCCGGCGGCGACAATCACGACAGGACAGCGGACTGGTCAGTTCCGAATCGGGATGAATCGTGTTGTAACGGACGATCTTGGCGAGAGCACGATATCGGTTGGTGACTTTGCAGCGGCTCTGGTGGACGAGTTGGATGATCCACAATTTATTCAATCCCGCTTTACGGTAGCTTACTAGGGCGTGTCTGAAAACTCAGAAGGACGCAGATTGGATCGAATCTTCGTTCCAAGCAAGGAAAGTGACTAAGTAGGGTGCGAAAAGGTGATAAAAGATGCACTTCAGCGGGTTTTGAGACATGACCTAATTACAGGGTACGAATTCCTTGAAATGCGGTTGGGGAGGGATGAGTTGTTGTTTATCGTTACGGCTGAACAGATGAGAAGCATCGACGAGCATACGATTCATACGCTAGGCATTCCTGCGGCAAGTCTGATGGAGAATGCGGGAAGAGCTATTGCGGAAGAAGTCATTCGGCTGTGCCGGGAAGAGCAAATACATGGTAGAGCAGGGCGTATGGATGAGTCCAAAAGAGGACAGACCCGGGCGCACACAGGGCCAGGGGATTGGCCTGGACGAGGTGGCGACATCACCGCCGATTCGGCGCTGGTGATGGAGCAACCCGGTGATCAGCAGTGGTATATGCTGATCGGCAAGGGCAATAATGGCGGCGACGGGCTGGTGGCGGCGCGCCATTTGGTTGAAGCGGGGCTCGGCGTGACTGTGGTGTACGCCGATACACCGGAGACACTGCGGGGCGAAGCCGCAGTGCAACGGGATGCCGCCGCGCAGCTCGGCATCCCTGCTCTTGTCCACGGGCGCGAAGCCGTGGACTTCAGCCGGTGCACAGGCATCGTAGATGCACTGCTGGGCACCGGCTCGCGGGGGGCGCCGCGCGAAGCTTACGCGGCGCTGATCGAGGCGGCGAACGACAGCGGTAAGCCTGTCGTGTCCGCCGATGTGCCAAGTGGGCTGAATGCCGACACCGGGGAGGTATACGAGCCCTGCATTCAAGCCCGGGTGACCGTATGCCTCGCGCTGCTCAAGCGTGGGCTGGTGCAGTACCCGGGCGAATCTGCCGCGGGGCGCATTGTGGTGCGCGCCATCGGCATTCCCACGCGGCTTGCGCCAGAGCATGGCACCACGGTCCGTCTGTTGACTGACGAGGTGCTGCGCGGTGCGCTGCGCGTGGACACTAGCCGTCTCCGGGCACCGGACGGCCACAAGGGCACCTACGGCCACGTACTGTTGGCCGCAGGAAGTCTGCCGATGAGCGGCGCTGGCCTGCTCTCGGCGAAGGCCGCGCTGCGCGCAGGCTGCGGGCTCGCCACATGGGCGCTGCCCGCGGCACTGCTGCCGCATGTCATCGGCACCGTGCCAGAGCTCATGCTCGCCGCCGCTGCCGATGGCGACAGCGGCGAATGGAACGCGGCTTCCGCAGACGCTGTGCTGCATCTGGCGGACAGCCGCGACGTGATCGCGACCGGCCCTGGGCTCGGCCGCTTCAAGGGCGACACAGACTGGCTACGCCGTCTGTGGCAACAGACGGATCGCCCGCTCGTCATTGACGCGGACGCCCTCAACATGCTGGCAGACGCTGGCCCACATGGGCCTCGCGACTGGGGCAAGCGAAGTGCGGCGACAATACTGACGCCGCACCCTGGCGAGATGGGTCGATTGCTGGGCATATCGACCCCGGAAGTGCAGCGTGATCGAATTGAACACGCTGCACGGTACGCCCGCGAGCAGGGCGTGACCCTTGTGCTCAAGGGAGCACGAACGGTCATCGCAACGCCATCCGGCGAGGCGTACATTAACACCACCGGACACGCCGGCATGGCGACTGGCGGTGCCGGCGACGTATTGACCGGCATGATCGCCGGTCTACTCGCCCAAGGGCTTAGCGCGGAGCAGGCTGCCGCGTTCGGCGTATATCTGCATGGTGCAGCCGCCGAACGAGCTGCCTTGCTCCGCGGTGATCCAGCGTCTCTGCTCGCAGGAGATATTATCGACGCACTGTGATGTCGATTTCCCAGTACACGTTGCCCTGCTTCATGAACAAGGGAGGCAGGCACAAACGCAGACGCTGGGTGCGATAATATCCCCTATCGTACGGGCATCACACCAATAACCGGGTTACACGACCCATCTCCATCAACAAACCGCAAACAAACGCAAATAAAGCTTAAAAACCTCCCGTCTCTCTCATGAAGAGAAACGGGAGGTTTTCTTTTGTTCTATTATGGTATATTGCATGTCCTTCGATCAAACCCAGCTTACCCAGCCTAAACTCAATTAAGCCAAACGACGACCAGAAGAACCTAACTTAAACAAGCTTGCCCTCAACTTTACATTCAACCTGCTCGTTCACCCTAATCTTCAACCTCAATGTTTAACTCCACACACGGAACCAATCCGAAAGGTACGCTTCAAACTACCAAGCTATCTACCCAGCAGTACCAAATACACTTACTTTACCGACCTCTAATGTAGCGCCTACCTATCGAAGCCTATCTATTGACGCCTACCTATAAACGAAACCGCTGCAACTCCTCATGCATCTCTGCACTGATCTCGCGGAGTGATTTCACCTTAAGACTTGCTTCAGCGAAGGATCGCTGTTGCTCCGTCGTAGAGGCTGTAATCTCTTCACTGCTCGCAGCCGATTGCTCGGTGATAGCACTGATGTTTTCGATGGCATGCTGCACTTGGGAACTAAGTTCATTCGAATGCTGCATCTCCTCGGCAAGCTGGTGGATACCTGTACTGATGCGCTCTGCACTTTGGCGAATCGCAGCGAAGGATTCCCGCGTCTGTCCAGTGGCCTCTTCCTGCTGGGCAAAGAGCTGCATGCTCTGTGCCACAGAGCCTTTAACCTTCTCCATAGATGTCGTAATCTCATCCACAGCCGCATAGATCTGTTTCACCGACTGGGCGGACTGCTCGGCGAGCTTGTTCACCTCACTGGCGACAACGGCAAATCCACGTCCAGCTTCACCTGCCCGAGCCGCCTCAATGGAGGCATTCAACGATAGAAGCGTCGTCTGCTTCGCGATTTCCGAGACGTATCCAGTCATGGTGGTGATGCGCTCGGCGCTTTCCTCCAGTTCCAGTACCGTCTGTTCCACCTCAGACATCGCCAGACGATTCACTTCGGCGAGACGAAGTTGTTCGGCGATCGCCTTATTGCCTTCCTCAACGGTATTCAACACCTCACGGCCATCTATAGCTGATTGGGAAGTAGCCTCCAGGTTGCTATTGAAGGTGTGCTGCATCTTGTCTACGACCATCACGGTTTCGCTCAAGTCCTCCGCAATTTTCTGGCTGCCAATCGACAGCTCTTCGGTGGTACGAGAGACTTGCTGCACAATGGCCTGAGAAGTATCATTGCCACGATCAATATCCTGCGCCATTTCATCAACACGGTTCCCGGCTGTACCAATAGATTGAATGATTCCGCGGATATTGCTGGTCATTAGGCGGAAGGAGCGACTGAGGTCATCAAGCTCGTCTTTGCCTTTGGCTTCGGGTAATTGTCCGGTCAGGTCGCCGTCGGCAATTTGCCCTGCGGCGACTTTTAACGTACCGATACGTCTAGCGATCTGGCGTGAAGTGTACATATTGAACAGCATGACCGCAACGAGCAATACGATGGCACCGCCGAGAGCGACCTGCCATGTTTGCTGAATGTTACGTTCCAGTTCAACAGTATATTGATCGTACCGTTCTCGGGTAATCTCATCCAACATATAGATGTCATTCTGTATACCTCGAACCCGTGTACTGTAGCGTTTGGCTTCCGCACTATTCATACTGCTCATCGCTTCAGTGGCACCTTGACTAAGTGTTGCTAATTTTGTTTGGATCGTCTGAATAAGTTCAAGCTGCTGATCCGTTTCTAGCAATCCATCCGTAAGCTCCTGAATCATCGTTTGACCATCTTCAAGCAAACGGTTGACCGCATCCTGATTACCTGCCGTCATAGAGAACGAATAGACATCAAGCGCCTGTTGGATCTGAATCTGATTGGCATTTAGTTCACTAACCTTGAGCATGGCAGGTACTAAATTTTGATTTTTAGCATTCATGCCAAGCAATTCCATAATGATATAAGCTACTAGCGCAAGGCATAGAAGTAGCGAGATTAGAGCGTTAAGTAATAGTTTTCCCTGTAATTTCATATGTGCGTACCTCCTCGAATCCGCTTGAGTTATTGATCCAGCTTAATTTTGATTTGACCGGATGAGATCTGAGTTTTCAGATCCTCGAAGGTTTGCTGCTCTTCATCACTGAGCGTGATATTATGTAGAGCGGTCAGGCCTACGGCGTTCTCAGCCAGCCCCTCGACAATTTCCTTTTGAGGGAAGGCGTGTTTATTTTGAATGAACGTGTGAACGGCATTGTAGATGGATACATCCACATTTTTCAACATCGATGTCAGAATCGCTTTTTCCGCCAAAAAGAATTGATCGGTATCTACGCCAATCGCGTGTTTCCCCAATTTCTGAATCTCCGTGAGTGCGCCGACCCCGGTTAAGCCAGCAGCCACATAGATTACATCAGCACCATTCTCCTGGATCAGTTGTGCAGCAAGTTCCTCACCCAGTTTGGCATTTCCAAAGTCTCCAGCGTAAATAATATCTACCTTCGCATCCGGGTTGGCAGCGAGTACGCCTTGCTCGAATCCCTGCTCAAAATTGCGAAGCACAGGAATCTCCATGCCGCCTAAGAAGCCAACATGATCTTCCGTGGTCGCCATCCCGGCAATAATGCCTGCGAGATAACTACCTTCTTCTGCCCGGAACGAGATGGAGGCAATGTTGGGCAGTTCGGACTGACTGTCAATCAGCAGGAATTGTCGATCAGGGTACTTCGTCGCTACTTTTTCCATATCGGCTTGAATGGTATCGCTAAGACCGATAATCAGGTCGAATTTGGCTTCGGCAAATTGTTCAAAGGAAGCTTCAGCAGTCAGCTTCTCATTAGGTTCACGATAGTCAAAGACAATGCTATTCTCATCCCTCGCTCGAACAAGCCCATCAAACGCAGCATCATTGAAGGAGCGATCCCCCAGACCAACTTCCGTCATCACGATGCCAACCTTCGTTCTGGCTTCCGTTGCCGTTGATGTAGGATTTGCTGAGCATGCTCCCAGAACGAACACCATTAGGATCAGAATCATGGTGAACCCTACGCGGGTGGTATGGTTTGTTTTCATGTGTGATACCCTCATTTCTGTCATGACAAAGTTTGATTGTAGTGTCTTTTTGCAATACATTGGAAAAAGATCTAACCGAGAGATATTGCGGATAAAATAATATAGGTAGGGAGTATTTCCCCTTATCTATATCGGATAGAGATGCACTGTGTTTTATGGTATGTACTGAAAATTTACGAAAATATAACCTAATTTCATGAATTAAACATTTGATTTACATTTCTTGACGTAACCATATGGTTATACGCTTATACAAGTTGTTTGCTGATGTAAAACTAGGGAGTGTCTTACATCTCATTTAAGGATATCTTCCGCCACCAGTTGGCTGCTTGCTGCGTCACGTTCTCTAGACTTAACCCGATATGCTTGCAAAATAGTTTCTTACCTGTAAGAGGTTGTTCAAAAAGTCCGCTTTTGATTACGATGGATGCCTGAAGGCATCTCAGCATCGAAGATGAAATTCAGCCGAAATGTCCGTTGCTCACGTAGTTTTGCCTACGCTCCGCTACTCCATTTCTATCTTCATTCCATCTTCTCGGTACTGAAAACCGACCTTTTTGAACACGCACTGTAACGTAATTCAGACAAAATATGCTCCTTTCGGAGTGATAAGAGACACTACAGGAAAACGAAAAAAACCAAGCAGAGATCATATGAATCATCTCTACTTGGCTCTGATTGACAGTTTGCCTTATGAATATGATGTGCCAGTTCATTACTCATATTCATCCATCCTGCATCACGAGCACACCGAATGATCGACGCAAGGTTTACTACCATGCGGCAATGGTGCCATCTGCTCGACTTTCCGTTCCTCCGCATAATACCCCATTGTCAAGGTTACGCCAGATGATCTGACCGCGACCGAACTGGGACGGATCGACCTGCACCTGGATATCATGCCCTTTACGGGCGAGTGCTTGTGCAATATGCTGCGGGAAGTCTGGTTCTACAAGAATGGTTTTGGCCTTGATCCACTGCCAGCGAGGGGAATCCAGTGCGGCCTGCGGATTCAGATGATAGTCGACTGTGTTCATCACAACCTGCACATGACCCTGCGGCTGCATGAACCCACCCATGACCCCAAATGGCCCAACCGCTTCGTTGCCCCGCGTGAGAAAGCCCGGAATAATCGTGTGATACGTTCGTTTTCCAGGCTCTAGTGCATTGGCATGGCTCGCATCCAGCGAGAAATTATGTCCGCGATTTTGCAGCGCAATGCCTGTACCCGGTACAACGAGTCCGGAGCCAAAGCCCATGTAGTTACTCTGAATAAAGGAAACCATATTGCCTTCACCATCGGCTGTCGCGAGGTATACCGTTCCGCTTGCGCGTGGATCACCTGCTTCCGGTGCACGTGCTGTATCACCAATGAGCTTGCGCCGTTCTTCCGCATAGGCTTCAGACAACAGCTCATCCACCGTTACGTCCATTTTACGTTCTTCCGTAATGTACTTCTCTCCATCGGCAAAAGCCAGCTTCATCGCTTCGAGCTGTCGATGATAACCGAGAACGGATTCCTTCTCGTCAAAATCATAACCCTTCAACAGATTGAGCGCAGCGAGGGCAATCAATCCCTGACCATTCGGTGGAATCTCCCATACATCATATCCCCGATAGGAGACCGAGATTGGATCAACCCACTCTGGCTTGAACGCCGCGAGATCCTCTTTTGTCAGATAGCCACCATGCTCTGCTATAAAGTTATGGATGCGCTCGGCCAGTTCTCCTTCATAAAAGTCTCGCGCTTCGCTCTCGCCAATTCGGCGCAACGTTGCCGCATGATCCGGCGAGCGCCACAATTCGCCAGCGGCGGGCACGCGCCCGTCCGGTGCAAATGTCTCAAACCACGCACGCCCTGCCTCGGCATTCCCCTGGCGTGCATAGATGTCGGCTGCCCGTGCCCAGTGGCGGGCCAGCCCTGGCGCAAGCGGATAACCTTCCTCCGCATAGCGGATGGCAGGTTCCAGCGCTTCCGCCAGCGTGAGCCGTCCGAAACGACGGCTCAGCTGAGCCCAACCCGCCGGTGCGCCAGGCACCGTCACCGGAATAACCCCAGCTTCGGCATCTCCGTATGGCCTGCCGCTTGAAGCGCCCCAATCGAAATGCTCTGAGGCGCAGGGCCACTGGCATTCAGGCCGTGCAGCTTGCCCTCTGTCCAGACGAGGGCAAAGGCATCGCCTCCAATGCCATTGGAGGTTGGCTCCAGCACGGTGAGTGCTGCCGCAGTTGCTATGGCGGCATCAATGGCATTGCCGCCTTTTTTCAATATCTCAAGACCAGCCTGTGCCGCGAGGGGCTGTGATGTGGCAACCATGCCTTGTTTGGCATAGACAGGTACACGGTAAGAGGGGAACGGTTGATAGAGTGGATCAAAATGCATCAGACGTCAGCTCCTTGTCACAAGATGTCATGTTCCGGTATTACCGAATAATCACTCCTAACCCTCTTCGCAACGGAACATGGGATATCCTGCTAATGGAGCCAAATTCACTCTGACATCAACGTTACAGCGTGCCAGAAGTACACAGCTGTAGCCTGTTCGATGCACACAACCAAAAGCTGTGCAACGCGCATAGCTCCCATCACGCATTACACAGCTTCTATCAGATTGTCTTATGTGGTTACCATATCGCCGCCGTTCACATGAATGCACTCGCCTGTGACATAGGAGGAATCCCGGGATGCAAGGTAGACATAGGCAGCCGCAAGCTCGTAGGGCTGACCAGCCCGACCCAGCGGTGTATCTGTCCCAAATACCTGCACATCTTCAGCAGAGAAGCTGGCAGGAATGAGTGGTGTCCAGATTGGCCCCGGGGCAACTGAGTTTACCCGAATCCCCTGCGCGGCGAGCGATTGAGAGAGTACACGGGTCAGTGAGACGACAGCACCTTTGGTGGAAGAGTAGTCAATTAACTGCACGTTACCTTTGTACGCTGTGATGGAAGCTGTATTAATGATCGATGCGCCTTTACATAGATGGGGGAGAGCCGCTTGAATCAGAAAGAAATAGGCAAACACATTCGTTTGAAATGTGTGGTAGAGCTGTTCTTCTGTAATATCGACAATGCTAGGCTGTACATACTGCACCCCATGGTTATTGACCAAAATATCAATTTTTCCGAACGTTTCCATCGTTGTGCGAATAACCGCTTCGCAGTTCTTTTTTAGCCTGAGATCAATCTCAATCAGCAGACACCGCTGTCCCAATTCCTCAATTCGTACACGGGTCCTCTCGGCGTCGGTTCGTTCATATAGATAAGCAATGGCTATGTCTGCACCTTCTTTGGCAAAAGCAATAGCTGCCGCTCTTCCAATCCCACTATCGCCCCCCGTAATAATAGCCACCTTGCCTTCTAATTTGCAGCTGCCAATATAAGCGGGATCTTCGCTGATCGGTTCGGGTACCATTAAGGTTTCGAGACCGGGCTGTTGATCCTGATGCTGGGGTGGAAAAGCTAGCTTTTGTTCCTTGCACACCGTTTTCTCACCATAAAAAGGATAGACGGGATTCATGAAAGCACATCCTCCTCGAACGTTCATTGATACGGATAACCTATGCATTCGCCCAGAAGAAGGTGCGGTATTCATCAGGAATCATTTGTTTTTTGCATGCGGAATATACCATAATAAGGATATACAATTATTCCATGTAGCTCCGTAAATGAAGTGTAAGATGAGATGTTGATCATACGATGGAGGTGTCAGGTGTCAATGAACATTCAAGGGATTAACCATCTGTGCTTTTCTGTATCCAATCTCGAAAAGTCCATCACATTCTATGAGCGGGCGCTTGGTGCTCGCATTCAGGTGAAGGGACGTAAGCTAGCCTATTTTGAGCTGGCAGGTTTGTGGATCGCTTTGAATCAGGAAGATGTCATTCGCAATTATACGGAACAAACGTATACACATATTGCTTTTACCGTTACAGAAGAGGATTTTGATGCATCTGTACAACAGCTGCGGGAAGCGGGTGCGAACATTTTACCAGGCAGACCGAGGGATACGAAGGACGCATTGTCCGTTTATTTTACTGATCTCGATGGGCACCTGTTCGAACTGCACACCGGGAACCTGCAGCGTAGGCTGGAATATTACCGTGAGGACAAACCACACATGACCTTTTATACGGAATAATTGAACGTCCAACACTTAAGTTCCAACACTCAAGTAGGATCTCATTTACAACTTGGTAAAGACATATAAAGATTACGTATAGAAAAGTTGGATTGAAAATAGCTTACACATCTCTTGTGTAAGTCATAGGTCACCTATAATATGGATTTAACCACCTTATTTTACCACTGTTAGATATTTTCCATTCCACAATAAACGAGTTGCCATGTCAATGTCCGATCTCAATCTCAATGTGTAAACATTCTCAAGGAGGTTTCTCATGATTGAATTTCCTAAACCAGATGTAGAGCAGTATTTTCAATCCTACCGGATAAGTCATTTTGCCGTATCGAGTGATGAGACACGTTTGTTTTTTGATAGCAACTTGAATGGTCAGCCCAATATTTGGGCGATGGATCTGCCGGGAGGGTTTCCTTATCCGCTGACATACTTGAATCAGAGCAGCATGTTTATTAAGCCCGACCCACTGGGGCGTTATATCTTAACTGCATTTGATCGTGATGGCAACGAGAGTTATCACTTATATGCCATTCCGCCAGAGGGCGGGGTACCGAAGCCGATAGTACCTGCAGAGCCGAATGACCGCTGTTACTTTGCTCATCTATCCGAAGATGGGGAGCGTCTGTACTATTTTACGAGTGCTGGCAATCCGAATTATCTGAATTCTCGTCGTCTTGATCTTGCTACGGGTGAGGATGTATTGCTCCATAGCGGGGAAGAGGTGTCCAACAGCTTGGCTGCGGTGAGTCCAGATGAGAAGAGCTTTGTCATTGTGAAAATGTACTCGAATACATATCAGACAGCGCATCTGCATCGAGATGGTGAGATCGAGGACATTTTACCTGTGTCAGAGCGGCAGAGTCAGGTACCTTTTGTCATCTATGTGGATGATAAACGTCTATTGATGCTCACCAATGATAACGAGGCGTATTCCTATATTGCGGAGTATGATCTAGATACTCGTGAATTCCGTCCGGTAGTTAAAATCGAAGGTGAAGATGTTGAGAGATTTCGTTGGCACAAAGAAACCGAAACGTTATATCTATGGACACTTACGGGCACGGAGAACCGGATGTACATCCTGGGCAAACAGGACGCTACGCCTCGGCGGGTGGACATGCCTTTAGATACGATTGCGCAGGCGACCGTGAGCCAATCAGGTAATCTGTATATCCTTGGACGTGGAGCTATTCAGCCACATAACATTTATCGATTGCCTGCGGGCAGCAACTCATGGGAACCCCTGACGAATAATCGGGTGACTGGGCTGAGTCCTGATGATCTGGTATATCCAGACGTGATCCGCTATAACTCGTATGATGGGCTGGAGATTGAAGCCCTGTTGTTTAAATCCAAGGCAGAGCTGGCAAATGGATATACGGTATTTTGGCCGCACGGAGGGCCTCAAGCCTCGGAGTCGAAGTTTTTCCGTCCGATGTTCCAGATGATGTTAGCTCAGGGCTACCATATTTTTGCACCTAATTTCCGGGGAAGTTCCGGTTATGGAGCTGAATTCATCAAGATGGTGGAACGTGATT
Source organism: Paenibacillus sp. DCT19 (assembly GCF_003268635.1). Lineage (NCBI taxonomy): Bacteria > Bacillati > Bacillota > Bacilli > Caryophanales > Paenibacillaceae > Paenibacillus > Paenibacillus sp. DCT19. Next base: position 546,380 of record NZ_CP029639.1, read on the forward strand.
GGGGCGAAGGACCAAGACTGGATTGTGTTGCTGGGATTCAGTGGTTGTTTGACCAGAACATCTCCTCACCAGATCGCCTGTTTGTTGTAGGTGGTAGTTACGGGGTTACATGACGTTGCTTCTCGCAGGTCGCCATCCGGAGCTGTTCCGAGCAGCCGTTGATATTTTTGGCCCAAGTAATCTGTTCACATTCCTGGAATCCGTCCCTGAGGATTGGAAACCCGTGATGGAGAAGTGGTTAGGTGATGCCGAGCGTGACCGCGAACGGTTAACAAAAGATTCGCCAATTACCTATCTGGATCAGATGGTGAACCCAATGCTGGTTATCCAGGGAGCTAATGATCCTAGAGTCGTGAAGGCAGAGTCAGATCAGATCGTGGAGGCGCTGCAGCAGAAGGGTCTAGACGTCGAGTATCTGGTGTTGGACGATGAGGGCATGGCTTCTCTCGTAAAGAGAATGAGATTCTCGTGTATCGGCGCATGCTGGAATTCTTACAGAAACATCAGGAAGCCCCGGTACAGCAAGTTTAATTCTGGACGGACTTGTACATTGGCAAGTAAACGTAACAGTACAAGTAAGAGTACAAGAGAAAGTAGAGAACAGGAGCAACACTTCTAACTTTAAGCTCCTAGCAAAATAGATCCATTTAAAAAACCGGCAGGACGTGAGAGTCTATCAACGTTCTGCCGGTTTTTCACATTTATTTTTCCAGACCTAATACTAACCATATTCTTCTGGTATATATACTATATTTTCAATTAGTCCAGCAGGGCAATAACCGAGTCAATATACTGCTGTGCCCATGTGGCAAAAGGTAGATCTGCATCCCAAGTGACTTGTTGAGTCGCTTTGGCTTCACCCCATACCAATATGCGCTGATATAGAAGATGGATTCGCAGGCGTTCAGCAAAATGCTGACACCGTTTCACATCCTCAGCACAGATCAGCTGTCGGTAAGTACATAGAAAGCTTTGAGCTAGCTCAGGCTTACGATGGCGAAGATACATAGCCGTTATTTTGGTCAGATCGGCGGTGCCATCTCCAAAATACGAAGTCGTAAAATCGAATAAACCACTAATCTGCCATGCATAAGGCGCCTCCTGCTGCTTCTCCATGACCAAATTCTCGGACTTATAATCACCCATGACAAAACTATAGACCGACATGGCTTCAAAAGCAGACCTAGCCTGACTTAGCTGCTCGTCCACCCAGTGTATATCCTCATCGGTAATTCTAGAATATTGGGTAGCATCCTGTAACCAGTAATCAATCGCGCCATATAACCAGTCCGAATACGTTCCTGCAAAAGGTACAATTCGCTCAGCTACCGGATCATACTCCCCTGCATTTGGCACCTTCCAGTGATGGAGTTCGGCGAGTGTATGTGCCAGCATCCTGGCAATCTGCCTTTCCTCGTCTGGATTCAGCGATGCTTGCAAGGCAGGATCATGCAGATGCTGTCCCGGTAATTCTGGCATAATGGCATAACTCCAACCGAGAAGTTCTGTCTCCTCATGAATCTGATAGGGGATAGGGACAGGAATAGTAGTGTGCTCTGCTAGCTGCTCTACGAAAAACTGTTCTTCCTGAAGCTGTCCGTTATATAACGGATTGCCTTTGAGGATATACTCACCCTGAGAAGTGTGGATATGCAATGTCTGTCCCATAACCCCTTCAGCCGTTCGGCGATAATGGATGAGTGTGCCGAGGTTGAGGTAGTCTAGCGCCTTCTGTAAATCCTTCTCTGCTATTTCTCCAAGTAAATTGGTGGCAAAATAAATACGAGTTGTCATAGAAACCTCCTGACTACTCCTTAGTCCAATTCAGCTCTGGAGAACAGGTCATGAATGAGATCATGCTGTTCACAGGCCTGTTTGAACCCTCGGGTGAACGTTATAAGTGCATCCTTGTTATCCGAGTAGACACAGAACATGTCGGCTTCAGGATCAAAATGAATTACAGCTACTAACTCGGGCATTTTTTCTTCGAGAAACACGGCTGCAAGGGAAGCCCAATCGTAACCATTGCCCTCAAACCCTTCGTCGGCACGTGATTCAAAGACTTCTTGCTTATACGTACCTACATTCAAAATAACAGAATAGGAACCCGTCTGTGCATCAATAAATATAAACGGTGCAAGTTCTTCTTTTAGTGTCGATGGCATTAGCTGCCCCTCCTTGGAAATAGGTTAATTGTCTTGTTCGTCTTCATCGAATATTTCGAAGGTGTCGGGATCAACCAGCCCACGTACAAATGCTTCAAAATTAGCAGCCAGGTATGTAATCTCGTAGTCATCTTCTTGATCGACATGAACTACACAGGGCTCACCCTCCGGGCCACAGAACCGATAATCCAGCATTACAACATCGTGACCTGCTGATGGACAATCACAGATCACGATTCCGAGATCAGGGTATCCCCAATCTTCAATCATGAACCGGCTTCCGAATTCCCCGCCCAGGGAGTACATTTTATCCCGTCCAATACCCAGGATGCTTGTAATCGCAATGTGATCCTCGGCCCAGGAAGTTGCTCCTTGAGTAGGGAATGCAGTGAGCGTTGGAACGCCACCATTTTGGGTATTCATCAGCTGAATGTAGGAAGCAGGCAGCTTGTACCCTAATTCCCGCTCAATCGAACCAATCATTTCCTCGTCAAAAGGCTCGGAGACATGGTTATCTAACGCATAATCGCTCTGCTCCCAGAACGATGCAGGAGCGTAGGTTCCAGAGGCGGCTCTAAGGTGATTCAATGTCCCACGACGTTCCCATTCATCTCGTTCCGCTTTATATCGTTGCAGGTCCTGTTGCATCTTTGCCGCTTTGGGTCTGAGCAATTCGAGGAACTCCAGCGTAGAATCGTCATGTGGCAAAAGTTCGTTCGCTCGCTCAAAAGCCAATAATGCCTTTTCATAACTCGCAATGTAGGCATATGCGTACCCTAAACGGTATTGCCAGAGCGGATCATTGGTTCCTCTCTCATGAACAGATAGTAACTGCTCAATTGCCTCCCGGTATCGTCCCGTATTGTTATAAGCCCTCGCCAGTTGACCAACTAGCTCGTAACTACGGTCAGATTCCGGGATGTTATGAATATGCTCTATAATGCGCTTGTACTCGTCCTGTTCATGCCAGATGTTCAGCTGTTCTAGCAGTTCTCTTTCCATCATTACACCTCATTTCTATAAATGCGGAGTCTTCCTTAATTTGTATATGTACATTGTACAAGGTCTAAAGTCAAAAAAACACTCCCGTCAGCAGACCGCCGTGAAGGCTTCCACTAAGAGAGTGTTTTGGTAATGCCGTTAGGCATATTCGGGTGAATTCCATATTCGATGCTGATCATGCCGCTAGGCATGTGTCGTAATCAAAATCGAACTTTTTAAACTACCTTTTACAGATCGTCGAATCCGTTGTCGTCGCCGACTTTACCGTAATTCCGCGATTTAGCTTCGAAGAAGTCTGTTTTGGTTGCATTCAGCGCTTCATCGGAGAATGGTTTGATCCAAGGCATGCAGTTTACATCAACGCCTTCATACGCTTTTTCCATACCCATCAGACGCAGGCGTTTGTTAGCGATGTACTTGATGTAATCTTCCAGCTCATTCAGGTCAATGCCGCGAACGTTGCTGAGCGTGTAGTGTGCCCAGTTCGTTTCGAGCTCAACCGCACGGTCAATCGTTTTGTACACGTATTCCATGTTCTCTGGTGTGTTCAGTTCTGGGAAGTCGATCAACAGTTGCTTGTACACTTCTGCGAAGAAGTAGCAGTGTTGGTTCTCATCACGCTGAATATAAGAGATCATTTGGCTTGTCGCCATCATTTTCTGGTCACGGGCCAGATTGTAGAAGAAGGCGAATGTACTATAGAAGAAGATACCTTCAAGGATCAGATCGGCAACCATCGCTTGGAAGAACGTCTGTGGAGACGGCTCATCCCGGAAGCTTTGATAGATGTCTGCGATAAACCGATTGCGATCCAGTAATACCGGATCATGCTTCCAGTATTCGAAGATTTCTTTTTGCTCTTGGTCAGATACGATGGAAGACAGAACGTAAGAATACGATTGGTTGTGAACAACCTCTTGTTGTCCAATGATTGCAGAGATCGCTTCAAGTGAAGAGTCGGTAAAGTAACGTTTAACATCACCAACAAACATCGTCTGCATGGAATCAAGAACAGCGAGTAGGGAGATGTTAATTTTGAATGTACGTTTCTCTTCCTCTTCCAGTTGCGCAAACTGTGAGGCATCTTTGGACATCGGAATTTCGTCCGCGATCCAGTGGTTAAGCAATAACACTTTGTACAATTTGTACATGTGAGGCATACGAATGTCGTTCCAGTTCAAGATCCCTGAGCATTCGCCTTCAATGATACGTGTCGATTGGTTAGGGGCTTCGGTATTGAAAATTTTCTGTACTTGCATAATCCGTTCACTCCTTAGAAATATTCACTGTGTAACTAAGCTGACAGAATAACCTTCTGATTTCTATATTCTCTCTTCTTCGTTGATGTGAAAATTTTAAATAATTATTGTAGTAAAACATCTATATCAACATCGCAAGTGATGTTGTGATCGGTTTTAGGCAAAAAAAGTACCAGGGCAACGCTATTTTGCATTCAAAACAGGATGCCCTGGTGGTCATCGTATGTCTGGTAAATATTTGCGAAGACAGTTTTAACTAAACATTTACACGAGAACGGAGAGGACAGAAAAAACCTGAAGAAGCGGAGCGTTCGCCTTTATCCCCGGATTTCCCCCTTTTAGCAAAAGGGATCAGAAGAAATCTGGGGATAACAGTGATCGGAAGGTTGTTCTGTCATCGGAGTGGTCAGTGTAAATAGTTCCTTTAGTTAATCAGCTTGCGCAAGAATCACATTCTTCAATCGTTAATGCACGGCTACGCACATAATACGTAGATTTCAAGCCAGCTCTCCAAGCGTGCAAATGCAGTTCCAGGAACTCCGTCGCTTTGATGTCTGGACGAACGTACAGGTTGAAGCTTTGGCCTTGGTCAACGTGACGTTGGCGAGCAGAAGCCATATTAATGGAAGCATGCTGATCCACCAGGAAGGCTGTTTTGTAGTACCAGATCGTTTTGTCGGACAGATCCGGTGCCGGGTTTGCAATTTTGTATGTTGTTTTCTCTTCATAAGACAACAGTTCGTACAATGGATCGATGCTGGCTGTAGAGCCGGCAATAATAGAAGTCGATCCGTTTGGTGCAATGGCGAACATCCAAGCGTTACGTACCCCGTTTTGTTGTACTTCAGCTTGCAGGTCTTTCCATTGTTCTGTCGTTACGAATTCACCTACGCGCTCACCGGAAGTGTACTCGCGTTGGTCGAAGTATTTACCACTTTCCCAGTCAGAGCCTTTGAATTTCGGATAATGTCCTTTTTCTTTGGACAACTCCATGCTGGCTTTAACCAGAAGGTAGTTAATTTTCTCATACAGATTGTCGTTATACGTAACAGCCTCTTCAGACTCCCAACGGATGCCTTCAAGCGCAAGCAAGTGATGGAGTCCGAATGTTCCCAGACCGACTGCACGGTATTGACTGTTCGTGTATTGGGCTTGCAGTACTTCAATATTGTTAATGTCGATGACGTTGTCCAGCATACGAACCTGGATGGGTACCAGACGCTCCAACACATTATGAGGCACGGCACGTGCCAAGTGAATGGAGTTCAGGTTGCAGACAACGAAGTCGCCAGGTACTTTGGAAATAACGATACGTGTTTGTCCGTCTTTCGTTACCAGTTCTTCCTTTTCTACTACAGTAGCAGATTGGTTCTGCATAATTTCGGTACACAGGTTGGAAGAGTAAACCATGCCATGAGCGCTGTTCGGGTTAGAACGGTTAACCGTATCACGGTAGAACATGTATGGTGTGCCTGTTTCCAGCTGGGATTTCATTACACGTTTCATGATGTCAATCGCTTGAACCGTAATCCGGGACAATAGTGGGTGATTAACAGCCTCTTCGTACTTCTGACGGAATGTTCCTTCGCCGAAGGACTCGTCATAGAAGTCTTCAAGTCCGAGAGCACGACCATTCTCGTCTTTCCAGCCCATAACTTTCTTCGTTTCGTGTGGGCAGAACAGATTCCATTCGCCGCGGCTTGCTACACGTTCCATGAACAAGTCAGGCAGACATACACCGTGGAATACGTCATGCGCACGCATCCGCTCGTCACCATTATTCAGCTTCAGGTCAAGGAATGCCAGAATGTCTTTGTGGAAGACATCCAGATATACGGCAATCGCACCTTTACGAGTTCCGAGTTGGTCTACGCTAACTGCTGTGTTGTTCAGTTGGCGAATCCAAGGGATAACGCCTGAACTTGTGTTTTTGTGACCGCGGATGTCCGAACCACGTGCTCTGACTTTACCGAGGTACACGCCGATGCCGCCGCCCATTTTGCTTAGACGTGCAACATCTGTGTTGGAATCGAAGATTCCTTCGAGGGAGTCGTCAACCGTGTCGATGAAGCAACTGGACAGTTGTCCGGCTACCTTTTTACCTGCATTGGACATCGTTGGTGTAGCAGCCGTCATGTACATGTTGCTCATAGCCCAGTAGGCTTCTTTAACTAGATCCATCCGTTTGTCTGCAGGCTCTTGGTGCATCAGGTACATCGCAATAACCATGTAACGTTCTTGAGGCAATTCCATCACTTTTCCATCAAAATCGTGAGCGAGGTAACGTTCTGCCAATGTGAGCAAGCCGATGTAGTCGAACAACAGATCGTTGCGGTAGTCAATGCATTCCGCCAACTCGTCAATCTGTTCTTTGCTATAGCATTCGAGCAGTTCTTCGCGATAGATCCCTTTCTTCACAAGATCTACGAGGAGAGGGTGGAATGCACCGTAAGGCTCGTCCGGATAAGATTTATATCTACGGTTGGTTGCCGCTTTTTTGTATAGAGAAGTAAGTAGGGAGCGTGCAGCTGCAAACTTCCAGTTTGGCTCCTCTTTGGTTACGAGCTCCAGTGCGCTCATCATAAAAGCATTACTGATCTCGTCCCCGGTAACTTCATCACGGCGGAGCTTGCTCGTCACTCCTTTTACCAGACGTTCCTTGTCCAGCATGTCTAGTCCACCCAGAATACGGTCGGCGTATACAGAGATACGCATATCGTCAAAGGCAAGCTGGCGGTTGTTCGGCTTGGTCACAACTTGTGGCATGAATATTCCTCGCTTTCGCATGTTTAAGAGATAAATTGGAGAAATTCTTTATATAAAGAATTGAGTGTTTTCTTGCGGTGATAGAACATATCAATTACATACTGCGGACTGAACGGCGGTAACAGGTCAAGGCGTAGAAGCGCTCAAAACAGAGTCAAAATGCAGCACAAATGCAGACCATGGTCATATAAAAAGCATTCTCCCTGCCTTGCGGCTGAAAATGCCCATGGATGCTCTGACTTCCTGCTTGTCACATTTTTCCTAATTCGACAGAACAGGGTGCTGTATGTAAGCTTTGGTCTGATAGAGACGTGCCTGTAATTTGAGGTGCCGGGTGCAGTCCAAACAGCCCCGTTAACCTCTACGTCAACTCTGTTTCGAGAAAGCGATTTACACCTACAGGGACGTGCATTTGAAGGTGATTTCATCCTGTTTTTCACGAGAAGGCAGAAGATGACTAATCGAAGCGGGGTAATCCAGTTTCACTACATTTTGTTGCTGTTAGAATACTGTAACCCAACATATAGTGTTTGTAAACAGGGTAGACACCGTGAAACGTAATTCCGAGTATACCAAAAATGCCGAGATTCCGCAAAGGAAAAGGTCTGGAAGATTTGAAGATTCTTCAAAAAAAATTTCGCCGAAATTGAATGACGTGAACACGTCAGTTTGAATTATTACGTATTCAACTGGTAGAATAAAATCAGTCAAAAACGAATCAATTTCATAAACTCTCAATTGATTCCAATAGACTAAATTCAGCGGCAACGGTTGTTCACGGATGCCCAGAGGAGGCGAAGCAGCATGGCCATAGCAGAGGTAACAGTCATTCCAATTGGAACAGGCACGACGAGTCTGAGCAGTTATGTCGCAGACATGCAGAAGGTGTTGGAACATCAGCGGGGCATTACATATCAACTTACCTCAATGAGCACCATTATCGAAGGGCCGCTTAACGAAGTCTTCACGGCGATTGCAGCTCTGCACGAAGCTCCGTTTCTATCAGGCGCCCAGCGCGTCTCCACTTCCGTCAAGATTGATGATCGTCGTGATAAGCCAGATGCCTCAAGCATACAGAAGCTGCAGTCGGTGAATGACAAGCTCGCATCTATGCCACAACGCCCGAATTAATTTTCACATGAGGCTACTCACCAATATAAACTTTCTCGTAACCAATTCCCTTTAGAAACCAAAGCACGTTTCGCTTAATAAAAATGAATCCCCCAGCCCTAAGGGTTGGGGATTCAAATACTGTATTTAGTCTGCTACTACCAAAGAAGCCCCAATGAGAGTGGAATTAGTAAAGCCGCCACCAACATTCTGGAAGGAGTAGTTCGTAATAGGCAAACCGATTACTGTAGCAAAATCTCCATCAAGCAAATCTCCAGTTGTTGCAGGGTACAATGCTGTAATATAGTTTCCATTATCATCCATAACGAGAACGATAGAGAACGTTGAACCCAGAGAATTATCTTCTTCGACTTGAACGACTTGCCCACTAACCTTCACAAATTTTTCGTAATAGTTGGCTACATTTTTATTCAGATGTCGAGTCGTTACGTTTGAGTCTACGAGACCTTTTACATTTTTGCGAAGTTCTGCAGTACTTGCAGGGAATAGATCGCTATGTTTTGCGAAGAAATCATAAGAAGTTTGATCTAATACACCTGTATCAGATGTGACATATGGCGTTAAGCTATTGAAAAAATCGGCAACAGCAACTCCAGCAGCGTTAGCATTTGGCGTTTGATCCAGAGAAGCAGAAATGCTCAAGGAGTCGATGATTTGATTCACTTCATCTTGGTCGTAAGAATCCTTGGCATAAGTTAACGTCATGCTGTAGAGATCTGTACTGGACGGAATCATATATTGAACAAGAACCACTTCTGTGCCAGTGTTATTTTTATATGTTCCCTCTAAAATACCTGCGTTATATTCTTTGTAAGGTTTGTTGGTGTAGTTAGTCTTTTTATACTCAGAGATACCGATCGAGGAACCATTTTGCAAATAATAGTTAGCCGTGTTATTGGCGAATTCTTCAGGATCAACTGAACCGGATGCACTTGCTTCAATCGTGAAATTAATATTATCTGCAAATTGGGCTGATGATGATTGATCCGAGAACGCAGCTTTTATTGCTGGTGCATTCCATTGGCTAGTATCTACACTTTTCCAGTCTTCTGGATATGAGAATGAGAAACCTTCCCCATTATATGTAGCGAACTTAGTAGCTTCAGCAGAGACCGTCTCAACAGGGGCAGTTTCAGTCGCAGCAGTTGTCTCTGGAGTTGTAGTATCGGCTGTTTTTGGTGTTTCTGTATTACCGCATGCACTAAGCAATGCAGCTAAGGCTAAAATTGAAATAAGCTTTTTCATGTATCTAACTTCTCCTAGTGTGTTCCCCATCGGATGGGATTTTTTCTAATATCGTCTTGTATTTGATCTTGCTTTGATTCTAATCCTTCATAATTGTGCGTGATAAATTCAAAAAAATGTTTAGTCTCATTCTTAAGTTGATCTGGTGCGTCGAGAAACTCTTTTAAAAAGACACCATAGATAGGATGACTCATATAAGAGGAAAACTTCGCGTTTAATTCCCTAGTTGAGCTTTTCAATGGTTCTGAGTTTAGACCGATAAGATAATCGGCACTTGTCTCCAAAACTGTTACCAAACGAGACAAGGCATCAGGGTCTGGCTTTCTATGGTTAGTTTCGTACCGGGACAATTGAACTATAGTGAGCTGTGTTTTTTCTGATAAATCCTTTTGAGACAGCCCCTTAAGTTCCCTTAAATGTTTGATGCGTTCACCCAGTGTTGACATAATCTCTCCTTCCTATGTTAATAGCAAAATAATAACATTACTAAATTATTGAGAAAGTATAATTACCAAAAAGGTAATTTTAACACTATTTATAAAAATATCCTCACAAAGATACCGTTAAGGTAACTCGATATAAGTGGAATAAATTAGAAAAGATGATTGTTAATTATTCTTAATGTGGAAGAACGGCGTGAATCAGGAAAATAAGTCTGTGGAACCAAGTGTTGCTGATATGTGCACTATCAAGAGCTTAAATAAGTCTCCAATACATACATGCTCGGAGCCAGCCCATTCCAGAAGGCATGAAGTGATTACGTATATTGGATAGCCCTCTGTAGGGATCAGCCCATTTTTACATAGAGCCCGGTCTAGAGAGGCACTGTTGCATATAGTGAACTGTACCTCAAATCGAAGGAGGGGTTTTACATGAGTGGAGTTGTAGGTGGATACGGCGGCTGGACGTCTACTGGTGCGATTCTGGTTTTGTTCATTCTGTTGGTTATCATCACTAAGGCATTCCTCGTTTAAAACATTTCCATGATCTTAATATTCTAATAATAAGGGAGGATTCACAATGAGCGAAGTAGTTGGAGGCGTAGGATACGGCGGCTGGACATCCACTGGTGCGATCCTGGTTTTGTTCATTCTCCTCGTAATCATCACTAAATCCTTCTGGGTATAATGATGAAGAACTCTGCCGGGTAACCGGTGGAGTTTTTTTAGTGGACAAGCTTTCGATAAATGACGTGATAATCAAGACGGATATGACCAAACAAAGTGCCCATTTTGTCAAAAACAAGGCTTTCGCCCGGTCCAGAGGTAGGCTAAATACATAGCTTAGGGGTGTAGGCAAATGCTAAGGAGGAATGAACGATGAGCGAAGTAAAACCAAACTCACCGAACGGACAGGGACACGTATATGGACAAATGGGAGGTCATGAGCATATGTACGGATACCAATACACAGGTCATGAAGGATATGGTTATGGATGTGGTGTACCTATGGGATACGGATATGGTTATGGTCATCAGCCTAACCAAGCTCCTGTAATGCAAGGGCACCATTGTGGTTATACTCCTTGTAAGCATGGTGGCGGAAGCTGGGGTTCAATGGGAACAATACTCGTATTGTTTATCCTGCTGGTCATCATCTCCAAAACGATGTTTGTCTAATCTAATCAACGAATATATAGGCTCTAATAAATAGAAACGAAATAAAGTGTAAATGGTGTAATGCAGGTGCCGAGCAGATCGGTGCCTTTTTTTTGCTCGTGTGCCCATAGATTTATCTTAGTCAGCCCTACCTTAGAGAGCAAGCCCAAGGAAGAAGGTTTTCGCCATACTTATACCCTGCTCACTAACAAGACATGGATTTAAAATCAATATTAGATACATGAGACGGGTAGATGGAAGGGGTTATTGAGATGTCAAAAAAGACAAACCAAACAAATAAAGCAAATAGTACAGGGAAGACCAAGAAGATGAATAAGGCGAAAACCATACATAGATCAGCACTGAGCATGAAGATTCAGGACATACAATTACAACCGGTGTTTGATCTGACGGCATATGAAGATGGATTTATGTTTGTATCGGCTTCGTTTGGTTATGACGGCAACCTATATATCTTGTTGATTGACCAGATTCCAGAACGTGAGCGTGGGATGTTTGTCCAAAGTGATCTTCAGCAGAAACGAGTCTATAAGGTACTTATTGTGGATAGCGTCCAGAATGCTGTACACGGGATAACTACGCTGGAGTCGCATTTTAATCTGCATTATGCTCAACCTCTTGGAGAAGAGCTTTTGCTTGTTGGAGCACGCAGCCGCTATTACGGGCAGGATCGCTATGATCTGAATGGCAAAATTGTTGATCGAGATGGCCAATTGCTGCATGAACTGCTGCTGGGAGATGGGATCGAACGAGTGCAGACAAGTGTAGAAGGGAATATATGGACAAGTTACTTTGATGAAGGAGTATTTGGAAATTTCGGGTGGTATGAGCCTGTAGGCGCACCTGGATTAATCGCATGGAATAGACAGGGACAGCAGATTTATGTGAACACCAAGGCAGATATTGCAGATTGTTACGCACTTAATGTGGTGTCCGATCAGGAGGTGTGGTTCTATTATTACACGGACTTCAAGGTAGGACGGATCACAGATCCGTATGATCAGCCACAGGTTTCGCTAGTTGAGACAGGGTTGTCTGGTTCTCATGTGGTCGCCACGAATGGAACGTTAGCGTTGTTTCAGAGCGGATATAATAAGAAGGGGCAATACGTTTTGTTACAGCTACATGGTGATAAGCTAAGTCTGGTGCGGCAGTTTTCCTTTGTTAGTGTAGATGGAGAGGCGGATGAACTACACGTACTGGATGGAAGAAAGGATCAGTTACTGTTCAAGGAACGCAGCCATCTGTATATGGTCTCATTGGATGAACTGACCGATGGATGGAGAAAGTGAGTGGACAGGATGTAGGAGTTGCTGTACCTCTCGTTTATGAGGATTTCCCTATGCTAATAATGGACATGGAAAAACACCCGGAACCCAATTCCGGGTGCTTTGTGTGTGTATGTTTTCAATCTTCTCAAGAATAAGTGACTTCCAAAACAACAAAAGCCCTACCTCTCTTTTGTCCTTGCGGCTCCGATGACCGCGCCAGTGTGAATGGGAAAATCTTGTGAAACTCTGTTATTACCGGGTCATGTGATTCAGGTTCTTCAATCTCCATAGGTTAGTGAACAATTCGCTGCGGTCGCAGCATGAAGAAAATATTCCGGGGTTAAAAGAAGACAGAAAATCATTTGAGGTTTAAAACCAACTCTTAGAGTATATCACACTCTGTAATTTTTTGCAAGATAAAGGAAAGAGAGCTTGTTACACAGCTATTGTGTCGTGTAAATATGATGATCTAATTAGACATGGCTTAGATTGCAGTTGATATCATGATTTATGAAAATAATTCAGAAAATTTCATATTTTATCTTCAAAAGTGTAATCCTCTTCAAATGTTTCAACGTAGGTTATAATATGGGGGAGCATAATGAAAGGGGCCCTCGGATGACAGAATCGATGGATGACAGCAGATTAATGCGTCAGATTGCAGAGCGAGATGCTTCGGCGCTGGAGCTTTTATATGACCGCTACGAGCGGGCTGTATATTCCTTTGCTTATCGGATCGTGGGTGATCCCATGACGGCAGAGGAAACGGTTCAAGAGCTGTTCTTGCGTGTCTGGAATAACGCTGAACGATATGAGGCCTCACAGGGGAAGCTGACCACATGGATGTTTGCGATCACACGCAATATTGCAGTGGACATGCTGAGGCGTAAGTCCAAAGGGGCAGCCACAACGACGGTGGAGCAAGAGACACTGACGGCGTATGCCGATGAATATACGAATACAGAAGCAGAAGTAGAACGTAAATGGGAAGGCACTCGAATTAAGGAAGCACTATCCCAGTTAAACGGTGATCAGCAACAGGTGATTGAATCGATCTATTATGCCGGGTTAACGCAACAGGAGGTATCCAGCAGATTCGGGATTCCGCTAGGTACAGTGAAGAGCCGTGTCAGGCTTGCGATGAGACAGCTACAGAAGCTGCTCGCCGATGCTGAATTGCATTCAGACACGGGAAGGGAGGGCATACATCCATGATAGAACGACATGAGGAGTGGTCTGATCTGGCACCGATGTATGTGCTAGGTGGGCTGGAAGCAGAGGAAGTGGAGGCATTCGAAGCTCACTTGAAGGAATGTGATGCTTGCCGCCAAGAGGTGAAGGAATTGCAGGAAGTAACGGGCTTCCTGCCACTCGCGGCGGAACCTGTGGCACCGCCGCCAGGCATGAGAGCACGTGTGCTAGGCAACGTGCTCGGACAATCGCAGGAGGGCGCCGGGGCGAAGCCGTCCACCGCTCCTGCGCACCCTGAAGCACCTGCTGTGCTTCAGGCAGATCTTGCGCCGCCCCGCGGGGAGGCGGCGCAGCCCGAGCCAGGGCTGCCGCCGGTAACGGCAGTGCCTGCGGCTCGGGCGGAAGAGGCTGCACAGGCACAGCCGTTGCAGCCTGGAGGGCGCGCGCGTCCGCGCGGCAGCCGCGCATGGCGCGTGGCGAGCGCTGGCCTCGCGGCGGCTGCGCTGGTGCTGGCGATCTATGCAGCGCAGCTGCAGAGCCAGCTCAGCTTGCTGACGCAGCAAGCTGCCGGGTCAGCAACAGCGCAAGCGCAGCTCGCCGAGGCGCAAGCGCAGAATGCGCAGCTGCAAGAGCAGCTGGCGTCAGCGTTAGCGCCTGCCCAGAGTATGCAGACGGGCGAAGCCGTCAAGCTTAGCCCTGCAACGCAGGACATTGTGGCGCAGGGTCTCGCAACGATTGTCATCGACAGTAAGGGTACTCATCTCGTCGTGCAAGCGGAGAACTTGCCTGAGCTGGAGGGGAAAGAGGCATTTCAAGTATGGTTGATCAAGGGGATACCCCGCAGAATGCCGGAACCTTCCTAAGTCACGATGGCACAGGGGCCGTGTATTACACCCTAGAATCAGGGAATGATTATGATACCGTAGCGATTACGCTAGAGCCGGATGCACTGGGTGATCAGCCGCGAGGTACGATGATTTTAGCTGCTAAAATAAAAGGATAATGCTCCCTCTGGATATACAAAAGGCTGCTTCTCAGGAAGCAGTCTTTTTGATGTGCATAGGCTCTGATTCTTCAAATTATGATTATGAAAATATTGTAATATTGACTCGCTTTGGATTGTATTAAAATCATTAAGTTTTTGGACTCAAATAACCGATAATATCCTATGAGCTATATCCTTAATCTGCCTCAGGCTTATCGAGGTAGCGTGGGTTGCACAGAGAGAGTGAGGGGTTTGGGTGGAAGTTTACCGTTCCTTTATCTTACGTTTGCTACGAAATTACCTCATCGGTTCATTAGGGGCTGTTTTTGTCGTGGGTACGGTCGTTATGGTATCCACTTTGCAAATACCAAATATTCAATTTATACGTTTACTAGCGATTGTGTTGATTTCGCTTGTGTTTATGCTGAGTGCGGAATGGCTTGCTTTTCGTGTGCAGCTTATGCCAATCCGGCGTTTTTTTGTTACAACTGAGCGCCATTCGAGGGAACAGATGGATAGCATGTATGAGAAAATTCACCGTTTTCCAGGGCGGACTATCTATCGAATCATGCTTCCACATCTATTAGGATTCTCACTGCCAGCTGCGGGGTTAACACTATGGATGCTGGACAAGGGCTGGGTGGAGTTCCCTTACTTTTATGTTTCGCTCGCAGCAGCATGTGCTATTTTGATTGCAGTGATGCATGCGCTGATCGAATATTTTCTTACGGTTCGGGCGGTAAGGCCGCTCTTGCTGGAAATTCGCCGTCGAGGCAAACGACAATATGGGGTTGAGCCCTCGCTTGAGGGACGTGTACTTGTGTCGATTCAGCGTAAGTTCCAGCTAAGTACGGCACTGATCGGGCTATTCCCATTGTTTTTATTTTTTCTAGCAACGTTTATCCGGTTACAGTACATGGACCCCGAATTTGCCAAAGAGTACATCATTTGGGGGTGCTCGTTGTTGTGTTAGGGGCGGGATTCGCCCTTGTGGGCAGTTGGCTGCTTATCCGCGACGTACGGGATCCTGTTGCTGATCTAACCAAAGAGATGAATCGAATCCAGGAAGGCGATCTGGGGAGAAGGGCTCCTGATTTGTATGCAGATGAATTTTCTGCGTTGATATCTGGATTTAATATGATGATTAACCGGCTGGAGATGAGACAGGAGCGTAATAGACAGCTGCTTCAGAGTTATTTCTCAACGCTAGCTGCTGCCTTGGATGCACGGGATAAATACACGGCTGGTCATTCCATGCGGGTCGCAGAATATTCAATTCTGATCGGGAAGCTTAGTGGAATGAATGAAGAGCAGGCTGACCTATTGTACAAATCCGCATTGCTGCATGATATCGGTAAGATTGGTATACCTGATGAAGTTCTGTTGAAGGATGGCAAACTTAGTGAAGAGGAATTCGCAATTATTAAAACCCATCCTGTGCTGGGAGAGAATATTTTGCTACAGATCGAACCAATTGATGCCATGGCGGACTTTCTACCTGGCGTCAGATCCCACCATGAACGGTACGATGGCAAAGGTTATCCGGATGGTAAGGCAGGACTCGATATCCCCCTCTTTGGCCGCATTATTGCAGTAGCGGATGCATTTGATGCGATGACCTCGGATCGTCCCTATCGGAACGGGATGAGCTATGAGAAAGCGTTAATGATTCTAGAAGAAGGAAAAGGATCCCAATGGGATCCCTATTTCGCAGGTTTATTTATTGACGAGTGGAGAAGGCAACAGCATCTTCAGAAACCGTCGGAGCAGGGGATCAGCTGATCCCTTGCGTCCATTTCGATTCTTTTCTGCGCCGGCGATGGAGAGCCAGGCCAGTGATGATTGTGAAAATGCATTCGCCGAGAATGATTGCACCCAGTGCATCATAGATGACATGTTGTTTGATCAACAGTGTGGATACGATAATGAGCGCAGCCCCTCCAGCTACCCATCGTTTAATAGATTTGCGGATACTCGGGACAGAGAGTACAGCGCGCATGACAAGATAAGAATGAAGCGCATGAATGCTCGGGAAACAATTATATGGACGATCCTGGCTGTAGAGCCATCCGAGAACAGATGCACCGAGACCTGTACCCGTTAGCTCTGGGCGCGGAACCATCGTCTGAAAGTTAAAATAAATGAGATAACAGATCCAGACACAAATGTTCATGGACAACAAGACGCGGTAATACATGAGTCGATCCTTGGCACACAGATACGCCAATACTCCAAATACAAACGGATACCAACCCAAATAAGGAATGGACATCGCGGGCACGAAGGGAATCATGCGGTCGATCGGGGAGTTCAGTACAACGAATCCGCGTTCTGGGCTATTCAGAATATCGTAGAACATTCCCATGACAGCCAAGGATAACATCAAGCTTAGCGACAGCCAGTAGGATTTACTTTTTAATAATTGCACAGCAGGCTTTCTCCTTTCATTCATGTTCGGGCACGAACATGATCACACAATGTAACTAGTTCAAATTTGAACAACAATATATTCTACTACGTCCAGACCACAAATTGAATCCTGATTTGTGTATATTTGTGTATTCTTTTGACGAATAAGAAATGCGGAAGCGGAAGTGGGCATGATATGATAGAGATACATACGAACACGAGGCGGTAGAGCCAGTAAAGTCGGGACAACAGGAGTGAGTGAATGCAATTTTCAAAAATGTTCGTACTGAATATGGGAATGCTGATTACGATTGCATATCTCGCTAGTGTTTTCTATAAATACATCGTAATACGTGCTTCCTCTCGGGTGAAACAGATCAGTTCGGTGCTGCTTCTCATTTTTGCAGGTTGGATCAGTACGGTTTTTGGCTTCCAGCTCACAGAAGAAGTGGTTTTTGATCTTCGGTATGTTCCTCTCATTGTTGCCGTTCTGACGTATAGGCAACCCTATAGCGTCATCCTCATTGGTGTGGGAATCGGGTTATCGAGACTAACGTTTGGCATTACAGATGCTACGATGGCAGCCGTTATTAACATGTCCATGCTGGGTGTAATGTGTGCGGGTTTAAATATATGGATGAGACGCAGCAGCTACAGACTGATCGTTAAAGGCATTATTGTCACACTCATCGTTAATGTGGTCAACAGTATCAATATCGCGATTGTAGGCGTGATTCCTGCGGCATACTTTTTCTCACATATCATGCCGTATACACTTCCTACAGGTATCGTGCTAAGCCTTATTTTTGCCTTCATCTTGCGTGATTTCCAGAACGAACAGAGTCGCATTTTACTTATACAGAGTACGAACCGGTTGTTATCCGTGCAAAAAGAAGAATTGCAGAAAGCGCAGATCGTGCTGGAGGATCGCGCCAAACAATTGATGATCGCCTCGCAATACAAGTCTGAATTCCTCGCTAATATGTCTCATGAATTGCGTACGCCATTGAACAGTGTCATTAACTTTGCTCAGATGATCAGTGAGAATGCGGATACGATGGATCAGGAGGATATCGTACGTTTTGCAACGATGATCGATCATTCTGGTCAAGAGTTATTAACGTTAATCAACGATATATTGGATCTATCCAAAGTAGAGGCGGGCAGACTCGACATCGTATTGGAGGATATCAGTATCGCCCAATTGACGGAGGATGTTATGAGTCACTTTCAATTGGTCGCGGAGAAAAAAGGCGTCGAGCTTGTGATGGAGCGCAAAAAAGGTGTACCCGAGACATTATGGTCAGATCCCCAGCGTGTTCAGCAGATCTTGCGAAACCTGATGTCGAATGCCATCAAATTCACCCCTCAGGGTACGGTGCAGTTGACGGTGAGTACTGAACAATCGAACAAGCTCTCAAGACCAGGACGCTGGCTTGTATTCGCGGTCAAAGATACAGGGATCGGCATCTCGGCAGATCAATTTGAGTCTATATTTGAAGCATTTCAACAAGCGGATGGCTCCATTAGTCGTAAATTTGGCGGTACGGGATTGGGTCTGTCCATCAGCCGAGATTTGGCACGTTTGCTGGACGGAAACATCCAGTTGGAGAGCGTGGAGGGCAAGGGAAGTACATTCCGGTTATACCTTCCGCTTAATCGTGAAAAAATGGGTTGACAATGATTGGACTGTGAGTAGAATTTGGGGTGACAACTAGCATTGGCCGGCGATAGAAGCCTGGTCTAAGGAGTGTATCCCCATACAGAAGATGGTCAAAGTAAACCCTCCCTCGTTTGCAAGCAAACTACGGCGTAAGGGTTCGAAGCAACGTACCAATTTAGCAATTGCAACGTGGGAGGGTGTACCGGCAATCATTTTACAGACTTTGCTGGGTGGCCCATTTTTAACGGGATTTCTGCTGTACCTTGGAGCCGGGTCAAGACAAATTGGTTTTGTGCTCGCAATTACGACGTTTGTAAACATTGCACAGATTGGTGCAGCCTATTGGATGCAGCGCATTCGCAGTCGAAAGCGTATGCTTCTGTTATTCGTTGGGGCGCACCGTATCCTGTGGAGTGCAACAGGGCTTATCCCATTTCTTTTCCCGCAGGAATGGTGGGTATCTATTTTTATCGGGATGTATACTGTAGCGTTTATTGCCAATACCATTGGCGGTATGATCTGGACATCGCTCATTGGAGACATTGTACCTGCCAAGGTCAGAGGGCGTTATTTCGGAATACGAAACACCATTCTGAACGCTCTTGGAAGCGTATGCTTATTTGTTGGAGGTATGGTTCTGGATCGTTTTCCAGGCGGGACGGGTTTCCTTATTTTGTTCATTCCCGTATGGATCTGTGCGATTGCGAATACCGTCATCTATTTATTTTATCCAGATATGCCTTTCGAGCGTTCCACGGAAAAAGGTTTTTGGCGTATGTTCAAAAAGCCATTTCAAGATCAGTCGTTCCTGAAGGCAACGCTGTTCTTAGCAGCTTGGTTGCTCATTCAAACTCTCATTGTTCCGCTGTATTCCTATGTCATGCTGGATTTGCTTAACGTGAACTACCAGACGGTGTCCATCATTACGGTAGTGCAGACCTTGGTTATGATGATGGGATTTTACCTGTGGGGTAATCTCAATGCGAGATTCAGCAACAAAACGTTGTTGTTCTGGACGTTGCCTATTATTGCACTCTCCTGTCTATCGTGGGGATTGATGTCGTTTATGCCAGTTTTGGTAGCGCTATTTTGCTCTCATATCTTTCTTGGCATTGGTGTGGGGGGCTTCAACCAGCTTGCCTTTAACTTCACCATTGGCGATACGCCCAAAAGCGAACGACCGATGTTTGTGGCGGTGTATTCAGCATTAACTGGGGTGACTTCTTTTCTTGGGCCATTAATCGGGGGCTCGCTGTATGAGAAAATGGAGAAGTGGCCTGAAACGATGACATGGTTTTCGACCTATGGCTTCCAGATGGGTGTAGGTGCAGCGATGTTAATCTTAACGTTTACGTTGGGGCGTCAGGTGTTACTGAAAAAGGAATGATCAGAAGGTTGTTTGGTTATCGGTGTGGTCTGTGTAATGTCCGTTAGTTCATTTAATATAAAAAAGGGAGGGATGATCATGGAGCATATCGAAAAGAAGGCCGTAGTGATCGGAGCTACCGGTCTTGTCGGCGGTCTATTAGTAGATCGTTTGCTTAAGCATTCATCCTACCGCGAGGTTCATGTATTTGTCAGGCGTCCATTGACGCTAGAGCATCCCAAGCTGAAGCAACACATCGTGGATTGGGATCAACTTCACGAGGCAGCGCAGTGGTTCACAGGTGTATCGGACCTGTATTGTTGCCTTGGAACAACGATCAAGAAAGCTGGCAGTCAGGAAAATTTCCGTAAAGTGGATTATGACTATGTTGTGGAAGCAGGAAAACTTGCGAAGCAGCACGGCGTTTCTCAGATGCTGGTCATCTCGTCGATGGGTGCGAATTCGGATTTGCGGGTGTTCTACAGCCGAACCAAAGGGGAAATGGAGGATGCTTTAACCGCCCTTGGCTTCAATTCATTGCAAATCTTCCGTCCTTCTCTCATTCTGGGGGATCGGAAGGAGACTAGAATTGGCGAGCAGTTGGGTGCGTATGCCATGAAGCTGCTGGATCGGTGGATGACAGGTAAGGCTGCTAAATATCGGGCGATCCCTGCGGCAACCATTGCTCAGGCAATGATCAATATTGCGCTTGTGGGGACGAAAGGTCATCACGTTTATTCCAATGAAGTTATTCATGTGCTTGGAACGGAAGCTTCCGTGGTATAATAAGCATCAAAATGAGTTCATCAACTTGCTACCCTATGGTGGCATGAGAACGAACATAAAGGAGAGTTAATCCATGAAAAAACCAATTTCTACGGATCAGGCGCCAGGCGCTATTGGTCCATACAGTCAAGCTGTCGATGCAGGTGACTTTATCTACACGTCTGGTCAACTGGGGCTCAACCCACAAACGGGAGAATTCGGCGCAGATGTACAAGAGCAGACTCGTCTTTCCCTGAGCAATGTGAAGGCGATCCTCGAAGCCGCAGGTACGACAATGGACAACGTTGTGAAAACAACCGTATTCCTGAAAGACATGAACGATTTCGTTCCTGTAAACGAAGTGTATAGCACATTCTTCACACAGCCATACCCAGCACGTAGTGCCGTTGAGGTTGCTCGTCTGCCGAAGGATGCACTTGTTGAGATTGAAGTTATTGCCCGTAAATAGGACAAGCCTAGGCTTAGCTTAGCGAGCTTGGTAAGAACGGATTATAGAAGTAAAGAAATACATAAAAAGCCGATTCTCTGGTCTTGATCGACCAGGGAGTCGGCTTTTTGAGTTACAATGTACTATGAAATGATATGTTTGGAGGAATCAAGCATTCGTGTTGGATGATTTGAGAAAGCTCATCCTAATGGTAAGTAATAATATATGTTAATCCCGATTCTGATTACGGGCGAAGAACAGCCATACCGCGTAGAGAGCAATCACGATCGCCAAGGCAATCGCTGTATAATAGACGGAAGTGACGTCTTTTTGCTTCAATGCAATGGCAATGTATGCCCATGTGAAGACGAGTGGATATACGCTATCGCGATAAGGGAAACTCACCAGTACAGCGAGAACAAGACCTACGATAAGCATAATAATTGTCCAAGTCGGTTCGCTGATGCCGAAGCCATCCCAACCGATTTTGTACAATAACACCGCAACGTTGATAATGGTAGCTACACTCACCCATCCGAGATAGATGCTAAATGGCAGCTTTACAAGCCACATTTCGGCAGTTGTCGGTAGCGTGATGGCACGTGTTTTGACATATAGCACAATCAGGGATAGTAGGAGCAGTACGATAATTAGTAGAGCGAGACCTGTCTGTAGGTTCTGAAAAGCAAAGATCCACGCCACGTTAAAGGCACAGCTGGCCAGAAACCAATATCCGAGCCGGGTGATTGAATCTCGCTTCCAGGATGCCGGAACAAACTGGTAAATGACGAAACCGGCGAGCAAGAGGTAGATCAATCCCCAGATGGCGAACGCGTATCCCGCAGGGGTTAGTAGAACAGGGTACATATCCGACACTTCTTTGTTCGTTCTGCCACCGATAGGTAGAGCATTCGAAAGGTAGTTCACAATGATAACAGCGATAAAACCAATTGCGTTTAACCACTTGTACGGATTATTACGTGACATGGTATTTCCTCCTTGGTTGAACAGAAATGAATGAACCACGGGTCAGTCTACAATGAATATACCCAGTTCTCCCACATTTTAATAAGGAGCGCGCAAAAAATATCCAAGACATCATGTAATTTTAGAAAAAGTCACTCATGGTGACACATTCACTCCCAGTCTGTCCCAATGTACGCAAGTTGAATCCATAATATGTCCGATATAATGGACTTCTTGTATAAAATGAACGAATGACTATTACACTTGCCACTCCAATGACGGCATAACCTTTCAAATGAATAGAAATTGATCGGGGGAAAGAAAAATTGTTTACAAGAGAGATGATGGAGAAGCAACAGACGTGGTTCTATGTAGCTGCTCTGCTTGTGGGGGCAGGAATTGGGCTTGGCATGCCCGATTGGGGATCTGCTCTGGTGTATACCGTTTCACCTGTGCTCGCATGTTTGTTATACAGCATGTTTGCGCAGATTCCTTTTCTACAGCTTAGAGAATCGATTTCGAATCTTCGATTTATAGGCGCATTACTGGTTGCTAACTTTGTTGTCGTTCCTGTGCTTGTATGGCTGCTTGTCCTCGTATTCCCGCAGACATCTGCTGTCTCGTTAGGAGTCTATCTAGTATTGCTAACTCCGTGTATTGACTACGTTATTGTATTCACTCAGCTTGGGAGGGGAAATGAGAAACTCATGCTTGCTTCCACCCCCATGCTGTTCGTGGTGCAGATGATCATGTTACCCGTGTATCTATGGTTGTTCATGGGTGCAGAAGCAGCGCAGATTATGCAGCTTGGGCCATTTGCCGAGGCGTTTCTGTTCCTGATCGTCATTCCGCTGCTGCTGGCGATCTGTACTCAGGTCGTATCTAAAGGCAGACCTAAAGGCGAGGCCATATTAAATGCCACCGCTTGGCTACCCGTCCCATTGATGGCTCTTGCGCTGATTGTCGTGGTTGCCTCTCAGATCGGGCAGGTGTATGAGGAGTGGGCTGTTATTGTTAACGTTCTTCCTATATACGTCGCCTTTATGATCGTAATGCCAGTATTCTCGCGTATGGTTGCGCGTATGTTCCGACTTGATGTGGGTGCAGGCAGGGCACTGATCTTCAGCGCCTCCACACGCAATTCCCTTGTTGTTCTTCCTTTGGCACTCGCGCTGCCAGCGGAGTGGGCTGCCATAACGGCTGCTGTAATTGTTACGCAGACGATTGTTGAGCTGGCGGGAGAATTGATCTATATTCGTGTGGTCCCTGCCGTGATAATAAAGGATTGAGTCGTTATTGATCTAGAGATTTTCGATAATCCCCAGGTGTCAGTCCTTCCATTTTCTTAAATACTTTACTGAAATATTTCTCGTCCTGGAACCCAACCATCTCTGAGATTTTGGCAATGCGTAGTGAAGGATTTTGGAGCAATAATTTGGCATTATTAATCCGCAGCTTCCCGAGATATTCCGACCAGTTCAGACCGAACTGCTGTTTGAATTTGCGAGAGATATATTCGCGGCTGAGATAGAAACGGGCAGAGATCTGTTGCAGGGACAAGTCCTCCTGATAATGAGCATCCATATAACGTGCAATCTCTTTCATCGGGTCATGGCTCGTATGGTGCTGTGCTGCTAGAGCCTTTCCAGCAGCGATGAGTCGCTGTTCCAACAAAGAGCGAAGGAGTGGAAGAGACAACATGCCTTCACGATCAAACGGCAGCTCAGCAAAAGGTAAGAATGGTTCATCCAGCTTATCCTGCTCATCTTCCTCTGTGGAAGACATACCTGCTGTATCGTCAAGCCAGCGTCCCAGCATCCAGTCCATCTCTTGAATCCACTGGAGCACTTGCTCCGGTGTAACTGTATCAAGCCGGGTAAGTGGATCGATCCACTCGCCTACAGCCGTAGATACATTAGCGTCACGACCACTTATCGCTGCTAATCGCAAGGGTTCTTCCATTGTGGATAACCGAAGACCTTTCGTTGCTGTGGACGAGTCCAATGAGGCATGGAATCTATGGTGAGTTTGTAATGCGTTTCTCCGCCATAGTCGCTGGCTCGCTTCCTGATACGCGTTGGGAATGCCAGATGGAAATACATCACAAGAAGCAATACCATAGTGAAGACGACGCTGAATTGTCTGTTCCAGTCCGGTGTTTACACGTTCCAGAACGGCCTGCAAAGAGGCTGGCGAACCCCAATGTAGCATAACAACCTGGTCTGGCTGATCGAGCTGGCGGAACACAACTCCTTCGTTGGGGGTACTTAACATCTCTGCACAGATATTGAGCACAGAGAAAACGAGCAGATCAGGCTGGCTGCGATATTTCGCCTGACAACCAGCATCGAGTTGAGACAGACTCGTGACGGCGATGTTGCATGTACTCACGAGTTGGGAGAGGTTCAGCTCATTACGAATTCTCTCCATTTGAGTAGTGCTATTGCCACGCCCAACGACTAATTCCGTAAGCAAGCGGTCATGATAATGTGGGCGCATCGTATTCATGACCATAGATTGTTGCATCGTCTGCACGCGAAGGGTCTCATCTTCCTGCCAAGCCTTAATTGCTTTTAACAAGGAAGCATTGAGTTCCTCCGTTTCGACAGGTTTCAATAGATAGTCCATCCCACCATAACGAATGGCGTGCCTAACGAGCTGGAAATCATCATACCCACTGATAACTAACACCTTGCTGTGTGGGGTATGGACAGAGATCCACTCCAGTAATTCCATGCCGTCTTTGCCCGGCATACGCATATCGCTCAATATAATTTGCGGCTCGTGTTCAGTGATGAGTTCAATCGCTTCATGCCCATCCGCTGCTTCCAATAACGTATCTACTCCCACAACATCCCACTGCCCCAGTAGTTTAATTGCGTCGCGGACGTGTTTTTCATCATCGACAATTAGTACTTTCATGCTGCTCACTCTCCCGCGTAAATTTTAACGATGATCTGCACGCCATGTGGCTCCTTATTACTGATATCTATGATTGCCGGGTGTTCTGTAGAGGAGTTGAGCCGCAGTCTTTGACCGACGTTACGCAGCCCAATAGACTCGTTTTCGTCTGTCTCTTTTCCCACGATCTCCGATGTACTTAATTCCTCGCGGAACCATTCCCGGATCTCCATAAGTTTCTCCTCTGGAATCGACGGGCCGTTGTTCTCCAGATGAATTTCAACCCAATGGTCGGTTGTCAGGTGACTATGGATGCTGATATATCCCTTGCCAGGCTGAACATCGGCTCCATGTTTGAAATAATTTTCAATGAGCGGCTGAAGCGTCATGCGTGGCATCTCCACAGATAATGTATCCTCGGCAAAATCCAAATTCACCTCTAGGCGTTCACCAAAACGCTCCTGCTGCAGCTCCAGATATAATCGCGCATGCTCGGCTTCTTCCCGCAAAGTTACACAAGTCTGATCTCGCATACTGTAGCGCAACATTTTCGATAAGGAAGAGAGCAGTGCATAAGCTCGTTGTCCTTGCTGTTGCAGGGCAAGTGTACCGATGGATTGAAGCGTATTGTATAGAAAATGTGGATGAATCTGAGCTTGTAAGGCTCTGAGCTGATTCGTTTTATTGGCAAGTTCAAGTCGATACTCTCTCAAGATCAAGTTATTCACCGTATCCATCATATCTCGAAAATGACGCGCAAGAACGCCGATCTCGTCCCGACTTGTTAAGCGGATATCCACATGTAGCCGGCCTGCCTGAATCTGATTCATATAACGCATCAATTGTTTGAGCGGACCTGTAATTCGAATGGAGATAAACAGTGTAGCCACAATGACCATGACTAGTGCGGCGATGGCGATCAGAGCGTTGTTCCACGTTAGCGTGTTCGCTCGTGCGTATAACGTTTCATTCGGGATCTGTTTAATGATGGTCCAGTCTGCAAATGAACTGCCTAATTGTTGATAGACATACATGGAATGCTCCTGCTCGAAATGACCTGAGCTCTTCTGAAAATGTACCTTCCCCGCACGAATATCATGTAATTCGGCGGCAACCTGCTTGTTCAATACAAGGCTATCGCTAACCTGTGAATGTCCTTGATAGATGATCTGATTATTGCGATCCACGATATAAACCTGTTCCTTCGCTGGGTCATATAACCGGCTACTGATCGCCGCAATGCTGTCCATATTTAGATCAATCGACAGGACGCCCAGACGTTCGGTTGAAGGAATATCCATAATAACGCGATGTAGCGTAATCACTGTTCTTGAAGGGTCATCCGCAGAGGCTGGTTTGAATCCAAATGTGTGGCTGGCGTGAGCCGATTCAATCCATATATCCTGACGGTTTGCATTTGACTGTCCATGAAGTGAATCGGAATATGCTTGTTTACGTTCTTCCCGTTTCGGGAAAGGGTTCGTGATGAGTGTAGACTGATTCGCTACAAAGGAGTGCAAGTAGAGCTGGAATACATCCGGAACAGCCGAACGAATCGTCTGTAGCGTGGTATATACCTCTGCTACAGCGCGATAATCCCCAGGGATCTTAGCTAAATTGCGTAGAAAATGGGGATCGTTATATACCGCGAGCGAAGCCCTTGCTACATTATCGATGTAGTTATTCAGGTTAGTCGATGCCTGATAGATCAGGCGTTTGTTCTCGCCAACGGCCTGCTCCCGCAAGGCTGTCTTGGTCTGAATAAATGTCATGCTGATGGACGCGAGCAGAGGTAAAGTCGTAGCAATCAGCATAAAAGCGATCAGTTTGGTACGGATACTATAGTATTTTTTCATCGTTGCACCCCTTCTGGTTGCATGTTAGGAAAGGACAATATTTTCCCCCCAACTGTTCACAAGCATCGGTGTTTCCTTGAACTTCATTGGGGTTTAATAGACGAAGAGACCAATTTCATCCATTAGAAGGGGAGAACGATATGAAGCATCGGCATTCATCCCAGCTGTTACAGCAGCTTGTGTTCGTGGGTCCCTCCATCGTCTTTTTTATTCTCATCATCGTAGTTCCTTTCCTGCTGGGAATGTACTATTCCTTTACGGACTGGAATGGGGTATCCACAAGCATTAATTGGGTTGGGTTTGACAATTTCGTGCATATCTTTGCGAATGATCCGAAGTTCCAAACTGCGTTCTGGTTCACAGTGCGCTTTACGGTGGTCGGTGTCATTCTGACCAATGTGATTGGTTTTTTCCTAGCGTACTTCCTGACCAAACCACTTAAGACGAGAAACATCCTTCGCACCATCTTCTTCATGCCTAACGTGATCGGTGGGTTGTTACTCGGCTTTATCTGGCAATTCATATTTGTGAAAGGGTTTTCAGCAGTTGGCGACGTGACTGGCTGGTCCTTCTTCAACCTTCCCTGGTTGGGAGATGAGCCGACCGCCTTCTGGGGTATTGTCATTGTATTTGTCTGGCAGACTGCAGGATATCTAATGGTCATCTATATCTCATCCCTGACCAATGTATCCCCCGACCTGCTGGAAGCGGCTGAAATTGATGGCGCTAGCCGGTGGCAGGTACTGCGCAGCATTATTTTACCGCTCGTGATGCCTGGTGTCACGATCTGTCTGTTCCTTGCCATTTCGTGGTCATTCAAAATGTTCGATCTGAATCTGTCCTTGACCAAAGGTGGACCGTTCGGTTCAACCGAGTCCGTAGCCTTGAACATTTACAATGAGGCCTTCGTGAACAATCGGTACGGAATCGGGACAGCAAAAGCACTTATATTCTTCGTAATCGTCGCCATCATCACGATGATTCAGGTACGTCTGACGAAGAGCAAGGAGGTCGAGGCTTAAATGGAAACGAAGAGTAACTACCGGTTAAGTACCATTGCTACTGAGATTATTATGGTGTTGCTTGGAATTCTGTTTCTGGTTCCGTTCTACTTCTTGTTCGTCAATTCGGTCAAAACATTTGGTGACCTGCTTACGAACTCAGCGGCATGGCCGGAAGTGTTCCAGTGGAGTAACTATGCTAACGCATGGGAGAAAATAAATTTCCCTTCTGCGCTGATGAACTCGCTTATCGTGACCATCGTGAGTAATCTGCTGCTCGTCCTAATCAGCTCGATGGCAGCGTACCGGATGGTTCGCAGCAACACCCTGTTTAACCGCATCCTATTCGGGATGTTTATCGCTGCGATGGTAATTCCGTTTCAGTCTATCATGATTCCGCTGGTTACCGTAACAAGTAATCTGGGACTGATCGACAGTCTAGGTGGCTTAATCATCTGTTATCTCGGATTTGGCGCACCGATGTCCGTATTCCTATTCCATGGGTTCGTTAAGTCGGTTCCTCTTGAGATAGAAGAGGCAGCACGCGTGGATGGAAGCTCTGCATACGGCGTATTCTTCCGCATTGTATTTCCACTCATGAAGCCGATGTATGTAACTGTCATTATCCTGAACACCCTCTGGATCTGGAATGACTATCTGTTGCCATCCCTTATTCTACAGAGCTCGAACCTACGTACAATCCCGATTGCGACCTTTGCGCTCTTCGGTCAATATACGAAGCAATGGGATCTGGCATTACCCGCTCTAGTCTTGGGCATCATGCCCATCATTATTTTCTTCCTGTTGATGCAGAAATACATTATTCAGGGATTACTGCTGGATCAGTTAAGGGGTAGGTGCGAGGGAAGGTCGCTCCGGGATCAGGTGCGCTTCCGATCGCTGTTGCTCCTCGGTGGCCTGAATATATGGATGCAAGGAAGCCACCGAGTATCAAAGGCGAGCGCTTCGCTTCTCCAGCGCAACCTGATCCCTCCGCTTCTGTCTCGCACGGAGGAAGTAGAAGGGGTTATGCCCGCCAGTCTTGGGCATAACCCTGGGAAAGAGAAGGTCAAAAGTGGCTGTCTGAGGGAGGTCGCTCCGGGATCAGGTGCGCTTCCGATCGCTGTTGCTCCTCGGTGGTCTGAATGGTTGAACGCAAGGAAGCCACCGAGTATCAAAGGCGAGCGCTTCGCTTCTCCAGCGCATCCAGATCTCTCCGCTCCTGCCTCGCACGGAGGAAGTAGAAAGGGTTATGCCCGCAATCCTTGGGCATAACCCTCGGAAAGAGAAGGTCAAAAGCGGCTGTCTGAGGGATGGTCGCTCCGGGATCAGGTGCGCATCTGATCGCTGTTGCTCCTCGGTGGCCTGAACGAATAGCTGCCAAGGAAGCCACCGAGTATCAAAGGCGAGCGCTTCGCTTCTCCAGCGCAACCAGATCCCTCCGCTCCTAACTCGCACGGAGGAAGTAGAAGGGGGTATGCCCGCCAGTCTTGGGCATAACCCTGGGGAAGAATAAGGCAAGGCTCGCTATGCGAGGGACACATCATTTAAACTACATTAGGGAGAGTGTATGTATGAAAAAAATGACGAAGTTTACGCTGCTCATGCTCATTGCGTTTTCCGTTATGCTTGCAGGCTGTGGTAATGGTGACAAGAGCGGTAGTCCAATTAACACAGATCCGCAAGGGAACGGGGAAGCCGCGACAGGCGACAAAACGATTAAAATCTTTCAATTCAAAGTCGAAATTGCGGAAGCGCTTAACCGACTCAAAGCCGAGTACGAATCAGCCCATCCTGGCGTCAAATTGGATATTCAAACCGTGGGCGGTGGTAGTGACTACGGTGCAGCACTGAAAGCGAAGTTTGCCGCGGGTGAGCAGCCGGATATTTTCAACGTAGGTGGATATCGTGAGCTGGATACCTGGCTGGAATACCTGGAAGACCTGTCCGATGAGTCTTGGGCAAAGGATGCACTGGAAGTAGCGAAGGAGCCTATGATGAAAGACGGCAAGCTCTATGGGCAACCACTGGCGTTAGAAGGATATGGCTTCATCTACAATAAGGATCTGTTTGCTCAAGCAGGTATCACCGAAATTCCAACGACACTGGAGCAATTGGATCAAGCTGCACAGAAGTTACAAGCGGCAGGAATCACCCCTTTTTCTAACGGATATCAAGAATGGTGGGTGCTCGGTAATCATAACGTGAACGTAGCGTTTGCCAACCAGACCGATCCTGTGAAATTTATCGAAGGTCTTAATGAAGGAACAGAGAAAATTCCGGGTAATCAAGTATTTGCAGATTGGATCAACTTGCTCGATTTAACGCTGAAGTATAGTAACAAAAACCCGTTGACCACGGACTACAATACTCAAGTAACTCTATTTGCTAGCGGTGAAGCTGCGATGATGCAACAAGGGAATTGGACACAAGTACAGATTGATGGAATTGATCCTGATCTGAACCTGGGTATCTTGCCGATGCCGATTACGAACGAACCGAATGACAAATTGTTTGTAGGTGTGCCGAACTACTGGGTTGTGAACAAGAATTCACAGGTAAAAGACGAAGCTAAGCAATTTCTGGAGTGGCTCGTAACCTCTGATGTGGGTAAACAGTACATGACCAAAGAGTTCAAATTCATCCCAGCATTCAGTTCTATTGAAGCATCTGAAGAGGATCTGGGCGATCTGGCGACAGACATTATGAAATACAGCCAGGAAAACAAAACATTAAGCTGGAACTTCAACCGTTTCCCTGAAGGTGTTCCGCAAGAATATGGCAGCACGATTCAAGCCTATGTGGCAGGCAAATCAGATAAAGAAGGCTTGCTTGATGCCTTGCAGCAAAACTGGGATAGTCTGAAAAAGTAAACTAGCTATCCTCATGACAATACATGTACGATTTTGCTAAAAATAAGACATTATCCACAGAAAAAGGTTATCCACACCCTTTAACGAAGTGAAAAAAGTAAAAGAATGCACAAAACACGAGTAAAGCCAGCCAGAACATTGTTTCTGGTTGGCTTTTTCTTGTGATCTGCCAGATAAATAGAAAAATATCTATCTAGAACAGACAATACATCAAATTATATTTAGGAATGTGGATAATCTCAGTAAAAGATTCATACGAATAGGCACATGTTATCCAGTTCATCCACCACATGTGGATATCCTGTGACTAGAATCGACTAGATGTGGATATGTCTAACGAGATGTTATCGTTTTACTGTTAACCATATTGCATTTTATTGATTAGTACTATATAGTTCTAAATATGAAAGAAGAACAACCCAAAACCCAGAATATACAGTCTACCCGATCCAAGAGTTCAAGTCCATTGAATCGAACAAAAGCGGTGGAAGTCGCCGCAGAGCTGTTTTTGCGCCAGGGCTATAGCTATGTCAGCATGGATGAGGTTGTACGAACAAGTGGAGTATCGAAATCTAACATCTATTATCATTTCAAAAACAAGGAGGAACTGCTGCAAGCGGTAGTACAGTATTGGATCACACAGTATGAGTCACAGCTATATCTGCTGCTTAGCCAGCATGAAAAGGGAGTAGAGGAACGAATATATTCGTTTATCTCCATGCTGTCCGCAGGCATTGAAGCGCGTAATTATGAGGGGAGCTGCCCCTTTATTACTCTATATATGCAGACGCCAGCGAGTGCGCCGGGGGTAAAAGATAGTATATCCCGCTTCTTTCGTGAGATGCAGCCCATGGTCGAAAAGTTACTGCAGCAAGGGCTTGATCGCGGCGAATTCCGCAAGGAAATTGAACCGCAATCCGCATCCGCGCTATTTATTGCAGCACTAGAGGGCTCGCTAGTTCTTGCGGAGACCGCTCGGGACACATCGGTGATAGAGCATTCCGTACGGACGTTTTGTCAGATGCTTCGTTAAACGAAGCTCTTTTTTTGAATATAATTAGTACTATATAGTACTAAATGAGAGGCGGAATAACGATAATGGAGTATCATACATACACAACAGAAATGAGCAAGAACGATCATGAAGCAACGACCATCCTACTTACAGGCAGCACTGGGTTCATCGGTAAGGAGGCAGTCAAACAACTCATGGGTGAAAATTCGGATCTGATCCTGCTTGTAAGATCCAAATTAAAAGCCCAAGCGACACTACAAGCATATGGAATAACGGACTTTAGCCGAATAACGTTTGTTCAAGGCGATCTGTCCGTTTCGGGACTTGGGCTTAGTACAGAAGATTATAAGCTAGCACTTGGAGCAGATGTCATCATTCATGCGGGCGGAACGATGGATGTGACACTGGAACGAACGTTAGCGGAGGGCATTTTTATGAATGGGGCTAAGGAGATAGCAGCACTTGCTGAGCAGATTCATCGTGCACGCGGACTCAGACATTTGATCCACGTTGTTGGTTTTATGAGTCCTTATGGGAAAAATGCTACAGAAGTAGAGGGTTCTATTGGTGAGGGTTCTACTGGAGGAACTGCCCATAATCCAGGTGATTTGCGTACAGCGAGCCGTAAAATGTTGCATACCGAGAGCGCCTATGAACATATGAAATTCGAAGCAGACGCGTATATTCGTAAGCACGCGGAGCGGTGTGCCTATCCTCTATCCGTTGTGAATCCAAGTACAGTTGTGGGTGCGTATCCAACGGGGAAACAGAACAAACGGGTGGTATCGGCATGCTTGTACAAGCGATGAGCAAGGGAAGAATGCCAATCATTCCTGGGGGAGCATCTCACTGGTTGCCGCTCATATCTAATGATGTGGTTGCACAGACGATTGTTTATCTATCCAGAGAAGTAGAGCCGAGCGGAGGTACATACCCCGTATTACTTCCAAAGGAAGACAGTCCTAATATGAAGGAACTCATTCAACTTATGGCGACGACATTGGATGTACCTTCACCCCGGTGGTCGGCTCCTCTTCCAATCATTCATGCAGCGATGAAGGCTGGTGGAGAACGAATTAGTGGTATCCCGCCAGAATCTATCTCGTTTATTACGAAGCAGCGTTTTGACGTGGAACAGACGGAGCAGTTATTTCTGCGCATGGGGCAAAGTATACCTAATGTCGTTCCGCTACTACCACATGTCATTGCTGATCTAGACTATCGTTTGACAAGCCCAGTCGTCGCAGGAAAGGCTTTACCTAAGGGTTGGATGAGGGCACGAAAAGGCGATCTAGCGGTGCTTGTCCACGAAGGTCAAGGTGAGCCGTGGGTAATCGTCCATGGATTAATGAGCAGTGCAGATGAAATGTTACCTCTGGGGCAGGCGTTACAACGTTTAACAGGGAATCCAATCTGGCTCGTGGATCTTGCAGGATTTGGCCGTTCTCCAGCTTTGGGAGCACAGCAAGGTGAGGTGGGCTTTAACGGTCAGGTGAAGGCGGTTGTAGGGGCGGTAAATGAGATAACTGGTTCATTCAAACTAGTGGGGCACTCTATTGGAGCCACTATAGCTGGAGCAGTCCTGCGAGAATGTAAACGATCGGATGTTCAACTGGCTGTGCTACAACCGGTGTGGACAGCTTCTGAGGATCAAGTTCAATGGTTGGCGTCTAAGCTTCCTAGACGAATGCTGCAAAAGCAACTTTCCCGAATGAGCTCAAGGCGCCTGGTAAAGCAATTCAAACGTGCTGATTCCACAATAATAGACGAAAAGGCAATTCTAGCTTATGCCGATAGAGTCTCTACTAGCTTGCGATCTCCTCGGATTGCTGGAGCCAATGCCGATCTTCTTCTCTGGATTCAGCGTCCTGATCGAGCTGTCGTGCCAACCTTTGATGAAGCGGCAAGAACACTATTGGTGTGGGGCAGGACAGACATCGGATATATGCGCCCGCAGGGGCTTCCAACTTCCTTAAAGTGTGCAGAACTTCCTTATGGACACCAGTTTCCGATGTTTCATCCACAAGAAACGGCAAGGCTGCTTGCTGATTGGCAAGTGGAACAGAACTTGTAGATATATGCCTGAACCATATGGAATCGTATACACAAGCTATCCACAATCCGCACCCCTTCCAAAGGCAGTGTAAAATCCTACGATAGTTTATCCTACAAATACACAACATATGCACAACATACTATAAGTTACCCACAGAATTGTGGGTAACTATACACAGTCTGTGGGTAACTTATGCACAAAATATCCACAATCTGTTGAAAGACAATATATTACAGCCGAATTTTCGTCTTTTCAATCCATTACGTTCAGATATCCACAGATGAATAAGTATTCAAATGAAGAAATAACAAAAACCTCCGTTCGACAAGTGGAAGCCACTGTTGACAGAGGTTTCTTCCATTTGCGGAACGGAGATAAGATACAAATTTATTTAGATTCTGTATTAAAACGGCTAACCTCACGTAGTAACTGATCCGCATGGTCAGACAATGCTTTGGCAGCAACGGATATGTTGCCAATGGATTGGGATTGTTCCGTTGTGGAAGAAGCAGCTTCCTCGGTAGAGGCGGCACTTTCCTCGGCAACGGCTGCCAGCCCTGTCATGACGTCAGACACTTGAGCGGCACCTGATTTGATCTCGTTCATACCTGTCGTTATGGAGTTGATTTTGTGAATAATTTCATCGATAGATTGGCGTATACGCTCAAAGGATGCTGAGGTATCTGCCATAGAATCGGATTGCTCCGCACTATTCAGGCGGAATTGCTCCAGTTCGGTCGCACTCTGTTGACCTGCGGCATGTAGATCATTCAACAATTGATCGATTCCAGCTACAGACTGAGAGGATTGCTCCGCAAGCTTACGCACTTCACCAGCGACAACAGCGAAGCCTTTGCCATGCTCTCCAGCGCGTGCAGCCTCAATGGAGGCATTTAGCGCCAATAGGTTGGTTTGGGCTGCGATGTTCTGAATACTATTCGTAATGACTGAGATTTCACTAAGCTTACTTAATAACAATTGATTGGACGTTTCCACTCGATTGGTTGATTCATGTCCTGCTTGAGAGAGATCATTCTGCCTTGCAATCGCATCGTTTCCGCTCTCCATGGCATGATTTACGTCTAAAATGGTTTCGGATGCTTGGCGTGCTTCGTCTGTAATTTGATCAATTACTTTATTGATGCCTGATACCATCTCAGCTCCAGCTTGAATGGATTCGGCTTGTTCGCCTGCACCTTTGGCAATTTCATCAATGACGGTTGAGATCTGTCCCGCAATTTCATTACTACCCGATGCATCCTTAAGCATGGTCTGAGAGGAAGATTGCACTTGTTGTGCAGATTGATCGACCTGTTGAATCAGACTGCGAAGTGAAGATGACATCTCATTGAAAGAGGTTCCGAGCTGAGCAATCTCATCTTTGCCTTTAACGGAAACCTGCACGGTGAGGTCACCTGCAGCCAATTGTTGTGCACTATTTTTCATAGCAATCAAAGGCTTAATCGTTTTTAGGGCTAAGAAATAAGCAAGAGCAGCCAAAATCAGAGTGAAGATTACGATAAATGCAATAAACAGTTGTCTCGTATTCGTAAATTCAGCTAAAGCAGATGCCTTGGAGATGGATGTAGCTGCAATCCAATTGGTGTTCGGAATTTTCTCGTAATAGATAAGCTGGCGATCATTGTTGTATGTATACTCTGACAATCCACTTGGCTCTGCAAGCATTTTACCTACGATTTCGGTATAGTCACTCTGTTCGGCAAGCGGCGTATTAAGCAGTTCTTGATTAGGGTGAGAGAGTACTACACCAGTTCGGTCTAGCAAAAAGGTGAAGCCATGTTCTGTTTTAATCGAGCTAATCTCATCTTTGATTGAATCCAAAGAGATATTTTCTGAAATGGCTCCTTGAAAGTTTCCGTTCTCGTCATGTAGAGGTACCCCGATAAAAATAGACTGTACACCCGCTTGGGTTACATAAGCATCACTGAAAGTAAGCTGATTAGAGGCCTTGATAGCAAGGTACCACGGACGCTGACGTGCATCAAAGGATGCGTCAGGCTGAAAACCTGCGCCATCCAGATATGTGCCATCCTCTAGCCCGAAATAAATCGTAGCGATATCTTCCTTATTACTTGGCAATTGGAATGCCTGAAGGTGTTCCATGCTAATTTCTTGAAGAGGAACGGTGTCATTGATGACCTTTCCGACGGTTTCAATAACTTTGGCTTGCGCCATTGCCCAGCCGCTGACCTCGGTTACTGCTGTTTGAACGGTGCTTTGTAGCTCATTATCTACCGATTCTGTAGCCTGCTTCTCTATCACGTAGAGAGAGAGGTATCCGATCGGTGCTGCTAGCAGGATACAGATGGCGGTGACGATGAAAATCACTTTGGTTTTTAGTGTCATAATGCTTACCTCGTTTCTGAAATAACACCCTGGGACTTTAGTCCTTGAACGAATGTTTAAATATACTATGTATATCGTCAATGTTTTGCTGTAATGTTACAGATGTGGAATAGGTAATATGAACCATGAAGGCTATCGAATACATCAGCGTGGTTTTGTTCTCTCTGTTCGAAGGGGAGGAGAGGATTTCGGGGCAAAAGCTAGAATCTCAGATTCATATCTCAGGGTAAAATTTCACCCGACCTAGACCGATATAATATGAATGAAGATTAGGGCGTGTCTCAAAACTCGCTGAAGTGCATCTTTTACCGTCTTTTCGCCCCCTGCTGCGTCACTTTCCCTTGACGTGCCCCGGCACGCCTGCGGAAAACTTTCTTGCTTGGAACGAAAATTCGTCAAAATCTGCGTCCTTCGGAGTTTTCAGACACGCCCTAGTTATGCCGAGTCACGAAGCCAAGTGAAATTAATTTATTTATGTGCAGATGAAGCGTGATGATGTAAGTTTCTAAAAATGGAAATGAGAAGGGTCTGAGGGATCTATGGATGAGAACATTCAATATATTAATTTCTCGGTAGGAGAACAGTTCTTTGCACTTCGGATTGATGAAGTTCAGGAGATCATTAGAATGGTGCCGGTTACAACAGTTCCTTTTGGAAGTCCGGAAATTAGAGGATTCACTTCGCTATACGGTAAAGTTGTCTCTGTTGTGAGTTTACGTGTGTTGTTGGGTATGCCGGATCAGGAGGACACTTCTTCCACACGTATTATTGTTGTACCGTACAAAGACGGGTTTGTCCCTCTTATTGTGGATACGGTGGATTCCGTTGTAACATACGAGCGATTTGAAAAGCCTGCGGAAGAGCACAAAAGCTTCATGAGTGGAATCTTCAATGAAATTGGATACGGTGAAGACCATACGGCGGGCATTTTGAACCTTGAAGTGTTGCTGGGCAGCTTGACTCACTCGTAATTTTTCCAAGGCTATATTATAAATTTCCCTAAATGCTCCTTAACCCCTTTCGGGGAATGAGGGGCATTTTTTGCATGCTAAACCATGAAAATAAGCAATTTTTATGGGTAAAGGTTTTTAAATCGACTCGTTTTCGTATATGATGGAGAGTAACAATGCGAAGGGATGACGGGAGACTGTAATGATGCAATCGCTGTATGGTGTATGGCTTGGTGACGTGTTTTTTTGTTTTTCCGGTGAAACATCGGAACCACGTGTAGATGCATGGAGTCACGTGGTAAGACGGCTAAATTTTGGCGACGGGGGTCGTTTATTTCAGCCTGCCGCTCTGCGCCTTGCGGAGTTGCGCTGGCCGAATCCGATGCGTAATGCTGCTGAAGCTAAGGGAACAAAGCGTCGGCAATTACTTGGAAGGACGCTCGAGGGACTGGCGATGTCGCCCAAAGATACATTTAAGCTGCTGCTTCATTGGGACGACAGCATACTGAATGCGGCGGGCATTCAAGCTGGAGAAGAGATTAAATATTGGGTAAAGGCAGCCGAGTTTACACAAGAATTGTTGCTGCGTGGAGAGATTGCGCCAGCGGCTGAATTTGCTGCGAAGACGGGAGCGCGTCGGCGTACGGGTCAAGAAACGTTAACGGGAGTATGGCGCCCACGCTTATTACATGAGGCGGACGTAGAGCGATTCCGTGAATTAGCTGAGGCTATGCCGCCAATTGGTCTATCTGCGCCGGGGGCATACGCGTCTTCGGAACCGGAATCACGAGAAGAGGCAGGCGCGGCTGTATTATTTTCATTTATGAGTGGTATGGTTCATGCTGTTGTCACAGGTGAACTGGAGAGCATGGATAGTGACATGTCACGGTATCGAACTCAGTTCCGGCGTGGATCTTCTCCGGTATCAGAGCTGTGGTGGAACAGTTTAATATCGATGTTCCGTCCTGTCACCGTTCAGGGGGCGACGGAGGAACTGACTGAATTCATGGAGATCATTCAGGAAGCAGGGGGCACATCTATGCCCTTGATGAGAACGGAAGAGATTGCTCCTACAGAAGGTGAAATTAAACTTGTATTACGGCTTGAGCCGCCCCTTGGAGAGCTGGAAACATTATGGGGCATTACGTTCTGGGTGGACAGTGTACAGGAGCCAGGGCTGAGACTGCCCGCTCGTACAATCTGGGCTCATCCAGAGCGTGATCTAGACCGGGGCAAGGTTCATTATGCCTCTATTGCAGAACAGCTGCTGATGGCGCTAGGGTACGCAACGGAGCTGGCTCCAGAGCTGGAGACAGCATTGCTTGAGCCGCGTCCTGAAGGAATCCAACTTTCACAGCAAGCCTTCTTCGAATTTTTAACACATGCCGTACCTCGTTTACAGAAGTCTGGAACGACGGTGCTCATGCCTTCTCGCTGGAGTCGAGCTGGCAAGCGTCGTGCTGGACTACGCTTGCAGATGCTGAATCGTAACACTGAACAGACGCCGAGCGCTCCATCTGCACTGGGTATGGAACAGCTTGTGGCGTTTAAGGCTGAACCGATGATCGACGGTAAACCTGTGACACCGGAGGAGCTGGCTGCACTGGCCGAAGCGACGGTTCCGTATGTCATGTTCCGCGGTGAGTGGATTGAAGTGGATACGAAGGAAATTCGCCAAGTTCTCCGTTATATGAAAAAAGAAGAAGAACAATACATGCCTCTATCGGAATGGCTGCATTTAGCCGCAGAAGAAGGGGAAGATGCCGCTTGGAAAGGTCTATCGGTCTTTGGCGCAGAATCGGAAGGTCTACTATCCTTCTTACTGGATGGACAGGTGCTACGCAGTATAGAACCGCGCCAAGTGCCAGGAGAGCTGCATGGCGAGCTTCGTCCGTATCAGGAACGGGGATATCAGTGGTTATCGGCTATGCGAGAGCTAGGGTTCGGTGTATGTCTGGCGGACGATATGGGTCTCGGTAAGACCATTCAGGTGATAACCTGTCTGCTCGACCTGAAGCACGAGGAGCAACAGATCGCCGCGCAGGAAGCGGAAGAGAATGATGGGGAGACATTGGAGACACGAGCAGATGGCACATCGGAATGGAATGCCGCTGCGTATTCGCAGGGAATTCATCTGCCTGCATTGATTGTGTGTCCAACCTCCCTTCTGGGAAACTGGCAACGGGAACTGAAACGGTTCGCTCCTGACCTAACCCTCTATATTCATCATGGAGGACAGCGACTGCACGGTGCTGCATTCCAGGCAGAAGCACAGGCGCATGATATTGTGTTAACGACATACCATCTAGCTGGACGGGATGGGCCTGATCTCGCTTCACTGCAATGGTCCACTGTGGTGCTTGATGAAGCGCAGTATATTAAAAATTATCGTACAAAACAGGCACAGAGCGTGATGCGTCTGTCTGCTCCCCATCGGATTGCAATGACGGGTACGCCGGTAGAGAATCGGCTCAGCGAGCTGTGGTCCATTTTCCAATTCTTGAATCCAGGGTACTTGGGCACGGCTTCGTCGTTCCGCCAGCGCTATACTGGTACCGGAACCTCGGAGGAGAATGGCGCTTCTTTGCGGGAGCTTCACCGACTCGTATCTCCATTCATGCTGCGCAGGCTCAAAAGTGATCCAGACATCCGAAAGGATCTGCCAGAGAAGCTGGAACTGAAATCGTACTGTTCCCTGACACCAGAGCAGACGGTGCTGTATCAACGTGTTGTGGATGATCTGATGGGGGATTGGATGGCAGAAATGGCATTGCCCGCAAAGGGATTGTGCTGTCATCACTGACTAAACTGAAGCAGATCTGTGACCATCCGGTGCTAGCGGACAGTAATCGCAAAGAGAATGCCAAGGTGGAGGCATCTGGCAAGATGGAACGCCTACTGGAGCTTGTAGACGCGATTCGAGACAATGGAGAGTCTGCATTGATCTTCACGCAGTATGTGGCTATGGGAGAATTGTTAGTATCGCGATTAACACAGCGCTATGAAGAAGAACCGTATTTCCTGCATGGTGGTGTATCCAAAATGCAACGGGACGAAATGGTCGAGACATTCCAAAAAGGGGAAGGGCCTTCGTTATTTGTATTATCTCTTCGTGCGGGCGGTGTAGGTCTGAATTTGACGCGTGCAAGTCATGTCATTCATTATGATCGCTGGTGGAACCCTGCGGTGGAGAACCAGGCTACGGATCGGGTGTTCCGTATCGGACAAAATCGCAACGTACAAGTGCATAAGCTGATCTGTCAGGGGACGTTAGAAGAACGGATTGATGAGCTGATCGAAAGTAAGAAGGCACTCTCCGAGCAGGTCGTAGGTTCCGGTGAGAACTGGTTAACTGAAATGTCAGACGATGAGCTGCGTGGACTGATCTCGCTTCAAGGCGAGACTTGGTTATAGGAATAAGTAAAGGGGGATTGTTGTGAGCGAAAAATGGAATGTCGAGCTGCATATGTCCCCCGCTGGATGGACAGCAGAAGTGAAGGAAGAGGTTCATGCATCAACGACTTCGAAGCCGAAAAAGGCTGCGCTAGATTCGGATGCAATAGATGCAGGAAGCGCTGCATCTGTTGCAACTGAGAAGGGTGTAAAACCCGCTGCCGCAGGTGAAGGTATGTTTACCGTAACCTGCACGCTGCCACAGCTTGGCGAAGCAGCGCGTGAGGCGATTCTTGCGGAGCTGCGCGAACGTCCACTCGCGCTGTATGCACTGCTGCGCAGCGGCGCGGCTAAAGCCCAAGCTCCGGTTCCAGCGGAGCTTGCAGCGCTGTTGCCTGCCGCAGCGGAGTTCACGCTGGCTGCGGAGCCTGCCGCGCAGGCCACGCTCGGCGCTGCCGCCACGTGCAGCTGCGGCAGCCCGGGCTGCGCGCATGTCGCAGCCGCCGTGCAGGCCGCAGCCGCGCGCTACGCGGCCGAGCCGCTGCTGCAGCTTGCGCATGCCGGCTTGCCGCGCGAAGCGCTGCTCGCTGGCGTGCTCGGTTCATGGGCGGAGGAACTCGCCCATGAACCCGGCGGCTCTGGCCGCGCAGCCGAGACGGCTGGCCGCCCGCAGGCGCGGGGCGGCGAAGGCGGCGCTGCCGTCGGCGAGTGGATCGCCGAGGCTGCCGCCGAAGGCGCCATGCACCAGCCGGGGCCGGGCTTCGGCGCCGTGCAGGTGCAGCTGGCGCAGCCGGGCAAGCCGCCGGCAACGCCGGAGCTAACGGCGCTGCTGCCAGGTGTGCCGGCCGTTGCGGGGCTTACGCTGATCCGCGAGCGTGTGGCAGCGCGGATCTGGCAGGCTGTCCAGAAGAAGAACAAGGACAGCAAGACGACCAAGTGATGCAAGGCGTTAAGCGGGGAGATCATAGATCATCCCTGCTTATTTGTCATGGTCATCCCCTAGGTATTTGTTTGACATTTGGAGGGGATTTCCATTGGGCTACTTGGAACGACAACAACTGGGATTGGGCTATAAAAGGCTGAAAAACAGTCTAATATGCAGATCATCCCATCTGGGGTAATAATGAGTTCGGGTGAAGGGAGTCTTTGGCGGTGGAGCTTCGCCCGCATATAAGGTATACTGTCGCAGGGGAAGAATGCTTTGCTGCAGATTCCCCTAAACTTAACAGTTTGCAATATATGAGGTTGTTCAAAAAATCCGCTTTTGATTACTTTGAACACGCACTATAATTTGGATGGCGATAGGAGTTTTTACATGAAATCACGTACAGGCAGACAACGGAGCATCACTGTGATGCTGTCCTCATTTATATTATGCGGCATGTTGCTATCAGCTTGTCAGGACGGTTCGAGTGCGAATGAGAGCCAGAATCCGAGCACAGCAGGCAACACACAGCAGGAATCGGATGGCACAACCATTCATTTTACAGATGATACGGGAACAGATGGTAGCACTCCTAATGAGGGGCAGGATACCCCAGCTACAGACAGCAGTGATAACACAGATAGCGGTTCAGATGCAGCGTCAGAAGGGGAGAACCAAGGTTCCTCGGCCGATGGCAATGAAGCGACAGCGGATGATCCTGTGATGCAAGAGCGTAGTGTCAGTGCATTGCAAAATACAATTGATAGTCAATCGGTCGTGACCAATGCGGAGGCGATGACTGTGATTGTCAACAAACAGCGTAGCTTGCCAGAAGGTTATGAGCCGAGTGACCTCGTTGAACCGAATGTGAAGTTTTCTTTTGACGAGCCACACGAGAAGCGGCACATGCGTAAGGAAGCTGCGGGGGCATTGGAGGAGCTGTTTGCAGGTGCCAAAGCGGACGGTATTGAACTTCGCGCCGTGTCTGGCTATCGTTCGTATCAACGCCAAGTATCGATCTACAACAATAATGTCAAAACCAAAGGTGAAGCATATGCTTCGCGTGTAAGTGCCGTGCCAGGTCGAAGCGAGCATCAGACTGGCCTTGCCATTGATGTGTCCAGTCCAAGTGTGGGCAATGTGCTTGAAGAAGTATTTGGATCATCGAAAGAAGGTCAATGGCTGGATGAGCATGCGGCTGAATACGGTTATGTGATTCGTTATCCCGAAGGTGAGGAGGATGTGACGGGTTATGTTTATGAACCATGGCACATTCGCTACGTAGGTAAGGAACTGGCGCAAGACATCGTGAAGAGTGGATTAACCCTCGAAGAATACTTTGATGAAGCAAATATCAAGTTGTAATGGTGTAGCCCGTCTAATCTAGATATTTTATGTAAGCCCTTATAGAGGTTGTTCAAAAAGCCGAAAACCATCCTTTTTGAACACGTACTTATACAAACATGGAATGATCCAATCGTTCCTGTTTGTGCAGGGCTTTTTTGTTTTTTTCATAGAGGTTTTGAATTTATACATACATTTTGTGTTCGCACAGTGCGGAGTATTGAAGCTTGAAATGAATGGTCTAGAATGACGAAAGTTGGTATAGTTAGGAAAATAAATATGATGATAAAGCGAGGGAAATAGAGCATGAGCAGACAGCAGGTGTTTACGGGTTCTCCTTGGGAGCCGCTTGTCGGTTATTGCCGGGCGATTAGAGTAGGCAATCGGATTGAAGTGGCAGGCACAACGGCGATGCAGGATGGTGTTGTGGTTGGCGCGGGTGATCCTTATGCGCAGACCAGATTTATTTTGCAGACGATTGAGAAGGCATTGCAAGAATTGGGTGCTGATCTCACCAATGTTGTGCGAACTCGAATGTTTGTCACGGATATCTCTCGATGGGAAGAAGTAGGTAAGGCGCACGGGGAGTTTTTTGGACAGATCCAGCCTGTTGCCACCATGGTTGAAGTTAGTGCTCTTATTGATCCTTTGCTTATGGTAGAGATCGAGGTTGAGGCTGTAATCGAGTCTGAGAAAGCGTGAAAAAATAGAAAATAACCTTACCCTGTCCCAAACGGACAAGCGGGTAAGGTTATTTTGCTTTCTAACCATTACTACAAGGTATGCTAGAAGTAGTCTACCTTCAGGTGAGCGTGCAAAATCTTATTATTTTGCTTGTTCAGTGTCCGCTTGTCCATCTGTTTGAGGCTGAACGTCGGATATCTCTAACACCACTTTCCAGGCTGTTCCGATCGGTGGGAGACTACGCGTCAGCACAGGGCTGTAAAATCCAATGACTTTAGCACCCTCTGTCAGCTCGGTTAGCTCCACAGGGTTCCCTTCGTGATCTACAAGCTGTGTCTCTTCCGTAATATTCAAGATAACATGATCCGGACCTGTCTCTGTCAGTCGTGTGCCGGATATTTCGATCTGTGTAATACCCGCTGTAGTTTGAACGCGTTCAACTGTACCTGCTGTACCCAGAACATCTAGGGGTGGTGTCTCAGCTTCTGACCCAGCTACATCCAATACCGTGATTTGATAGGTTGGTGTTTGTGGTGGTAAGCTGCGCGTAGTAATCGCGGAATGTACAGCTTCTACATTCATCCCTAGAGTGAGATCACCCAGTGAAATCTCCTTACCTTCAGCGGATTTGAATACGGTATCATCGTTGAGGTTAAGAACGATTCCATCTTGACCAGCACCACCAATTTGCACAGATGGATAGCTACCGTCCTTATGAATTCTCGTAATAACGCCACGTTCGGTCACATTTTTCACTGCTTCCTCCGACACAATTGTTAAAGTGTTTCCGCTAGCCGTCACCTGAGCATGGAGAACCTTCTCGGCAAATGAAGCAGGAACATACAATGTGCCATTGATGATTTCCGGTGCTGCCCCTAGTGTGAGTAGCATCTTATTCACGGAATATTGATCCTGCCCTGTGACTACACGTGTCCATGAGTTACC
Source organism: Paenibacillus sp. DCT19 (assembly GCF_003268635.1). Classification (NCBI taxonomy): domain Bacteria; kingdom Bacillati; phylum Bacillota; class Bacilli; order Caryophanales; family Paenibacillaceae; genus Paenibacillus; species Paenibacillus sp. DCT19. The sequence continues at coordinate 590,941 of NZ_CP029639.1, forward strand.
TTGCGTTAATTCAGCAGACTTGTCTGCTTTGTTCCAATCGAGCTCATAGCCTAAAGCTTCGGTAAGGCTCCGTAGTGCCAGCATTGGCTCTTTATCCGCTGTAGCCTTATAGCCATCAGCTATAGATACGCCGTTAACAAGTACTTTAATCGTAGAGGACTGATTCGCTTGATCTGCTGCTGTAATGAGGGGAGCGGGCTGTGTTGTGTTTGGAGTGGCTGCCAACGCCGATCCTCCACCCAAAGCTAAGGAGAGTGCCATAAGGGCACTTATTTTTTTCGTGTTGTTGTTCATAGTTGATCTTCCCTTCTTATTCTAGATTGATTCGCATTAAGTATTATTTTCAAACCAACTTTCATGTTCTAGACGGGATATGTTGCTCCAGTGTTGCACTTTAGGACGCATTAGCGGGCGATATCTGTTCAATATAGTGTCAACATGTCTGTTAGTTGAATCCAATGTTATCCAGTATAAATGGAAAGTTTACTCAACGATCAGGTTACGCTGAACCAGATCAGGTTAAATTCAAGTAAGTGGAAATTTCTGCGAGAGCTAGTTGTCGCACGGTCTGGTTGGACGTAGCGTATTGATCCAGCCCAACTGCGGGCACAATATTGACTACAGGTTTGGAAAAGGAAGGGAGGATGAAGATGAGCACCAAACAAATGCTGCACATCGGTATGATCGGAACAGGCTCCATTTCAGATCTGCATATGAGGTGTTATGCCAAGAATCCTAACGCGGTGATCTATGCCATCTGTGATTTGAATGAACAGCGTGCAACAGCGGCAGCCCAGAAGTATGAGGCACAGTCGGTGTATACCGATTATCGTGAAATGTTGAAAGACCCACATGTAGACGCCGTAAGTATCTGTACGTGGAATAATACACATGCTGATTTTGCCATTGCCGCCCTTAAGGCAGGTAAGCACGTCTTGTTGGAGAAGCCCGTGGCGACCAATGTGGAAGATGCGTTACGGATTGAAGAAGCGGTGAAGAGCAGTGGATGTACCTTCGTTGTGGGGTTTGTCAGGCGGTATGATAACAACATGCAAATGCTTCATCAATTCATTCAGGCTGGAGAGTTTGGCGAACTGTACTATGCGAAGGCTTCTATTCTGCGGCGTTTAGGTAATCCTGGAGGCTGGTTTGCCGACAAAAATAGATCCGGTGGTGGCCCACTTATTGATCTGGGTGTACATATTATTGATCAGTGCTGGTATCTGATGGGGCGCCCGAAGCCTGTATCAGTCAGTGGCAATACGTATTATAAGCTGGGGAATCGGGCTAATATTGAACATCTGTCCTTTTATAAAGCCGCTGATTATAGCTCTGCCGTGAACAATGTGGAGGATATGGCGAATGCCTTAATTCGTTTTGAGAATGGCGCATCACTGGCAGTGGATGTGAGTTTCACTCTACATGCGCGCAGCGATGAATCATCCGTTAAATTATACGGGGAGCGTGGTGGATTCGAGCTGGAGCCGGAAACGCTGATGGTTACAGAGAAAAATAATACGATCCTTAACATAGAGCCGCAAGCCGATAATCCAGGTCTGCATATGCATACCGCTTTTCAGAATCAGATTGATCACTTTGTAGATTGTTGCCTGAATGGAACCGAGCCAATCAGCCCAATCGCCGATGGGGTCGCCTCCACCCGGATGTTATGCGCAATTTATGAGTCCGCAGAGAAGGGGCATGAGATTCGTCTGGACTAAGGGCGCAGAATGCAACGCCAAAAAGCATGCCACATCCGCATCGCGTGCGGGAAATGCATGCTTTTTAGGTGTCGGTTCGTTCATTCGGCTGCTATTATTTATTCAACGGTGAATCCTCGTACCCGGGATCTTCATAATCCGTATCCTGCAGCCGGGACAGCACATTCATGCTCTCTATGGATTGCCGAGTGTCCGACGTGCCGTGGTCATATAGAAATGTGTATAACAAGGTCATCCCATCCGAAAATTGCGCTGTCGCTTCGTCGTGATCTGCGGATTTATAAGGCACCGGAGCTCGCTGCAGTGTGTATGCATCATCCTCTTCTAGTACCTTCATCAGATCTTTTAACTGAATAAGCTCTTCATCGTCCACCATGACTTCAAAAGGTGTTGATTCATTACGTTCGCGTTCGATCAGATTGTGGCTTACCGAGACATAATAATGATGTTTGCCTTCCTGCATTTGTTTAACCTCCATTCCAAAATGGAAATATCATCCTTCTACTGTTAATAAACAACAGGTTCCATCCTGAAACGAATAGCAAACGCATGGTCATATCCCTTCAACCAAGTTCTGCCTTAATCGTTATGCCGCTGAACACGAACCATCCATCTCCTTAAGGCTGTCCTCGTTTACTTTTATTCTGGTTGGATTGAATTACTTGCACGAGTTGTGATAAGGATTGATCCAATCGATCTAGCTTTTCACCAATCGTTTGCAGCACATAGCGGATTAATATAAAACATAACGTCACAGGAAATCCTATGTTAGTGACCAGCGAGATCATGTCGGTTGTTTGCATCCGCTCTTCCCTCCTCTCAAATGGCTTTGTATATAGGGAAGAAATATCAAGGAAAGTACAACCCAGATCCCTAACAATAGTTAAAGAATCTCAGCATTCGTAGCTCTATATCTTCATCCAAAATTTCTGATAACAAGGTCATTCTTTAGTTGTAAAGGATGCTTTGAAATCTCCCTATGTTATGAAGGCGAAATAAGTGAACCAGAGATTGGACTTATCTTGCCCAACTAAATGGATAAGGAGATGTATCTATGGCAACCGATAGCAGCAGTGTACATAAAGATTGTGAGCTTCATAATATTGATTACGTTCTATATCTTGCATATACGATATCTTCTATTTGTTTATTATAATTGTCTTCGGGAGCAGATAAGGATATGTATATCAGTAATACGTTTCCCGTTTGATAAACGTAGGAGGGCGCATTGAATAGTTGCTCTACATTTAACTCTTTAGAAGCTTCAATACGTTGTTCCTCCGATTCATAAACGTAAATATAGAGGCTATCATCCAATAATTCATATACACTCGGCTTAACGTTTAAGATCTCCGGATAGTTGTCCTCAGCTTGAGGCTTAAGGTGGAGCTCGGCATCTTCAAATCGTTGAGTAATGTTGTCTAAACTATATACTTTGGTGTTGTTGCTACAAGCTGTAAGTATCAGAATCATTAGAATGGACAGGAACAGTAACGCTTTGTTTTTCATAATCATGACAATCTCCGATCTCAATTTTACTTTTACTATTTTACCAAAGGTTGTGCCAGAACGATTGAACTATACTTCTATATTTGTTGGCGCTATAAGCGAAAGATTACTTTAATTCGCAACCCTTGACTTTCCCCTATACGGGAGACTGTATACTCACTTTATGTTGTGGAATGGAGGTGATATTTTTTGTTCAAAATCAGTGCATTTTCCAGGCTCAGTAAGGTCTCCTTAAAAACACTGCGTTATTACGACCAGATTGGCATACTTAAACCGCGAAAGGTAGATCACGATACAGGTTATCGTTATTATTCGGCGGATCAGCTTCTTGAGCTTAACCGAATCTTGATGTATAAGGAACTAGGTTTCACACTGCCACAGATCTCACAGTTGCTTCAAGAAGATATTACATTGGAGAACATTCAAGGCATGTTCAAGCTGAAGCGAAGTGAGATTCAACAAATGATCGATACAGAGCAGGCTAAACTCCTCCGAATTGAGGAACGTATGAAGCTGATCGAACAAGAGGGGCAATTGGAAACAGAGCAAGAGATTAGAATTAGGGCGGAAGGTGCCCAACCATTCCTTTATCAGAAGGCATGTGGGCGGGAAGAGGATATCCCGAACCTGATTCGTCACATGGATCAATCCATCACCAAGGACATTCGTGGATGTATTCAAGGTCCTCAGGTTGTCCTGTGGAAAGAAATCGAGGGCAAAGAGGATGAGTTTGAGTTTGAAGTGGGTTACTTTTTGACCTGCGAACTGCGTACATCCCCAGAGCCATTCGAGCTACGGATCCTTCCTGCTGAGCCAATGATGGCTACGATGGTTTTTCATTCGGATTCAACGTTTGATGGTGCCGCCTGTGTTCATTTGGCGAAATGGATTGAAGCCAATAACTATCAGATCAATGAGAATGAAGCGGGCAGAGAGCTGTATTTACCGTTATCACCAGAACAAGATGCACAGTGTATAGAGATACAGATTCCAATTCGAACGAGATAACAGAAGAAGGTGAAGTGAGTTGAAGAACAAAGGAATTATTTATATTCTGGCCCTGGCTGTTTTTCTAATCGGGACGATTGAATATATTATTACAGGCGTCATTGAGATGATTGCCGCAGACTTGGGCGTACCAACCTCCGAAGCCCGGTTACTAGTAACGGTATTTGCTCTGGCAGCAGCTATTGTTGCTCCGATTATGATCACACTTACGATCAATGTTGATCGTAAGAAATTGCTAATGACGACCCTTGGTGTGTTTATTGCGAGTAACGGACTTATGTTCATAGATCTTGCTTATGAAGCTGTACTATGGATACGAATTGTGCAAGGGGCAAGTGGTGGCATGGCTACCGTGGTAGCGATGGCGGTGGCGACACGACTCGTTGAACAAGAGCGAAGAGGCAATGCGATCGGAATCATTCTGATGGGGCTTAGCAGCTCGCTAGTGCTGGGTGTGCCAATCGGTACATTTTTTAGTGAGATGTTTGGATGGAGAGTTCTATTTATTCTAATTGGTGTATTAAGTATTGTTCCGTTGCTGATCATCTATAAGAAGGTTCCGTCAATTAAAGAAGAAGAGAAAGCTAGCCTTAGCATGCAGCTTTCTATTATGAAAAATCCGACTATTCTGACCGCTTTGCTTATCACATTATTGTATGTCGGCGGCTACGCTACACTGTTTACGTATATTACGCCTTTCTTGCAGGCGACATCGTCACTTTCCATGACCGAGATTAGCGGCGTCCTCTTCCTGGCGGGCATTTGCAGCTTTGTCGGTTCTAAAATAGGCGGGCAATTGGCTGATGCCAGAGGTGTAAAATTCACTGTTTTCCTAGGGCTGATTTTACAAGGCGTTACACTGCTTTTATTTGCACTAGCTGGAGTTAATCTGGTCGTATTAATCTTGGTCTTAATGATCTTTATGTTAGCAACGTGGAGCATTTCTCCAGCGCAGCAACTATATCTGGTTAAACTAGCACCTCGCAATCCGGATGTTGCCCTGAGCGTAAATACATCGTTCATTCAATTTGGCTTTGCACTTGGATCTGGATTAGGCGGGCTTGTCATCAGCTGTACCTCTGTCCTGTATTTGAATTGGCTGGGTTTCGCCTCTGTAGGTATAGCCTTGCTTCTTGCTACTGTACTGTTCACGAAAAGGAGCAGAGCTGAAACTTCTATCGCTACGAAATCTCTATGATTCGAATGCGATTGTAGGATTCTATTCATGATGGTAATATTAGTCATGAGATGCATACAAAGGAGCATATACCTGATCATGTGGACTACTCTGTAAAGATAAATTATTTGAAAATATGCCGATAAACGTTTGTTGAAAAAGCTCGCTGTACAACGTTTTATTTGGTATCTTTTCTAATCATCTTACAGGGTATGCAGGTAAGGTATGTCATAAACCATACTGCGGATACCTTTGGGTATCCGTTTTTAGTTATATGGATAAATGCATCTCCATTGGAATCTTACCTGCCGATCCTCCTTAATATGAAACGGAGGAACATCGTATGCAACCAAAATTAGTTCTCATAGAGGGTTTACCCGGCTTTGGCAAAACAACAACGGCTCAGCTCGTTCATGACATTCTTATCGATATGAACATCAATACGCAGTTATTTTTGGAAGGGAATTTGGATCATCCTGCGGATTATGATGGTGTTGCTTGTTTTAACGATTATGAGTACCAGGAATTATTACTTGATCATGCGGAGTTTAGCGACTTATTGCGTACACATCTCATGAAGCAAGGTAACCATTATTTTTGACATATCGCAAATTAATGAATGACGTTGGAGCCACTCTTTCAAAGGAACTCATCGATAACATCTTTAAATATGACATTTATGAATTGCCGTTAGCGCAGAATAGAGAGCGGATTACGGAAAAATGGGAGCAGTTTGCTAAGCATAGTATGAACGGCACAGACACGTATATTTTTGATTGCTGTTTTATACAGAACCCTGTGACCATCGGGATGATTAAGCACGGAGCAACCAATGAAGAGGTAATCAGTTATGTGAAGCAGCTAGCCTCCATTGTAGAACAACTGAATCCGTTGTTACTTTACGTAGATCAGGATGATCTTGATCATTCTTTCAGAAAGGCAGTCAAGGAGAGACCAGCAGCATGGTCAGAAGGTTTTATTGAATATTACACAAACCAGGGTTTTGGCTTGAATCACGGGTATCATGGGGTAGAAGGGGCGCTTCAGGTTCTTAAGGCTAGAAGGGAACTGGAAGAAACCATATATAACGACCTAAGTATAGCTAAGGAAAAAGTTAATAACTCTTCGTATGATTTAGATGCATATAAGCAACGCCTAGCGAAGATTTTGGCAGCACATTTCAGTTAGAGTGTGTCTTAAATCCAACTTACTTTACGAACATACCTCACAGACTCTACGCCGCGAAAATAATGCATAAAGCAAAAGAAAGCAGCTCCTAGTGGGTCTGCTTTCTTTTGCTTGTCATATATAGTTCAACGGCTGTTATCTATCGCCCGTATCTTCCTGTCATAGGAACCTGGCGAGTACTCGCCTCCATGGCTCCCGAACACAAGGGGCATGGCGGCGGGCTGGATTTGGTATTTTTGGATGCCTTGGCAGAAGGCACGGCTGGTTTCTGACGTAGCCAGGCTTTACATGTCGATGAGCTACATTTCCAGATCGCCACAGTTTCCATACGTTCCGAGTGACCTGAGGTATGCGATCCTGTACTTGAAGAGGATGAGCTCTGAGCTTGCTTAACACCTGCCGTGCTGAACGCTTTATGGTTACGAACTTCACCGCTACCAAGCCGTTCTTTACGTGGGTGAAGTTCATCTTCCCGGTGGCGACGCTCATCATGCCCATTAGAGTGAATTGGGCGACGATGAAGCACATCACGATCTTCATTGCGTGAACCGGATCGGTAGCTCTGACCTTGGTTCTTGCCATAAGAACGCGAATTCTCCGTTCGATTACCCTCACTATTTTTACGTTTATCCGGAACCTCCATGCCGAATGCTTCCAGCAAAAATCGGGATACATCGGCAGGTTTACCATGGTGGCTGGCTGGAGAAGTAACGTATAAGAACTGTTTGGCACGTGTGATGGCAACATAGGCAAGCCGCCGTTCCTCTTCCAAAGCCATATCCAGCTCGCTATCTGTTTGTTGTACAGTAAGAGCGGCCTTCTGATCCTCAGGCAGATCTTGTCGCAATGAAGAGCTGTGAGGAACGATCCCTTCACTTGCACCAATCCAGTAGACACATGGGAATTCAAGACCCTTCGCACGATGGATGGTCATCAGCTGAACCGCATCACTGTCCTGTGCTCGGCGTAGAGATTCCATCTCCCGATGTCTGCGCGAGAGCTCGTCTGCGAATTGAATGAATTCTTCTACTGTTTCGAATTTTTTGGCGGCTGCTTCGAATTCATCGAGTGTCTCCAGCATCGTTTCCCGATAGTGGGTGAAGATGCTAGGATCACCGCTTTCCATATATTTGTCATAGAATTGACGGCGCATCTCCTGAATGGCAATGACAGGTTTCAGTTTCTGCAGTGATTTAATTAATTTGATACGTTCCTTGACCTGCTCCTGCTGAAATGGCTTCAGCTTGTCCCATTTCGCCAGATGGATCAATGGATACTTCTTCGCTTGTTGTTGTTCGCTGCGTTGAATCCAATCTAATCCAGCATCACGGGACACGTAGAGCGGGCCGAGTGCGCTTGGCAGAGCATCCGCAGACCGTGGATCAAGGGATAGACGCATATGATCCATCAACGGTCTAATCAGCGATTGGTCATAGAATACCGGTGAAGCACCGTGCTGGACAAAAGGGATATCCTTCAGCACAAGCTGCTCGAATACGGCCCGGCTGCTGCTGGCTGTCCGGTGCAGAATTGCGATATCACGGTACGTATGCAGCCCTTCCTCTACCTGCTCACAGATCTGGTTCACGACCCATGCGGCTTCTTCCTCAGTATTGGACGGTGTGGCGAACCTTGGAGCGTCGCCTCGATGACCTGCTGCACGCAGACGCTTATCCCGTCTCCGTTTGTTCTTCGCTACGAGTTCGCTGCCAAGCCCAAGGATGCGTGCATCACTGCGATAGTTAATATCTAGCGTCACAATGCGTGCGCCTGGGTATACTTTATCGAATTCTAATATGGATTCCTGCCTTGCGCCATTAAACGTATAGATGGTCTGATCATCGTCTCCAACGACCATCAGGTTACGATGAGCCGAGGCGAGCTTCTGCACAATCTCATATTGCAAATGATTCGTATCCTGGAATTCATCCACCATAATGTATTGAAAACGTCGCTGGAGTGGTCCTAGTACAGCAGGGTCACGTAATAATTCAGCAGCGCGCAGTAAAATATCGTCAAAATCGATCTTGTTACGTTCCTTCTTCCAGTTCTCGTACCCGAGAAGCACACGCTTCGCGTCGCGTTCTTCCTGCGACTTCTCGGGCAGATCAGCGGTCTGTGAACCTTGCATCTTCCATGCAGATAGCATGGCCAGCAGGCTCTCGGGCTGGAAGGCTTCGCTCATGCCGTACTGTCGTAGTAACATTTTGATGACGGTATGTTGGGCACGAGTTTCGCCAAAAATCTCCTCCTGAACGCCGTAATGACGCAGTAACGTCAAGGCAAAGGAGTGAAACGTACGCGCCTGTACCGCTCTTGCGGCAGCAGGACGAATACCTGGCAAGGCGGCAATACGATCCTTCATCTCGGCCGCGGCCTTGTTCGTGAAAGTCACGAGCAGGATGCTGCCTGCGTGAACGCCGCTGACTTCCATTAAGTAGCCCGCCCGTGCTGCGAGCACAGTCGTTTTGCCACAGCCGGCTCCAGCCAAGGTCAATAATGGACCTCTGCCGTGACGAACTGCGGAGATTTGAGGGCCGTTCAGACGGATGCCAGCTTCCTCCAGAGAACGGAAATAAGGCGCATCCAGTTCATCCTTGCTTACAAGCTGCCGGCTGGTCTCCAGCGGAGCTGAAGGTGACTGGGGCAGGGATGCCGCCGGGGTAACCCCGAGCGGACGGGGGTAAAACGTTGAGTTCGGACTTAACATCATTCATCCACCTCTGTATACATTCAGGGATCGTCTATCCCGGTTCAAAAGTAATCCATTTGCCCTTTTCACAATCACATTGTAAATTGGTATGATAGGGTTAATCGCATCAGTGTCGGCGATATGCCGGGACAAAGTTTCATTATACCCGAACATATGGTCCTAACGAAAGCCCCGAATTCATCCAGCATCGGCATAATACGGGCATTAGCGTAGGATTTCGCAACTTTTTGGCTACTTATCGTATAAGTTATATACCGAGCAATTTGCATAGATTTTATAGAATGAACTTGTTCATTACACGGGAACGGAGAGGACAGAAATAACGTTGAAGAAGCGAAGCGTTCGCCTTTATCCCCGGATGTTTTCCTTGGAAAAGGGAATCAAAAAAAATCTGGGGATAAGAGCGATCGGAAAGTTATTCTGTCATCGGAGTAGCAAGTGTAATATTCTTTAGTACATTTTATATAGTAAGCAAGCTGCTCTATGAGAATGAAATGAACATAACATGTATGCGCAACGAAGAGATTCACTTGAATGAAACAATTTTGCGCCTGACGGGGAATAGAGGAGGAGATGTCATGAAACTGCTTCAGCGAATTAAGAATGGAGCGAACAAAGCAACAGAACGTGCTCAGCATGCCGTGGAGATTGGAAAATTAAACAATCAGATCGTGGGCTTGCAACAGGAACAGGAAGTCCATTTTACAGATATGGGTCGAATTTTCTACGAGGGCTATCGTGCCCAAGATATGACACGTGCGGAGAAAGATATGGTCGATTTGTCGCATCTGTGTGACGAATTGCAAGATGAGATCGATAGCTTGCGCAGTAAAATTGCCGAGCTCAAAAATGAACGGTTATGCGAGTGTGGACACGTCGCTTCACTGGATGCGAACTTTTGTCCTAAATGTGGACGTAAGCTTGGTGATTTTAAACCAGCATCTGCCGCAGCAGCACCTCCTTCTGCCAGACAAGAGGCTGCTGTTGCACAGCAGCAGGTAGGAGAACCGGTCTACCACGCACCTGTGGAAGAAGAGCTGGAAGAGAATGAGCCATACCATACTGTCATTCCATCCATTGCTGATCTGGAGACAGATACAGAATACAACAGCACGGAATTCACCCAGGAAGAGAAGGAAGCGTTCGACGCAGAGTGGGAGCGACGCCGGGAAGAAGAAATGCTGCGTGAGCGTGAACGCCAGCAGGAGCTGGATGAACGCATCCGATACTGGAAAGAGAATAACCCAATTGTAGACACCGTGGAAGTACAGACTGAAGTGCCGCGCGAAATGGTGAATTGTCAGATCTGTGCATCAGAGCTGCCCAAAGGTTCCAAATGGTGCCCGCGCTGCGGAGCAGAACAGATCTGATGCAGTAGAAGCGCTGCCACATCATGAGTGGGTAGCAGTGCAGGTTGCTGACAGCATGGGGGACGGGAATATGGACCAACTGCTGCATCATTTGCGTCATCTGGGATTTACGGAGATGGAATCAAAAATTATGGTGGAACTCGCCCGTCAAGGCTCAGCCTCAGGTTATGAGGTAGCGAAGCGACTGGGCGTGTCCCGTTCCAATGTGTATGCGACCCTGCAACGGTTAGAGCAGCGTGGATTCCTGCGTTGTAGTGCAGGCGAGCCAGCCAAGTACAGTGTGCTTAAGCCGGAGGAAATGACTCGGATGATCTCTGGGCAGATGCGAGATTCCCTTGACTATGTACAGAGCAGCATGCCGCAGCATGAACCAGAGAAGCCAGCCTTTTACAATATTGAAGGGGATAAGAAAGTGTTTGAGACCCTGAAACGGCAATTAGCTGAGGCGAAGCATGAGATTGTGATTGATGTCTGGCGCGAAGAAATAGAGTTGCTCCATGAGGATCTGCAGCAAGCTGAAAATCGTGGTGTACGTCTATTATGGTCATGTGAAGAAGGGGAGGGTATGCTGGAACAGCCGCTGCCTTGGCCTGGAATGCCGATCTATGCCGATGGTGAGGGGCGGAAGTTCTCACTTGTGGTGGATCGCTGCTGGTGCATGCTGGGGATGCGTGGTAAAGGGAGTGTTACGCAAGCTGTTGTCACAGAGCATCCTGTGATGACAGGACTGCTGCTGAATCATTTTGCACAAGATCTGGTATTATTCGAGTTGGAACAGGATATGGGAGAAACGCTGGAGGCTCGTTACGGGCGTCGTTATGAGCATCTCTCAGCACGATACTGGTCTAAGCCTGAAGATAATGGATCAACGTGATCCGAGTCTGTGCAGTTAATCGCTCACGAGTCATAGCTTTACAAATATCAGTACCATAAATCAGGCGCTGCCACACGGCAGACGCCTGTTTGCTTATCTGGTTAATCCTCGTATACCTTATGAATTAGAAATCAGTGGTATGAAGTTATACCGTTCTTGGGAGAATGAAAGTAGTACAGATGATGCTTACCTCACAAGGTGCTCGATTTGCTAGAGGGTACGTCATACAGTGCTTCAAGTACACGGATATAATAGTCCGCCCCATGAGGCACAAACTCATGAGCATGCACCGTAACAGTCTCTCGCACAGAAGGTGGGGATGAAGATACATCGTCGCTTGTCCCTAGTTCGGTACGTTCATCTGTGTTTTGATTCGTGGATGAAGCCAGCAACTCTGTCTCCATACGGATTCCAGTAGCCTCGATAGCTTCACGTTCACCGCGAATTAGAGCGAGCAGATCATTCAAAGGCACTTCATATAAGCCATGCACTTCGCTTGACTGTAGGATGTATTCTTCAAGCGGCTGATTCAGACAGAGACCATACACAGAGCTGAATTCCCGATCTATAAATGGTACCCCGCGAACCTCTCCTTGAAGCTCCTGCTTCGCAGTGAGTAGATAAGTCAGCGTTTCGAATGCAGCCTGAACGCCCAGTTCTTCTTCTAATTCTCGACTTGCTTCATGAAGCTGTTCGCCAGCAGTGAGGTGACCTGCGGCTGTAATGTCGTAGTAGAGGGGAATGTATCCTTGATATCACGTCTTCGTTGAAAAAGAACCATTCGCTGCGCGCCTTCGTCACGCACGATCCAACAATGGAATGAACGATGCCAATATCCTTTGGCATGCACCTCAGTTCGTGGTGCCGTGCCTAACCAATTTTGCTGATTGTCATAAAAATCGAAACGTTCTGGGGTCATGAAACGTATCTCCTTATATAGCAAGTTTTAAAGTTCAAAATTTCACAAAGTTTTATTAAGAAAGGGGAACCACCACATGGAATGCATTGTACACTTTCAAGTCATTTATCCGCAACCTCAAGAACGTAAAAGCCTTAGAGGACTCATCTTTGTAGGACAGGGACAGGAGCCGGCAAACAATCAGTTAACGACAATGTTCAAAGACATGGGATTCAATGTACGTTTGGAAGATGAAGCACAGCTATTGTTCAAACCGGTGGATGCTTCGGCCAACTTTGAGTATATTCGTGTAACTGAGCTTGATACCGGAGAAGAAGTCTATAAGGAAGATAAGGATCTAAAATCGATTCTGGAACACCTGTTACCCCGCCGCTTCTAAAAAAGGCCCCACCGATTCGGTGAGACCTTTCTGAGAATTAACAAGGAGCCGTTCTGCTCCGCCCCATCTGTCATCATACCTAAGGAATCAACGTGGATGGGGAATCGATACGGACAGACAAGCTGAATTTTTCTTTTACATAACCGTTGCACCATAGACATCCGAACGATGGCAGTCGAGCAGAGATCACTTGAGTAGCCCGCCTGAATGTCCGTCTTCTAAAGGATCAGAGTAGAACATTCCTTTGAGGTGCGAGAAGGCTCGTCATGATGAAGTTACTTCGTTATGGCGAGCCTACTTGCGTTTCCTTAAGCAGGACTACCGCTGCCTTCAGCTTCTAACTCTGATGTACAGTGGGAACAACGAGTAGCTGCTGCTGGAATTTCGGATAGGCAGTATTTACAAGCCTTGGTCGTTTTCTTCGGCTCAGGCTTTTTGTGTTCTTTGCTTTTGAGGTAATTAATACCTTTGACCAGCATGAAGATACAGAATGCCACAATAAGAAAATCAATCATAACGTTAATGAATTGACCATACGCAATCACGGTAGCGCCAGCTTCATTCGCTTGAGCGAGTGTTGTGATATCTTGTCCATTTGCCGTTTTTACGTCTGGATCAAGATTGATAATCTTCTGGCTGAAATCGATGCCCCCCATTATTTTTCCAACCGGTGGCATGATGATATCATTCACGAGGGAAGTCACAATTTTGCCAAAAGCAGCCCCGATAATAACCCCGACCGCCAGATCAATGACGTTGCCACGTACAGCAAATTCCTTGAATTCTTTAAGAACGCCTTTCATAGTTGCATGTCTCCTTTGACAGATAGTGTCGTTGCAAAAGTTGTTTTGAACCCGCTCTTCCGTTTTCATATTGTACATAAAAATGACGCTTCAATCACCCCTGTTATGCAAATTAATACAACTTTCCGCAACTTCCATGAAAATACTTCTTTATTTCACGCGAGCAATTCGGTATACTTCTAACATTGTCAGTGAAGTTTAACTATATTTATTTACAGATTCACGATCATACATCGTTCAGAATCATGGGAATTATCGGTTCAAAAATTTAATACGCCGTTACTCGTATATGTGCAGGAATAGGCCTGCATGTCTCTACCCGATCACCGTAATGATCGGACTACGGGAAAGATCTGATATATCGTTAGTGTTATGAATGATGGAAATCCAAAATAGGCAAAGCATAGCGCTCATCGCGAGCGTCCGTGTGAGTCATTAACTTGTTCTTTGTGCTCTAGCTCAATATGCATATTTGAAAAGGCACGCAATAAGCGTGGGATTCCATCCGCAATATCATTCGAAATTTCAGTTCCAATGGCTTGTCATATATGTACAAGTCTGTCTTTCCTGTCTCCGGTTCAACCGCAGCGGTGGAAGGCGGGCTTTTTGTTTTTTGCAGCCACAAGGGAAGAGCATGTAGAACCGACTGTGCGAGAGGCACAAGGAGAGAACAACATGCAATTGCTAAAAGATAAGGTAAGACAGGAAGGTATTGTGCTGTCTGAACAAGTCCTGAAAGTGGACTCATTTTTGAACCATCAGATGGACCCGGTTCTCATGAAGGAAGTAGGTAAGGAATTCATCCGCCGCTTCGAAGGAGAGAATATCACACGTGTGCTTACGATCGAATCCTCAGGTATAGCCCCAGGCATCATGACTGCGTTGGAGCTTAATGTACCGCTGATTTTTGCACGGAAGCAGAAGTCACTTACACTTACAGAAGATATCCTGGTCGAGAAGGTGTATTCATTCACGAAGCAGGAGACCAATGAGATTACGGTTGCCAAAAAGTTCATGCAGCCAGGTGATCGCGTACTTATTATCGATGATTTCTTGGCGAATGGTGAGGCGGCATTTGGACTGGCACGCATCGTAGAGCAGGTTGGAGCCGAAGTCGTTGGTATCGGAATCGTAATCGAGAAAGCCTTCCAGCCAGGCGGACGCTTGCTTCAAGAAGCAGGATATCGGGTTGAATCACTAGTTCGCATTGGAGCCCTGTCGAACGGACAAGTTACATTTGCGGATGAGGAGGGCACGAACTGATATGGCACGCGAACGTATTTTCCAGCGGCATCGGCACCCTGTCCAAACATTCTCCTTAGGTCTCCAGCATGTATTAGCAATGTATGCAGGTGCCGTGATTGTGCCTCTGATCGTAAGTAGAGCATTAGGGTTTACCGCTGAGCAACTGACATATCTGATTGCAATTGATCTGCTTGCCTGTGGCGTGGCGACATTGCTTCAAGTGTGGGGCAACCGTTATTTCGGAGTGGGGCTCCCTGTTATGCTTGGTTGTGCTTTCCAGGCGGTATCTCCGATGATTATCATCGGTCAGAGCAGCGGTGTATCGGCTATTTATGGTGCGATCATTGCTTCCGGACTATTTGTTCTTATTTTCTCCGGTCTATTCGGTAAATTGATTCGACTATTCCCACCAGTGGTTACAGGCTCAGTCGTAACGATTATTGGTCTGACACTGATCCCCGTGGCGTTCAACGACTTGGGTGGTAGTACGAATTTTGGTAGTGCTGAAAATCTGATGCTCGGTTTTGGTGTACTGCTGTTCATCATTTTGTTGACGCGTTTTACAACTGGATTTATCCGTTCGATTTCGGTTCTAATTGGTCTTCTCGCAGGTACAATCGCAGCAGGCTTCATGGGTGGAGTGAACCTTGCACCTTTACGTGAAGCAAGCTGGTTCCATATGGTGCAGCCGTTCTACTTCGGTACGCCAACGTTTGAGATTGTACCGATCCTGACGATGATTCTGGTCGCCATTGTGAGTGTTGCTGAATCAACGGGTGTATTTATGGCTTTGGGCAAAATTTTAGATAAAGACCTGACTTCCAAAGATCTGGCTCGCGGTTACCGTGCAGAAGGTCTGGCGATTGTACTGGGTGGTATCTTCAACTCCTTCCCATATACAACCTATTCGCAAAATGTAGGGCTTGTACAGATGACGCGGGTGAAAACGCGTGATGTCATTGTTGTAGCAGGTGGATTGCTTGTCGTGATTGGATTTGTACCAAAGATTGCTGCGCTGGCACAGCTTATTCCGAGCTCGGTTTTAGGTGGAGCCATGGTTGCTCTGTTCGGCATGGTGGTATCGTCAGGTATTCGTATTTTGGGAAGCCAAGTGGATCTGAACCGTCATGAGAATTTGTTCATTATCGCTTGTTCTGTAGGTATGGGTCTAGGGGTAACGGTTGTTCCTGAGCTGTTTGCGAATACACCGGCCTGGGCACAAATTATGTTAGGTAACGGCATCATTGCAGGTAGTTTTACAGCGATATTTATGAATCTCTTGTTCAACGGCATTGGAACGAAGGCTGAGGCAGCTAGAATGGCGGAGAAACAAGCGGACGATATTATTGGCGAATCTAAACAGCCTGCGTAAATAGATGTTAAGAATACCAGCAAGTAGTTTCCGTCATGCATCATATGTTAACTCGTGTCATGAAATACTTATGTCATGAGTCATTCACGTGATGAATGATCTATAGCATGAACAACAACACAAAACATCCGATTCTCTGCCTTGCAGGGAATCGGATGTTTTTTTGATTATGAGCCGTAAGCAATTACAAATGCCGCATCTGTTTTTCCGCAAAATCGCCGATCCAAGGCAGCTTTAGCCATTTCCCCTGTAGACTGGTTACAACCATCAGGAGCCATACAACCACACCAAGCAGGGATAACAGTGAGGCGACCAATGGGCCAAATAAGGGGAGAAATGTGCATAACACATGACCGACCATGATAAGGCCAAATACGGTTACCGATTGGAGCGCGTGGAACATAACGAATCGGCTACGCTTTTCTACGGCAAGAAACACGATCCCACCAACAATGGTGAATAGATAACAGAGCATACCTGCAATATTTTCATCTAGACCGCTCGATGATTTAATGGGGGACATCCGGTCAAGCCTCCTTTGTCCTTTTTATATAGGCTATGAGGAGAAGGGACAGAACTGAACCGGAATGATGAAGGAATGCAGGATATAGAATTATAGCGGTTTGATATCCCAGACGTCATGGAGAAACTGAACGATGCGATCCACCGAATGCTGTACAAGTAATTCTCCTTTTTCCACCGTAGCGAATGATGGAGAACCGACCACACCAGACTTGGAGATAGAAGAAAGGCGGCCGTATTTCACGATTTCGGGGTATGCATCTTCATAATCAGGCACTTCGTCTGCAATCTTATCCTGATGAACAAGTTCGGGGTGTAGATGTAGCAGAACGGAGGTGCCAATCTCTCCAGCATGACCGTTTGCCAATTTGCCAGTTTCAGATATACCGTGATCCTGTGCTTTGATGAATCGCCAGCAATCAATCTGCGCTGCCTGTACATCACTATGCTGTCCTCGTAGCTGATGAACAATCTGATTGATAATGGGGACATTGCCAGCATGACCATTAATAAATAGAATGCGTGTGAAGCCCCAAGTAAGCAGACTATGTACAATATCGCCAAGATACGCTTTTAGGCTCTCGGGACGAATCGTGATGGTTCCTGGAAAATCATTAAGCACATTGGAATCGCCAGCTTCCACGGTTGGCCCGATTATCGCACCAACACGCTCGGCTACAAGTTTGGCAAGCTGATCTGCGAGCAGACTATCCGAACCGAGCGGCAGATGGGGCCATACACTTCAATGGCACCTACAGGGATGATTACAAGGTTGGTATGCTTTTTATATTCTTCAAATACTGTCCAGCTCATTTCTTTCAATTTACGGCTCTGTGTCATGATGATCTCTCCTGTCAGCTGAGTTGTAGTTTAAGTAGGATAATGTTGTGAAGCGTTAGTGTATAAATGACATGCGACGTAACGACCACCAACATCCTGTAATTCGGGTTTATCTGTTCGGCAGATGTCCATGCAAGCGTGACAGCGTGTATGGAAGCTGCATCCAGAAGGAGGGTTTGATGGACTAGGCACATCACCCTGTAATACAATTCGATCTTTTTTAATCAAGGGATTCGGGCTAGGGACAGCAGACAGCAATGCCTGTGTGTAAGGATGCAAAGGGTTTTCGAATAAGTCATGCTTATTGGCAAGCTCAACGATACCGCCCAGGTACATGACACCAATACGACTGCTGATATGTTTCACAACACTTAGATCATGGGCGATGAACAAGTACGTTAGCTTGAACTGTTCTTGCAAATCCTGAAGTAGATTAATGATTTGGGATTGAATAGACACATCCAACGCAGAGACGGGCTCGTCAGCAACGATCAGCCTAGGGTTCAAAGCAAGTGCTCTTGCAATGCCAATCCGTTGGCGTTGTCCTCCACTGAATTCATGACCGTAACGTTCGGCATGCCGGCTGTTTAACCCGACAATCTCCAATAACTCATCGATCCGTCTTGCTCGTTCTTGCCCTGTAACGACCTGATGGATATCAAGAGGTTCGGCGATTAACTCACCTACGGTCATGCGAGGATCGAGTGAGGCATAAGGATCTTGGAATACCATCTGCATGTCTTTGCGCATCTTGCGCAGCTCTTCTGCGGGTAATCCCACCATGTTACGACCCTCATATATAATTTCCCCTTCTGTTGGACGAAGGAGCTGTAATAGTGTCCGACCTGTCGTTGATTTGCCACATCCGCTCTCGCCAACAAGTCCAAGTGTCTCGCCTCTGAAAATCGTAAATTTCAGACCATCTACAGCTTTCACATGTCCAACCGTGCGATTGAAGATGCCTTTTTTGATCGGAAAATATTTCTTCAGATTGTTTACCTTAAGCAGCGGTTCATTCATTGGATTACCTCCTTAGCGACTGTATGGAGCCAGCATCTGGCTGTGTGTCCAGCCTCTACAGTCTCTAGTTGCGGTAGCTGTTCAAGGCAAATATCTTGTGCATATTCGCAGCGAGGACTGAAGCGACAGCCTTGTCTTAAACTGCCTGGTGGTGGAACGCTACCTTTAATGGAATACAGCCTGCGCTCGTTTGTATCTAGTGTGGGCATCGATTTGATTAGCCCTTGGGTATAGGGGTGCTTAGGATTAGTGAACAGTGTCAGCACATCGCACTCTTCGACAATCTGACCACCGTACATTACAGCTACACGGTCACACATCTCAGCAACGACACCCAAGTCATGCGTAATTAGCAAAATGGAAGTTCCCTCACTAGCTTTTAGCTGCTGCATAAGCTCCAAAATCTGGGCTTGAATCGTAACGTCTAGTGCGGTTGTTGGTTCATCGGCAATGAGTAGCTTGGGGCTGCATGCCATGGCCATGGCAATCATAACCCGTTGCCTCATGCCACCGGATAACCGATGGGGGTATTCATACAGAATTTGCTCAGGTCGTGGAATACCGACAAGGCGCAATAATTCAATCGCTCTCTCTTTGGTTTGGGCTCGGCTCGCTTTCCGATGATTACGAATGGCTTCTCGAATCTGGTCACCAATCGTGAACACTGGATTGAGTGAGGTCATGGGTTCCTGAAAGATCATCGCCATGTCATTGCCTCGTACCGCTCGCATTTCTTTCTCCGAGAGGCCAAGAATATCTCTGTCATCAAAAGTAATGGAGCCTTCGACCTTTCCTTGGGTTAACCTCATGGCGGTTAGGGAGGTGACACTTTTGCCAGAGCCAGATTCACCAACGATGCCGACGGTTTCACCTTCATAGATCGTAATGTCCAGACCGTCTACAGCCGGAATGATACCTTCACTCGTGTGAAAATAGGTTTTGAGCGACTTCATTTCAAGTAATTTGCGTTTCAACGCGAGCCCTCCTTGTCATTTCTGGTACCACCATATGCTGCGCTCTTGTTATCCCCAACTTTACGATGAACGGGAGCAAGCTATAGCTTCATTTTGGGATCAAGGGCATCACGCAGTCCGTCACCCAGCATATTGAATCCCAGAACAACGAGCATAATGGCCACGCCTGGTACGATGGAGATATGAGGGGCAGTTCGAAGGAACTCCCTGCCTGTGCTTAGCATCGTTCCCCATTCGGGTGACGGTGGTTGAGCACCCATACCGAGAAAGCTTAACCCTGACGCAGATAGGATTGCTGTTGCAATTCGTAACGTGGACAAAACGATGATAGGAGCAATACTGTTCGGGATAATATGCTTGAAAATAATGCGACTATGCTTCGAGCCCATAGACCTCGAAGCTTCAATGTACTCTTTATTCTTAATGGAGAGAACCGCGCTGCGGGAGATCCAAGTGAATGATGGAATGGAGAATATGCCTATGGCAATCATCAGATTCATCATCCCTGGGCCAAGCACACTTACGATAGCAAGGGCGAGCAAAAATCCAGGGAAAGCCATAAAGATATCGGTAATCCGCATAATAAGTGATTCGATCTTGCCCCCGAAATAACCAGCGATTGTTCCGAGTGCTACACCGAAGAAGACAGAGATGATTACGCCAACAATACCAACCATCAACGAAATACGTGCACCGTAAAAAATACGAGAGAGGATATCCCGTCCATACTCATCGGTTCCAAATGGATGGCTGAGGGAAGGGGATTGCAGCAGCTTGTCCATATTTTGCTCCAGTGGGTCATACGGAGAAATCCATGGCGCGAGAATCGCAATTAATATAAACAGTGTGACGATCCATAGACCGATCATGGAGCGTTTATTGCTGCCCACTTTTTTTATCATCTGGCTCAGTGAACGTCGTCTAGCAGATGCAGTGGATGAACTGATCTGGACAGATATAGGCACAGCCTTTGGTTCATTCATGGTCATGCCTCCTTCCGGTCATAGCGAATTCTCGGATCTACTGCGGCGTAACATAGATCAACAAGCAGGTTGATGATGACAAAGATAAAAGCAACAAATAAGATGCTTCCCTGCACAGCGGAGTAATCCCGAAATTGAATGGATTGAATAATGTATCTGCCCAGTCCGTTCATTGAAAATACAGTTTCAGTCAGCACTGCTCCTCCCAGCAGATTGCCAATCTCCATGCCAATGACCGTAATAATTGGAACGAAGGCATTTTTGAGTGCATGCTTGTAGATGATGAGCCACTCGCGTACCCCCTTGGCTTTGGCTGTCCGAATGTAGTCCTGATTGATTACCTCAAGAATACTGGATCGCGTTAGACGGGCAAGGACAGCGGCAGAGGAGATGCCCAGCACGAGAGCAGGCAATATAAAATGCTTCAATTCGCTACTACCTCCTGAAGGCAGAATCGGAATATAGTAGGCGAACACAAGAATGAGGATAATACCTAGCCAGAACACTGGCATGGATATGCCAAATAATGAAAAGGCCATCGAAGCATGATCACGGGCGCTCCCTGGCTTCGTTGCCGCTATAACCCCTGTGATTAATCCAATGACGACGGTCACGATTGTTGCCAATATCGTCAATATCACCGTGTTTGGAAAACGTTCAAGAATTTCCTGGAGCACTGGATTATCCGAGCGCATGGACGTACCTAGATCTCCCTGAAGTAGCTGAACGTTGTATTGAAAATACTGCTCATATAGCGGCTTATCGGTTCCGAGTCGCTCCCGAATAATCTGCACTTCCTCAGGGCTGGCATCTAGCCCTGCAATCAATTCAGCCGGGTCACCCGGAACGAGCTGGAGAATAATGAAAGAGAGCAGAGATACACCGATTAAGGTTGGAATCATTTGAAGCAACCGCTTCAGAATATAGTTGAACACGTGATACTCCTTCCTGGCTTTTTGCCGGGATTAGGCTACTCTGTTCTGAAAGGAAAGGTTAACCGTATAGATGAGCCTGTCTGTGTAGATGGGAAGGCAGCTTAGAACGTACTTCACGTACACGCTCGAGATCTATGCGATGGGGGATGAGGGTCTCCGTCTCAGCTCCACGTGCAACGACAACACCCATTGGGTCAACAATGAGACTTTGTCCGATATAAAATTCGTTAATTTGGTTAACGGCAACGACATATGCTGTATTTTCGAGTGCGCGTGTAGTGACTAGACTTTCCCAATGTTGCTCTTTGACGTGACCACGTACCCAGCCGGAAGGAACAAGAAGGATATCTGCACCGTGCAAAGCTTGATAACGGGCAATCTCTGGGAATCTCAGCTCATAACATACGAACAGCCCTAACTTGCCAAAAGGTGTATCGATCGGCTCAAACAATGATGTGCCTGGTTTAATATCACGCGACTCCTGAGCCCCGAAGGCATCGTACAGGTGTGTTTTGCGATAACTGCTCACAATCTCCCCATCTGAATTGAGGATGACCGACGAGTTATAGACCCGATCATCGTTCACATCTTCTGTTGTCTCCCGTGTGCCGAACACAACCCATACGCCATATTGCTTGGCAAGAGCACGCATGGTAGTGACAAAGTGCCCATCCAGCGGCTCTGCATCTTCCAGCTTCCTTTCTCGGGGTGTGCCAATCTGATAGAAGCTCATGAAGGCTTCAGGGAAAACAACGATATCTGCGTGATGAATACGAGTCGCTTCTTCAAGTGCTTTTTCTGCTTTGTCCAGATTCTCTTGCTTGGTGCTAGAAGAACCGAATTGAGCCATAACGAGTTGGAAGGCCATTGATAATTTCACTCCTATGATTGGATTGTTGAGAATCATCTTATTGAGGAAGGGGGATGAGGGTGCTTCACATATGTTAAAGGTGCCGTCTGCACGGCACCCTTATGGTTATTTGAACTTCACACCGCGCAGATCCCATAACAAGGAAGGTAAAAATGTAATTCCTTCAACCTGACTGGAATAACCGACCTGAACACTATCTTCGTACAAAGGAATCCATGGCGCATCAGCTTTGATCAGCTGTAACGCTTCGTTGTATATGGTTTGGCGCTCTTCTCTGTCCAGTGCCTGTCCACCAGTAACAATAAGCTCATCTACCTTTGGATTGTTGTAGAAGGCATAATTGGATTTGCTTGTAGAGAGGAAGCTGTCCCGCAATAGAGCATCTCCGTCTCCCGTAAGAGAAGAGGCACCTCGAACGAATAAATCGTAGCTATCCGGATTTTTCAGTGCATCGAGATATGAGGCAAGTTCCAGTACTTGTAACTCAGCTTTGAACCCTAACTGCTGGAGGCTATTCTGTACAAATTCGGCAGCAGGACGATCTTGAACGGTGTTGGCTGCGAGAATGATTCGAAGCGGTGTACCAGCTTGAACCCCTGCTTCTTGCAACAGCTTCTTCGCGGCTTCAACATCATAGGCGTAAGCTCCAACATCTGCGTAACCAAACGAATTTTTGGAAATAATCGAAGTAGCTACCTCAACCCGTCCTTCATAAAGTTTGTTTACTAAGGTTGCACGGTCGATGGCGAGATTAAGTGCATTGCGCACCTTCACATTGTCAAACGGAGCATGCTTTGTGTTAATTCCGATGTAGCCAACACGGTTGGTAGAACGAGTATTAATGGTGAAATTGCTGTTATTGGACAGACGCTCAATATCTGTGCCCGGAACCTTGTCGATGATGTCGGCTTCGCCGGACTCCAGCATGATGACACGAGCGGCATTTTCAGTTACCGTTTTGAAGGTAATACCACTTACGTTAGGCTTACCGCCCCAGTAGTCCTGATTCGATTCAAGCACAAGTTCATTGCCAGAACTCCAGCTTTTGAGTTTGAAAGGACCAGTGCCGACAGGCGTTTTGGCAATGCCATCTTCATCTTCCTGAATAGATTTGGGGCTTATAATACTGCCAGACGTTACTGCGATATTGTTCAGAAAAGCACCCTGCGGCTCCTTCAACGCAAAGACAACCTCAGATTCACTCTTTGCAGTAACCGACTCAATGAACTGTCCTAGCGTTGCGTATTGGGATAGCTTTTTGTCCGGATCGATTAAACGATCAAAGTTTGTCTTCACAGCCTCTGCATTAAAAGGTGTTCCATCCTGGAACGTCACACCTTGGCGCAGTTGGAATGTCCACGTTTTACCATCTTCGGATGTCTCCCAGCTCTCTGCTAGCTGTGGAACAATCTCTAGCTTGTCATTGAATGTAACGAGGCGGTCATAGATCTGATAATTGATAAAGTTAGAGATCGAGTCGGTGGAATTCTGCGGATCGAAGCCAATGGGATCGCCGGTTAAGGCAATGGTGAGGTTTTTGAGCGAAGCAGTCTCCGCAGAGCCCCCTGAACTGCTTGCAGCCGAAGTGCCACTCGAATTGGAGTCATTCGCATTGCCACATCCAACGGCAAATAGTGCAAGAGCAATAAGGATACTACTAAACTTGTAGATTAAAGGTCTCTTTTTCATCGTGTTGCATCCCCCTTAATTATCGGTTGTGCCATGAGTAGTGGAATGAGTTGCAAGCAGCTCCCCATATCCAAGTTCTTTGCGGCGTTGCTCTTCTTTTTGCTGTTTTTCCTTCGCAATAATTCCGATTTCCTTCGCATGCAGTGGATTAATAACAAAAACACCATCATCATCACCGACAATCAGATCGCCGGGCTGGATACTCACACCGCTGACGCTGACTGGAGTGTTAACCTCGCCTTCAAGTTGAAGGGAACGCGTAGTTAGCGCGCTGATTCCTTTGGAATAAATGGGGAATCGGAGCTGGGTAATTGGACGAACGTCTGTCACACATCCGGAAATGATGGCTCCGGCGATTTTTTTGTCCAGTGCTGCATAGGTAACAAATTCACCCCAGCAAGCGCGTTGGTCATCGCCAGACATATCCACGACGATAATATCGTTTGGCTGGGCAATCTCAAAAGCGTGGCGAATGGCTGAGGCATCGAGATGGGGAATTCGTACGGTGAGGGCATTTCCTAACAAGCGAATAGGGCGAAAGAGTGGCTGTAAGTCATGGAGAAAACCGAAGTCGGTTAAATGTCCGATAGTTGATGGACTAATATCCTGATATAGTTCCAGTAATTCAGGAGTAACGCCTTGGACTCGTGGTTGGATGCGAAACATAAGATGAATTCTCTCCCCGCTAACTAAAATGGTAAAAATTAAATCTGATAGGAATAGTGTGAAATTGACTTGATGAAGACATTACAGGGTCAGTTTCGGATAGTCAATTGATTAGAATATAGATAATATCAATTACCAAATTGAAAAAATCTATCGAGCTGGTAATGAATGTGAATTGCACTATTGGTATTGAGAGAGAGTGGATTATTAAAAATACTATATTTAAACAGAGGGGTGTATTAAGAAGGGAGTGAGGTGAATTTTGGTGGTGTACAAAATTGAATAAATCGAATTTTTTTATAATGTGGTTTGGTGTGGTGTAGCTAAGGAGGAACAGACCATTTATTGTTATGTGTTGCGTCTGCCCCCAGAGCTACGATCAAGCATCTATAATCTGTTTACCTACAAGATTAATTATCCCCTTGCTCAAGCTGTCTACGCGGATTTGTCACTTTACCGATTTTGTCAGTATCATTCTCTTTAGGTACCAGGCGTTCGTCCGTACGACCATCGTGATGGTTCTCAAAGGCAAACTCCGTCAATTTCCATTCCGTCTTGCCAAGAATGGGATCGGCGGGAAAGTGCTGACCTCGATGCAGATGCTCTTCGCGTCCCGCTTCGTTGATGTAGATTCCGTCCACTTCCACGACTTCATGCGAAAGGGGCAACATGTCCTGTTCTTTTCGTTCCATGAAACGGCGCCTCCTTAAAATCCAGAAATTTAACTGAAATGGTTGTCCGTGATAATATCCCCCGAATAGTTACGCGTTATGCTGGATACATTAATTCCGTATACAATAGGCTTTTGCATTAAATATGATTCGGGATTAAACTTTTTCGGTATAAAAACCGTTATAAATATTAAGGAAAAATCGTCAAGTCGTAACATACTTCCGAATATGCTACAATAAGATCATGATTCAATTTGAATCATATCGGGTATTTATAGTGTCAGGTACTTGCGTTTAGCGAGGTTCCCGACCTAAAGCTTGCTTTAAGCCGCGCACACAACTTCATGAATGGCATTTAAGACTTATTCGGCGTTCTCTAAACGGAGCATTCACTTTCAACGTTTTGGGAGGGAATTACAATGGCAACGAAAGGTCACAATGAGGTCAAAGAAAGTTTGAGGGAAATGACTCGGATTTTCCGTCCTAAGGATCCAAAAAAATTCGTGAAGGAGTACGTGAGAAAATACCGGATTACGGGTGGGTATGAAGAAGAACTGACTTCTGTGGTCGAGCATGAGCTTGTCAAGATGGATTCTTCCGTATCCTGAAGCACTCAACTTAGAATTTTACTGTTCCGATATGAATAGAACCGTCTTCCGGGCGTTAAGCTCCGGTAGACGGTTTTTTTTGCTTCGCACAGCTACATATTTTCAGCCTTAGGATCACAACGGTATCTGAGTAAATAGAGCCTTGTTATTCCGCCTGAAGAGTTTACCAGCACTTTTCGGGCTTTGTTGCGTCTAGCTTGCATATATATGGAAGTACACAACTTCCAGGAAGGATGTATGCATGTGGATCCTATTTTGAAAACAAAAGAAGAGATTGGCTACATGCAGGAGGCAGGGCGAATCCTGCACAACTGTCACAAGCTTATTGAACAGCGGCTAGCCCCGGGTGTAACCACACGGGACATGGATGAATTAGTGGAAGAATTTCTGGCGAAGAATGGTGCAACGCCTGAACAAAAAGGGTATAAGGGATATCCCTATGCGACCTGCGCATCTGTCAATGAGGTGGTATGTCACGGTTTTCCTAGTGAACAGGAATTGGCCGAAGGTGATGTCGTGACCATTGATATGGTCGTGAATAAGGATGGCTGGCTTGCTGACTCTGCCTGGACATATGGGATCGGAGAACAGCGGCGGACAATTCGTAAGTTGATGAAGCGTACAGAGAAGGCACTACATCGGGCTATTGCCCAAGCTGTACCTGGGAATACGCTGGGGGATATCGGCAGTGCTATTGAACGCACAGCAAGATTATATCGATACGGCATTGTGAAGCCACTCATTGGTCATGGGATTGGTCAATACATTCATGAACCACCCAATGTATTACCTTACGGTAAACGTGGTACGGGGCAGATGTTGACTGAAGGCATGGTCATTACGATTGAGCCAATATTCACGAAGGGCAGCTCAGGAGTCGTGGTATGGGACGAAGATGGATGGACTGTGCGAACGGTGGATGGCAGCTGGGGAGTCCAATACGAGCACACCATCGCAATCACGAGCAATGGCCCACGGATCTTAACCGATGGAACATAATGTGGTGATTGTGATTTGCGCCAGGTCATGTCATGTACAGGATAGCTGAAAGCAACGTTGGATTCAGAAAGGGAGGAGCGCAACTCCATGCCGCTTCGAATGGCCAAAAGAACGGTGTGGAGTGAAATTTCCCTGCTGTACAACTGGAAGCTATCTTGCCAGGAAGAGATGGATTTCCTTTTGCATAATTTCGCATGTTTTGTGTGTGATAAAAGTCTGGTGAAAAATACGCTCAATCACCGAAATATGGCAAAAATTTTCAAATTTATATTAATGGTTTTTTAATTGAAATCGCTTGCAAATCTAGTTGTGGTGCGGTTTTCTACATAAAGTGAACAAATTGTGAACATGTGTCCAAAGATTGACAAAATCATACCCTCAACTTATATTTAATATGTGATTGAACCATATAGAATGAATTGGAAGAATGCGTAGACATGCCCTTTGAAGGAAATTAAGGGGGCGATGGAAGCGTTATTTCTGGAAACGTTCTATGTGACGGAGAGGATTATACGTATTGTGCCAGAACGTAGTGAGCAAAACTCTTTTGGGACGATGGCGGTAATCTACGAAAACGTAAAAAAGTGGGGTAGATCAATGATGAAACAGTGGCAGGTTGCAAAGCGAATTCTCCCCTTGCTGGCGGTGTTCTCTTTGCTGCTATCCGCATGCGGGCGGGAAGACTTGTCTGTAATGAAACCTCAGGGTCCTGTGGCGCAAGGTCAATATGATCTGATGAAGCTGTCCATCGCGATTATGATCGTGGTACTCATCATTGTATTTGCCATTGCGGCCTATGTATTGATCCGTTTTCGCAGACGGTCTGGACAGAATGACATACCCGAACAGGTCGAAGGAAGTTTCAAGCTCGAAGTCATATGGACAGCCATTCCGTTACTGCTTGTTATTGTACTAGCTGTACCAACGGTTAAGGAGATCTTTGCTCAAGGCGCAGATCTGTCCAATGATCCTAATGCAGTACAGGTCAAAGTCACCTCGCATCAGTACTGGTGGGAATTTACTTATCCTCAATATGACGTAACCACCGCTCAAGACCTCATTATTCCTACCGACAAGAAGATCGCATTCGAATTGAAAACCGCTGACGTGATTCATTCCTTCTGGGTGCCGTCACTT
The DNA here is from genome assembly GCF_003268635.1 of Paenibacillus sp. DCT19. Taxonomy (NCBI): domain Bacteria; kingdom Bacillati; phylum Bacillota; class Bacilli; order Caryophanales; family Paenibacillaceae; genus Paenibacillus; species Paenibacillus sp. DCT19. The sequence continues at coordinate 619,134 of NZ_CP029639.1, forward strand.
GCGGGTAAAATGGACACCAACCCAGATGGAACACTGAATAAGTTTAGCTTCTCAGCACCGAATGAAGGCGTTTACCGCGGGAAGTGTGCCGAATTATGCGGCAGGTCTCATGCTTACATGGAGTTTAAAGTAAAAGCGGTCAGCCCTGAAGCTTTTGACAGATGGGTTGCTGAAATGAAAGCACCTGCTGTTCTTCCGGAAGATATGCAATTGGCTGAAAAATTCAAAACAAATTGCCTTTCTTGTCATGCTGTAGGTGATCAAGGTGGCCCAGTCGCGCCAAATCTCACGGGAATCGGTGGCAAGGAATCCGTCGCAGGTATCCTGCTTAATCAGCGTGAAGGACAAGAAGAGGGTAACCCTGTCTTGGATAACATGAAAGAATGGCTGCATGATCCACAATCCGTGAAGCCAGGCAATACGATGCCGAGTCCCAAAGACTTCGGACTTACAGATGAAGAGATCGACGGAATTGCCGAATATTTGGCCAATTATAAATTGGACTATGAATAGAACAGCAAGGACGATAAAGGGGGTACACAACCTTGGCTCAAGCTCATAGCGTCAAGCGTTACCGTGGCTTGATGGATTGGATCACTACCGTCGATCACAAAAAAATCGCCGTTCTTTACTTAGCTGCGGGCGGATTGTTTTTCGGCATCGGTGGGATTGAAGCCATTTTGATTCGGATTCAGCTGATGAAGCCGATGAATGATTTTGTCTCGGCACAGGTCTTCAATGAATTGATTACGATGCATGGAACCACAATGATCTTTCTAGGTGTAATGCCAATTATATTTGCGATTATGAATGCGGTTGTACCATTGCAGATTGGAGCACGGGATGTAGCTTTCCCGTTCGTTAACGCGCTGGGCTTCTGGACATTTCTGTTCGGTGGTCTGTTGCTTAATCTGAGCTGGATCATGGGCGGAGCGCCTGATGCCGGATGGACATCGTATACACCACTATCAGGCAGTGAGTATAGCGGGACACATGGTGTCGACTTCTATACGATCGGGCTCCAGATTGCAGGTCTAGGAACACTCATCGGGGGCATTAACTTTCTCGCCACGATTATAACGATGCGTGCACCAGGCATGTCATACATGCGGATGCCGATGTTTACATGGACCACATTTATTACTTCTGCTATTATCCTATTTGCTTTTCCTGCAATTACAGTTGGTTTGGTGTTGTTGACCTTTGACCGGATATTGGATGCCAACTTCTTCGATGTGGCAGGCGGAGGAAATCCCGTGTTATGGCAGCATATCTTCTGGATCTTTGGCCATCCCGAAGTGTACATTCTCATTTTGCCAGCATTCGGGATTATCTCAGAGGTTATCCCAACGTTTGCACGCAAAAGATTGTTTGGTTACAGCTCCATGGTGTTTGCAACGATCCTGATTGCGTTCCTGGGCTTCATGGTCTGGGCGCATCATATGTTTACGACGGGTCTTGGAACGATTGCTAACGCTTTGTTCTCCATCTCCACCATGCTGATTGCTGTACCAACAGGGATCAAAATCTTCAACTGGCTCTTCACCATGTGGGGAGGTCGAATCCGATTTACAGCGGCGAACCTGTTCGCAGTTGGATTTATTCCGACCTTTGTTATGGGGGCGTAACAGGTGTCATGTTGGCGTCTGCTCCGGCTGACTTCCAATTCCATGATACATATTTTGTTGTAGCTCACTTTCACTATGTCATCGTAGGTGGCTTGGTGCTTGGTATATTCTCAGGTCTTCATTATTGGTGGCCCAAAATGTTTGGACGTATTCTCAGTGAAACGTTAGGAAAATGGACGTTCTGGACATTTATGATTGGTTTCCAGCTCACATTCTTCGTGCAGCATTTCCTTGGACTGATGGGGATGCAGCGCCGGATCGTGTCCTACTTGCCGAATCAGGATTTTGACCTGCTTAACCTGGTGAGTACAATCGGGGCGTTCCTGATGGGCGTTGGTGTTATCATTTTCCTCGTCAACATCGTCATTACGACGAAGAAACCGGTGGATGCACCGAATGATCCGTGGGAAGATGGGCGTACGTTAGAATGGACGATTCCATCTCCACCGCCAGAGTACAATTTCAAGCAAACGCCGCTTGTACGCGGTATTGATGCATATTGGAAAGAAAAGATGGCTGGGAACACAGAAATGACACCGGCCGAGCCGGTAGGGTCAATTCATATGCCATCTGCAACACCGTTACCGTTTGTCATGTCTGTTGGTATATTCATTGCTGGGCTTGGGCTGATGTTCAGTAAGGATGACTTCGGCAATGCGTTCATGAATGGACTGTTTAACAATTACATTGTGCTTATTATAGGACTTGTCATTACATTTGGAGCCATGATGCTCCGTTCACTCTATGATGATCATGGCTGGCATATTGAGCCAGAGGATCAGGACGAGAAGGGGGCGAGAACATGACAACATCACATGCTGAACCTGTGAACGGTAATTTACTGCATGAACCGGAGAAGGCAACGCTGGAGGGACGTAATAAGCTCATTGGCTTCTGGTTGTTCCTCGGCGGCGAGACCGTGTTGTTCGGTACCCTTTTCGCTACTTTCCTAGCGCTCAGGAACCAGACGAATGAAGGGCCGACGGCGAATGAGTTATTCCATCTACCGCTGGTGGCGGCAGCAACCTTTATCCTCCTAGTCAGCAGTTTGACGAGTGTGTTCGCCATTCAGGCGATGCATAAAGGTAAGGTGAAGGCACTCAGGTTATGGCTCGGTATTACCGTTTTGCTAGGGCTCGGGTTCTTAGGGCTCGAAATCTATGAGTTTTATGAATACGTGAAGCACAAAGAGTTCGGTATGACAACGAGTGCATTCAGCTCGGCATTTTATACACTAGTCGGATTCCACGGAGCTCACGTAGCCTTCGGTATTCTCTGGATCGGTCTCATTATTGGACAATTGTTCAAAAAAGGACTGACGGTCGTAACTGCACCTAAAGTGTACGTCTCTGCAATGTACTGGCACTTTATCGACGTTGTCTGGGTGTTTATCTTCACGGTCGTGTACTTGCTCGGAAAGGTGGGGTAACACATGTCGGTACAGGATAAAGTAGATCAGGAACCAGTGAAACACCGTCACCGGACAGAAGGGCCACAGAAACACGTCGTGGTGTTTATCTTCTCCATCATACTGACACTGATCGCATTCGCAGCTGTTAAGGCCGGTGGTGTTAATGCAACGTTTACGATCATCTTGCTGGTCGTCATGGCGATTTTACAGGTGTTTGTACAGCTTGGTTATTGGATGCACTTGAAAGACAAAGGTCATTTAATGCCAATTCTGTTCATGGCATTTGGATTCTTCGTAGCATTTACGTGCATTATTATGTCACTCTATTGGGTTTGGTGGTAAGAGAAGATGGCGGCGGCTTATTGTCGCCGTCTTTTCCCCTTTTTGGCGAACCATCGGAATAGGCGTTACAAGTACCAACCAAATTAGTTCACGGGGAGGTTTCCCGTATGCTCGGGTTGCAATATTTTAGTTTTAATGATCTGTGGAGCCCTGCCATTCTGGCATTATTTCTACTTATCGGAGCAGGTTACCTCGTGCTGGTAGGACCCGTCAGTGAGAAAGTCAGTGGAGCAGAACCAGCAACTGCAGGACAGCGAGTTTTGTTTATTACCGGACTTCTCGTTTTTTATTTAGCTCAAGCGGGGCCTTTCAACCTGTTGGGACACGTCATGTTTAGCTTTCATATGATCAGCATGGCTCTATCATATTTGGTGGCTCCTCCCTTACTTATGAAAGGACTGCCTAACTGGGTCTGGCGTAAAATCGTAAGTTATCTGCCAACAAAGCAGTTATCTTTTCTAGCTCATCCGATCGTGGCAGCCCTATTGTTTAATGGGTTGTTCTCCATCTATCATCTGCCGGTAGTGCATGATTATGTCATGCTCAATTTCACGGTTCATCGTCTGTATTACATTGCGCTTTTCATCACTTCAATGCTGATGTGGTGGACGCTCCTTAATCCGTTACCGGAAGGCAGACAGGCGTCGGGACTATCCAAAGTTGGGTTTATTTTTCTCAATATGGTGTTGCTTACGCCAGCTTGTGGTTTGATTATTTTCGCCTCAGAGCCTCTATATGCAACCTATAGCAATCCTGCTGTGTGGGCTGAGGCCATGCGTTATTGTGTATCAGGTGATACATCGGCATTGCTGCGATCTTTTGGAGGGCCTGCGTTCTTCAACTTTCTGTCATCTGCGAAAGAGGATCAGCAGGTTGGCGGCATCATTATGAAATTCATTCAGGAGGGCATCTTCGTGTCCATGCTGGCACTTGTTTTCTTCCAGTGGTATCGCAAGGAGAAGCAGGAAGATGACGAGGATGATTCCCACCCAAAGGAGCCACCGGTGATGCCATTTAACCCTGCTACAAAATAATAAATATTGCTTATAGTATTGTTCAAGAGACTCCTAAGAAGACTAACTTATTCGAACTACAAGATATGAATAAAGGGGGATACATGATGGATATGTATTTTCTTCTGCCTACGATCAGCACGTCTTTCATTGTGATTAGTGCCGTACTGGTGGGAATTGGCTGGATACTTATTATTCGCGGTAAACGGGAAGCGCATCAGTCCATGATGGTGGCAGGTGCGGTAGCAGCATTAATATTTTTTGTTATTTATATGTCTCGAACGATCTTTGTGGGCAACACGGCATGGGGCGGCGAACCGGATATGGAGATCTTCTACCGAATCTTTCTGATCTTTCATATTATTCTCGCAACTGTGGCTGCGGTTTTCGGTATCTCAACACTTGTACTTGGGTTCAAAAAGAAGTTCAAAACACACCGTCGTTGGGGGCGGTTCACATCTATGATCTGGTTCAGTAGTGCCATGACGGGTGTGATCGTGTATGTTCTACTGTATATCCTGTATCCAGGTGGGCACACGCGACCTGTGTGGGAAGTTATTCTTGGGGTCTAAACGTACGGTGTAAACTGCAAATCTATGAAATTGGACGAATCTAGTGGAAGATTCGTCCAAGCTCTCTCTTGAACACATTCATAGAATGAGTTTGAGAGGGGGATACAATAAATGAAAAAAACAGTCCATGTCAGTCAAACGTATCCACGTCTCACAGTGTACTCGGATGAGAACTTCACAGGAAGAAGCCGGATTTACCGTGGCAACACGGGTCTGCGTAACTTGGAGAACATCCTTGGAGGCGTTGAGAGTCTGCGTTTCTTCTCGACAAGCTCCAATGCAACACTCGTTGTGTTCACAAGACCTAACTTCCAGGGTGGATTCCGTGTTTACCGCGGGAACACCAGCTTGAGAGACTTGGATGACTTGATCCGTGGCAACGATGTGGAGTCCTTAATCTCTACGAATGAACGCTTAACACTAGCTGAGATTCGTGCAATTCGCAGTAACCGTAGTTTGCCTAGCGGCTACGACCTCGTGTAATGGTTAGACCTCTTCTGCAATCAGGTGACGGGTAAATTGAACAAGCTGTATCTTTAGTGTGTATATACACACTATGGATACAGCCTTTTTTTGTGCCCAAAATTCCGGAATACAACCCCATCAAACATAAAGTTATTCAAGTCCAAAATATGCCGTTTTTCCCGTAGTGACGCTGTTTATTGCAGTTTAAGTAATGTGTTCAACCTCCGCGAATTCCTGATTCAGGAAAAAAAGTGTTGACGGGAAAAGTGTTAGGTCTGTATACTGTGTATATTGATATATACAGTAAACACAGTGAGCACACAGAACACAGTAAATGAATGAAAGTTGAAAGGCAGGCGTGCATATGAACGCATGGAAGCAAGCGTTGTGGTTGACCCGCAGTGAGATGAGTAAGGATCGATTCCAGTGGTTATGGAGTGCAATTTTTATGATTTACACGGGCAGCATGAGCGGTGTTATGTTGATTCAGCAACATGAGGTTAGCTTCATTAACCCTGTTGTAGATACCTTTTTTCTAATCATGGTGCCCTTTCAGGGATTCCTGTTCAGCAGACGTTCATTCCGTTACATACAGGAGGATTCCTATACACAGATGCTGGCCTTTTACCGCAGACTCCCAATCCCGAATGAAACGGTGATGTGGTCAAGACTTCAGCAGTCGATTCTGACGTTTGCTTATAATGGTATCTTCTTCTACGGATCGTTGTATGTGGTCAGATTACATGAGGAAGCCTTCCGATGGGATCAATATCTGGCGTTTGCCATGACATGTACAGGATATGGACTTTTTATGACAGGCTTGTACATCTACGGAGAGTTTCTCTTCAGTGGCAAAAAATACTTACTTCTCAGTGCGCTGCTCTTGCCACTTACCATCGGTTTATCGTTATTAATTCGATTGTCAGGCAGCTACGGATTATGGATTGTCATGGATCACAGTAAGAAATGGAGCTTGTTATCCCCGATCATGTGGATTGCTCTGGTGGGTGGTTTAACCACACTATGGCTATTCAGTCGTCTGACATTGAAGAAGCTGGCATGTCGGGATTTAAGTTAATCGTATGAGAGAAAGATGTCACTTGAGAATACAGAAGGAACCGGCGGTACCAGCTTGTAACTGGGCGAGATGTACCGGAGGGCGAGGTGCAAAATGTGAAGATACCGATTCAAATCAATGAAAATAGCGCTGAACCTCTATATCACCAGATTGAAAATCAATTAAGATCATTAATCATTACGGGTCAATTAGGGGAGGGAACGCATTTGCCGTCCATTCGTGAATTCGCCGGAGCACTGAACTGTAGCGTGATTACGGTCAGACGGGTCTATCAGGATCTGGAGAATGAAGGTCTGCTTCGTACGAAGCAGGGGACAGGTACATTTGTAGCCCAAGTTGAAGCGGATGATAGAGAAAATTATAGATTGAAGGCTGCGCAGGAAGCGATGCAAGCTGCGGTGCAGTCTGGCAAATCGGTCGGATGTACAGAAGAAGAGATGGAAAGTTTGTTCCGAGAAGCCCTAAGAATTATTTATCCGAAGTAGGGGAGGGATTACCATGATGGAGCCTGTGGCTATTCAACTGAACGGCGTATCCAAAATGCGAAAACGTAGAGTGATTGGCCCGATTGATCTGACCATCCCGGAAGGGTATGTCATTGCAATCCTCGGTCATAACGGTTCTGGCAAAAGCACACTATTGAATATGCTGCAACAAATTGTACTGCCAGATAGTGGACAGATCATATGGTTTGGAGAAGAGCACAATGGACCGCTACCGATAGAGCTGAGACAACAGATTGGTTTTGTGGCAGATAACAGCGGGCTTGAAGAGAACCAGCTTACGGCGGAGGAAGCAGTCCGGTTTCGCGCTTACTGGTATCCGCGCTGGGATATGAAGCTGTTTGACCAGCTGATGAAAGAGATGGACGTGCCGCGGGACGTGAAGCTGATCAAGATGTCCAAGGGAGAACGGCGGAAGTACGAGATTGCAGCTGCACTCGCAGCGCGTCCCAGACTTCTTCTGCTGGATGAACCGTCCTCCGGACTTGACCCTTTTGCCTGGAAAGTGATGGTTGAGCAGTTCCGAAACTTCATGGCAGGGGAGATACCACGATACTGATTGCTACACATATCGCAGATGAGGTCAAGCGGCTTGCGGATTACATCGTACTGATGCACCGTGGTCAATCCCTGGGCATGGCGGAGAAAGACAGCGTGCTCGATCAGTGGAGAGAGGTCTGGTATGAAGGAGATCTTCGTCCAGAGAGTATCCCTGGCGTGGTGGAATCTTCTACAGATGAGAATGGTCTGGTGCGTATTGTGACAACCCGGATCAGTGAAGCACAGGAAAGACTGGAGCTGTCCAGTAATCGGGTGCTGAAAATTCGTAACTTGGAGCTTGATGAAGTACTCGCATTCTGGATTGCCGGGTATACACCCATACAATGGAAATAACCGAAGGGAGACGATAAATGATGAACCGATTGGAATTGACGCAAGTCGTTAAGCAATATGCAGACAAAACAGCTGTTAATGGAGTCACGCTCAATGTAAAAGAAGGTGAGATTTACGGACTGCTCGGAGCCAATGGTGCAGGTAAAACAACAACGATGCGAATGGTACTTGGCTTGATCCACCCGGATGGTGGAAACATCCTATACAACGGCAAGCCGTACAATACGGAGCTGCAACAAATTATGGGCTATCTTCCGGAAGAACGCGGACTTTATCCGAAGGTGAAGGTTAGTGAGCAGATTAATTATCTGGCTAGGCTTCGTGGGATGAGTGCTAAGGATGCAGATAAGAGCCTGAAGTACTGGCTTGAGCGTTTCGAGGTTCCTGAATATTATGACAAAAAGATTGAGGAGCTGTCCAAAGGTAACCAGCAGAAAATGGGCTTTATCGCAGCTGTCGTGCATCGCCCTCAAATTCTTATTCTAGATGAAGCCTTCAGTGGACTGGATCCGGTGAACGTGGAGTTGCTCAAATCAACCGTTAAGGAATTACGGGATGAAGGTACAGCTATTCTTTTCTCCACACACCGTATGGAACATGTTGAAGAGTTATGTCGTCAGATCACCATCCTTCATCGCTCTAACACTGTAGTGCAAGGTGAGATCAAGGAAATTAAGAGTCGCTATCCACGTGAGCAGGTTGCTCTAAGCACTGTAGGTCAAGTGGATGGTCTGGAATTGTTAACAGGTGTAACGAAGGTAGATCAAAATGAGCGTGGCTACACGATCCATATCAGCCATGTTGATGCAGCTCAGGAGATCCTAAAGCATGCGATGTCCCAGACAACTGTCGAGCATTTTGAGATTAAGGAACCAACGCTTAACCAAATCTTTATTCGTGAGGTAGGTGAGTCGAATGAATAAAATGGGAACGATTACGGGATTTACGTTTAAAAACAAAGTTAAAACCAAATCATTCATGGTAACGACGATTGTACTTGCAATTCTGATTACGATTGGACTCAATGTGCCATATTTCATTACTTTATTCAATGGTGGCCCAATTGGTGGCGGAACTTCAGGTAATAACCCGGTAAACATCGGGCTTCTCACATCAGGACAGCCGGAAGTGTCTGAGAAACTGGAGAGCTTCTCTTCGGCGCAAGGAGATCAAGCATATCGTTTCATCGCGGGTGGTGACAAGGATGAAGCGGCTCTACAAGCTGATACAGAAGCAGGGCTTACGGATGGTTACTTGAAGTTTGAGGCTGTAGCTGGACAGGAGTTCCCGCAGCCAATCCTGTACTCATCCGACGAGGTATCACCGCAGATCATTGCTTCCATTGAAGCGGCTCTGCAAAGTGTGAAGCTTGATGTAGTTGTAAGAGACGTGCTCACAGCAGAACAAAAAGAACTGATCACAACACCTGTGAAGCTTACCCAGGAAAGTCTGAGCACAGAAGAAGGGGCAGTTGGTGCGGAATCGGATAATGGTATGAGCCCGATTAACTACATTGTTGTGTATCTCCTCATTATCCTGCTGTTCACTTCAACGATGATGACAGGCAATATGATCGCTTCTGAAATTACAGCAGAGAAGAGTTCCCGCATCATGGAGATTCTTATCACGAGTGTGTCTCCGCTGAGTCAGATGTTCGGTAAAATCATTGGTATTTTCTTAGTAGGTATCCTGCAGATTGGAATCTTCGGAGCGGTGGTTGCTGCTAATATGTTGCTTCCTCATAACGTTGATGTACTAGGTGATTTCAATATGAATCTGAGTGACATCAATACGGCTGTCATTGTGTATGGACTTATCTTCTACATCTTAGGTTACTTCTTGTATGCAGTAATGTTTGCTGCGATTGGCTCAATGGTAAGCCGTACAGAGGAACTTGGTCAGGCAGTTCTGCCAATTACGATGCTGTCGCTCGTCTCGTTCTACATCGCCATCTTCAGTATCGCTACACCAAACATTTTGTTGTTGAAAGTGGCTAGCTTCATTCCGTTCACGTCGCCAACTGCAATCCTTGTACGGATCGGTGCTGGCGTTGCCCCAACGTGGGAGATTCTGACGTCACTTGTAATTCTCGCTGTATCTATTCTGGTCTTTGGCTGGCTCGCAGCTAAAATCTATCGCACGGGTGTACTGATGTACGGTAAACGCCCAACCTTTAAAGAGCTCTTTAAAGCAATGAAAGCATATAAGATCTAAATAAATTGCAAAAAAAAACAAGTGTGCGCTGTCATAATTAGTGATAATGTTTTCATAATTTATGACAAAGCTTTTTCAGAATAAATGAGAAATGTATGTTTATGCATAGTTATTCACCCGAAACAGCGTAATATAACTCTGAGCTAAATAATGTTGTAGTGGGTGAGTTAAACACCCACTACAACATAAAATTAAAAACAATTCCAATACACTATGGAGGTAATTAATATGATTAATCAATTAAATACAAAGGCCTATAAGTTAATGAGTGCAGGAGTAGTTGTTCTATTATTAGCATCAGTCATCAGTGGAGAAGGCTCTGTAGTGAAGGATGCCGTTCAAGGGGTAATGATGGGAGCTGGAGCTGTTTTCGCAGCTGTTGGTCTCTGGATGGCTGGTAGCAAGAATTAAGAAGAGTTAAAAAAGAGAGGTGCTACTCTAGAAATGGAGTGGCGCCTTTTTTAATATTTACTCAAGTAGATTTTTTATTTTGAAACTTATAGACTGGTCATCCATAATCATTGCTGAAATTACTGTAAATTTGTAATTATTATGAATTAGGCTAACGGGTAGGAGAGTTGAACAAATGCATAGAATGAGTTGAATTTTACGGCTTTATTCTATAGAACTTAATGCATCTAATGAAATGTAGATTAACGAATAGGAGGGAGAGAAATTATGAAGCTGAGGAATACCTCTCAGCTTCATGAAAAAATCAATAAACAATCAGAGTACCACTTCTAAAAATATCTACACGGTAAGTAAAAGAACAACGCTTCACGCTTGGGGATTGTTACCTTAAAGTCTTCACAAGTGCGGCAACTTCCTCGTTTCCATACCCATCTTGTATCGCTCTGCTGAACATATTCTTGGCAAATTCGGGGAAATCATCATTGATTCCAGCTTCATGAGCTTGCTGCTGTAGTAATTTGATTGTTATCATACAGTTGTTAATTGAAGTTTGGGGCGTGGCATATTGTTCATTATGAATAACTTCACTCTCGTACTTCATGACAGCTCCGATCATAGGTGAGATGCTCGCAATCAGTTGGCCCAAGCCGTTGACTTCGAGGCCATCCGATTCCATAATACGCGCTGCATGGAAGAAACCGATATAAGATGCAAATAAATAGGCGAGAAATGCCAGATCTGTTGTCGAAGCTGCACTGACCTTTTCTCCAAGAAAAGGAGCGTACCCTGCTAAACTCTCAATGATATCTATATTCCCATCATAAGCAGCCTTCGTACCGGAAAAAAATATGGCCGCTTCCGGTTGTCCAATTTGAGAGGGCGATGCTGCGATGGCTCCATCCAGATAACTGGTTCCCTGAGCAAGCATCCATTCGCCTAAGTCTCTTGCCTGCTGCGGACTTCCTGTACTTAATTGTATTACAGTACGCCCCATAAGGGTGGAGCGAACGTCTGATTTATCCAAAATTTCATAGGACGCTTCATAATCGGATACACAGACAATCGATGTCTTACTGGCACGGATAGCTTCGCCAACAGTGGATACATACCGTGCCCCTTTTTGAACAAGTTCCCCTGCTTTATCTGAAGAACGATTCCACACATAGACCTGATATCCTTTTTCCAGCAAAACACTCGCCATTGCATTTCCCATCGAGCCAAGTCCAATAATCGAAATATTTTTCATGCTTTTGTTCCTCCTTTTTCTGCTGGCATTAAATGCCTCATTACCATATCATTCGGATCTATCATGGATACAAAGTTTCTAAATTCCAAGGTGGTAGGCAATTGCTTCAATGCAGATAGAGCTGATTGCATATCCTTCCAGGAGATCAAATCAGTCCAACTTATCTCGTCCTCCGTACATAATAAGCTTCGCCGTACAAAACCAGGAACTTGATGTATAAGTAATTGCTCCAATTCTTCCGCGGCTCTAATAAATTGTACGCGGTTGGATCCGTCCTTCAGTCTGAACATGACTAGTTCCAGCACCTCATCCGGGTTGTTATTTATCTCAGTTTGCTGATCCGTTCCCTGTTTCAACATTTGTTCCATTCCTTATCCATTCCTCTCATCGTTCAGTTCAGTGTTAGTTATATTTGCTTGACTACATGACTCAGTATACGAAATAATAGTGACAACTAATGACACTATTTATAGGTGCTTTTAAAATATATTTAGGAGTTGTAGTATCCAAATGAACAAAGCACAACGTCTTGTCCAGCTCATCATGCTGGTAAACGAACGTAAAACCTTTACCATTCAGGAATTAGCAGATGAATGCGGTGTATCTCGTCGGACGATGACCCGCGATCTCATGGAGTTAAGCGAACTTGGTGTACCCCTATATTCACAGCCAGGACCCGGTGGGGGTTACCGTGTGCTACGAGACAAGGTGCTTCCGCCCATACTGTTCACCGAGCACGAAGCAACTGCATTATTTCTTGCTGGACAGTCATTGAAGAACTATCGCCATCTGCCATTTGATAATGAAGTAAACAGCGCTCTGCACAAGTTCTATCATTACCTTCCGAATGAGATGAAACAGAAGATAGATCATATGCAGCAAAAGCTTGTATTCTGGATTCCACCACATCAATTAGAAATTCCGCACCTGAAGGGTTTACTCGATGCCGCACTGAACCCGCATCCAGTTCGAATTACTTATGAAGCTGCACAACGTAAAGAGAGAATTATTCATCCCATTGGACTCTATACGATGAACGGATTGTGGTATTGTCAGGCATACTGTGAGTTGGCACAGGACCATCGAGTATTTCGAGTAGACCGGGTCCAGGAACTGATTGTGCTCCCACAACAGGATGTAGTTGAGATTAAATTAACGGAGAAAGAGAATATACGACCGTGGATCATGAGGATGGATGACACGGATACAATTGAGCTTGAAGTCCATCTGACTGCTGAAGGCGTCAGGCGTTGCCAATCCGAGTTATGGTTGTCTTCTTCAATCAATATCCACGAAGATGGTTCTGGGATTATAAGGCGCTCTATTAGTTCTTCTTACCAGTTGTGGGCTGTACACTTTTTCTTAGGGCTTGGTATCGAAGCCAACGTCTGCCGACCCGCTAAGTTAAGGAGCCTTGTTCAAGAGAAACTGCAGCAATTGCTTGAACTCTATCAGAGCTAATGATTAAAATTCCAACATAGATTAGTAGCATGTAACTCTAAAAAAGGCTGCTACTGTGAACATTAGAGCAACAACCGCACTTCTAACTCGATAGGCTATATCCTTGGGCGTACAAAAAATAATGACAGACTACTTAATGAATACTGCTATCCGACAATCATTTTTATAAACTATGAGAATCAACATATCCATAACTTATTAAGCTAACGTAGAAACGATAGCTCAATAGTAAAACCAAGAAAGCAGCTGATCATTACGATTGGCTGCTTTTATTCAACTAACGGGCAGGTTAATTGAACTTGACTAGGGCATAATACTGACAAAAATATGGAGGCAATGCTCTTGTCTAAATGGATTATTTCATTGGTTATAATGTTTATCATTTCTGCTGAAATTAACAATAGTCAGCTCATCGTATTAGCTAAACCTACGTCAGCTTTTTCATATGTTGAACTGGACAAGCTAAAACCTGTTGCGGACTTCAAAATAATAACACCTTCTTTCTCCATACAAAGCTATAAATTGGAGATTAAAGAACCATATCCGTTTAATCCAGATCAATCTGTTTCCAAAGTTAGGCTTCACTTTTTTGATGAATCAGGAGAGTCATATATGTTTGGTATTGAAGAACATAAGGCGGTTGGTTATAAAATAAACCGTGATATTACTACGATCGATGTTCGTAACCAAACAAGTACAACAAGAACTGTAGTCGAAGACTTTAAATTTAGTGAACGTAGAGAGAAAATTAACATAAATGGAATTAAAGGGAGTTTTGAAGCATGGGTTAACCATGTACCAGGTGGATACTTACGATGGGTACATAATGGTACTTTCATTCAAATGGATAGCGGAGAATTAACTAAAGAGGAAATGACCGCGTTGGCAAGATCAATGAAATGATTTAGTTAACGGGTAGCAATAGCTCAATAAAAGCAGGAAGGCATCAAACATGAGTCGCTAAGTTGTTCTACTCTCAGCATCAGTCATCAGTGGAGAAGGTTTTGTGGTGAAGGATGCAGTTCAAGGGGCGATGATGGGGGCTGGAGCTAATATCGCAGCTGTAGGTCTCTGGATGGCTGGTAGCAAGAAATCATGAAGGTAGAAGAACACCTTTTATAAGATTGTGAAGGAGTTCGAGAAGATGAATGCTTTATAATTTGAAAAAAACAACAGGAGGGCAATTTTATCGACTGTTGTTTTTATTGAGGTAAGTGCTCTTTTTTAAGAAATCCACTGCATATCATCAATTTTCATGGGGCAAATATGAAGTGAAATAATCTTTATAAAAATGACTAACATACACTACCACCATGGGGAGGCATTTTTAGTTTTATAGAGAGTGGATATCAGTTAATTGCGTATTGATATGAGAAGAGCTTCTGCTTCTGCAACAGGAGCGAAGTTTTTGCACCTAAGATGCTTACACCCATTAAGAAGAATAAGGAAAAATTAAAACTTTAGGGCGGATGCTAGTGGCTCTAAAGCGACAAGAACGGCTACTTATTGGATCGCTACGTCCAGCTGCAGTGTTGCTCAGATCCATTACTATAGCGCCTAAGCTTGGATCAAAGCGTCTTGGCACGGCGCTCTACGTTCATGTCTCCCGCTTCATAAACTTAAGGGAGCCAAATTCAAGAGCAAAGCATCCTGATGTGTGTATCATTGACTCTATCAGAGGTACCATTATGGAATGAGATAGTTTTCAAAGAAATTATATAACATAATTTTAATTTAATTAGTAAATAATGTTAATTTTATGTCACTCATAAGCTCAGTAGCACTGATATAATTTCTCCTAGGTGCTAGATGAAAGGGGAATATAGTGTTGAAAAAAGAGCTTGGTGTAGTAATGCTGTTGAGTGCTGTTTTGCTTTCAGGTTGTGGGTCAGATAAGCTCGAAACAGATACGCAGGGTGCTGGGGATTCTTCGAGTACACAAGTAACGACACAACCGGAACAAGGGTCAGACTTAAATAAAAAACTAATTCAGAGTTCGGATGATAATAAAGTTAAATTGTTTGCAATTAATGAAAAAGATAATGAAGTTCAAGGCACTACATTAGAGCTCAATGGCAAAACGAAGGACTTTAATTGGACTTTTCCAGCTGTAGAAGAATATAAACCTCAAGTCTACTTTGCTGATGTTACAGATGATGGAACAGAGGAAGCAGTTATAACAGTTTTCAAAAATAGAAGTCCAGGAGTTTACCTCGAAGAGATCCATGTTGTAAAGTCGGATGATTTGTCTGAAATTAATATTGAAAACCCCTTAGAGATTATAACAAAATCTGTTGAGACCAGTGTTCAGAACAATGAGGGTTCATTAAATGTGACAGTTAAGATTGGTGACAAGCAACATGAGTTAGTTCACGAAGGCGACTCAGATTTTGAGTACAAGAAAGAACTGAATTTTGGTGGTGTTGTTGACTATAACGTAGTCAACAACAAAATTGTTGCTAAAGTGGATGGAAGTGTTGGCATAGGTGAATATGTTTGTTCCTTAACAGTGAATTATAAATATGACAGTGCTACCAAAATGTTTACTGCGGACAAGATTGAATTTTCTCCAATAAATGAATAAAAAAGATAGCTGAACCATAAAAGATTCAGCTATCTTTTGTCTTAGGCGACATAACATCTTGCTTAATTTTTAAGGAATGATGTTAAAGAACATGTGACCACCGATAGCGATTTTAGAAGAGACCTGGAAAGTGCCTGTTCCCGGCATTTTGTAGTACAGCTTACCATTTTCAGTGTAGGATAAATTGTTGAATAGTGATGTGGCGGTGTAGTATAACTTGTCTCCAATGGGATTTTTGTGGGCGGTCACATTGGAAGCAAGAGATACACAGTTTTTCCAAGCTGCACTGTTTAATTGTGCGCTGTCATGATTAGTCGTAATGCTTTCATAATTTATGAGAAGTGTATGTTTATGCATTGTTATACAGCCAATCCTCTAAAAATACGAGAAAAAGTCAGCTTTATAATAAATGTTGTTGTGGTTGATTTTAAGAATCCATTACAAAAAACTACAAAACAAACAATGGAGGCGATTAATATGATTAATCAAATTAAATACAAAGTCCTGTAAGTTAATGAGTGCAGCAGGAGTAGTTGTTCTACTATCAGCATCAGTCATAGGTGGAGAAGGTTCTGTAGTGAAGGATGCCGTTCAAGGGGCGATGATGGGGCTGGAGCTATTATCGCAGCTGTTGGTCTCTGGATGGCTGGTAGCAAGAAATAAGAAGTGAATGAAGAGGTAAAATGAAGAGATAGGCTACTCTAGTGGAGTAGCGTCTATTATTTCGTTTTCTCCAGTTCACTTCTGAATTCCCTGAAACCTTTAGGGGTTCTTCCTTGATCCTTTTTGAAGGATTGGATGAAGTGATTCACATGATTGAAGCCTACTTTGCCAGCGATTTCGGTAATCGTATCATCTGAGGTCACGAGTAGTTCGCAGCTTTTCTTAATCCTATATTTGATAAGGTACTCATATGGCGTCATGTGAACTGTCTTTTTGAAACTTCGTGTACACTCCGAAATGCTCAAATGCGCTGTATCGGCAATCTCCCGTAGCGTGATCGGACTCGAGTAGTTCTGATGGATAAAACTCAGCATAAGCTGCAGCCTTTCCTGCTGCCGTTTGGCATGTTTTGGCACATCCTCTTGCGATAGCGAAAGGTTGGATATCAGGCTGAACCAGAGCTGTACGGTCATGATCGAAATCTCATACTCCCAACCCCAATTTTTGTTTCTAATGAATACTCGTCTCATGTTCCAAAGCATGTCCAGAGCTTGCTTTTCCCACTCGGCATTATCAGCAATCACGATCGAAACGAAAGAAGAACGAGTGTAGGGGAGCACATACTTCTCTTCCATGGTGCTGTCTGCGTGGAACGCGAGTAGCTTCTCGGGAAAGTTAAAACTTACATATTCGCCATCCTGGCTCAGCTGTGTCGTGACATGAAGAATTCCTTTGTTAATGAGAATCGCCTGCCCGGTCTTTAACTCATGATCAACTCCGTTGACTTGAATGACGAGTGTTCCTTTCGTGACTAACGTGATCTGTAGCTCTTCATGCCAATGCAGGTCGTTGAATCCTCTACCTTCGGGAACACTTGTATAGAGCGTATGGGTGTACATGATATAGGGAAATGAATGATCGGGATATGCAATTGTCTCGTGCAACGGTTTGGGCATATCAGAGAAACCTTCTTTCGATGACGATATATCTATATTTTTCAGCGATATACTTGCACGTTTTATATAAAAACGATGATATTATCATATCATATCTATGGCTTATCACTAGAGCCTGTGCACAGATGATCGGATAAGACCTCTTGGAGGGTTTTAAGTGAAAGAACGTAAAGCATCGTTACCTCATCCTTATGTACTTCTTTTTATCGCCATATTAGCAGTTTCCGTTTCTTCGATTATGATAAAATTTTCAGATACACCAACCGCTATAGCAGGTATGTATAGGCTTTACATTTCAGCGTTCATTATGCTTCCTTTTGTCTCATGGACAACGATTCGCTCCCTACGTTTGAACGTCAAGGAGTGGGTGATGCTCTTTCTGGCAGGTCTGCTCTTGGGACTGCATTTCTTATTCTGGATGGAGTCGCTCGTGTATACTTCGGTGGCAAGTTCTATGGTCATCTTAGCGCTGCAACCACTGTTTGTCATGATTGGTTCATATTTTGTCTTCAGGGAAAGAGCCGGTATATTGAGCGTACTCTGTTTAGTGACTGCGCTACTTGGTTCCGTCATAATTGCTTGGGGAGATATCGGTGTATCTAGAGAAGCACTCATTGGGGACGGATTATCTTTAATCGGAACGATATTTATTTCAGCTTATATGTTAGTAGGGCAGAAGTTGAGTAAACGAATTGAAGCCAATCTATATAGTGTCGTGGTCTTCTTTATTGGGGAAGTGTGCTACTCGTCTACAGCATATTTAGGGGCTTTTCCTTAACCAACTATGCTTCTTCGGACTGGATCTATTTTGTCCTCCTTGCGATTATTCCCACGATTTTCGGCCAATATATTTTCAATCGACTGCTCAAAACGATAGGGCTACAACGGTATCCGTAGGTATTATTGGAGAACCAGTTCTGGCAATTATTCTGGCTTATCTATTCTTGGGAGAAACCGTTACCACTTTTCAGTTTATAGGTGGATTAATAACGCTGCTGGGTATGCTGATGTACTTTTGGCGACAATCCATACAATATGCAGCTTCGAAGCGTCTATCCTATTAAATTAACTGTGAAAGCAACAGGGAAATTCTAAATTTGGAGGAATGTTGAATGGCAACTTTTGATGACTTTCTAAAACTGGATCTTCGTGTGGGAACAATTATTAATGCAGAATTCTTTGCAAAAGCTAAAGTCCCGGCGATCAAACTTGAAATTGATTTTGGTTCAGACATTGGTATTAAGTCCTCCAGCGCACAAATCACAAAAAGATATACAGCTGAAGAAATTATCGGTAAACAGATTGTAGCAGTTGTGAACTTTCCACCTCGCCGAATTGCGGGATTCGATTCGGAAGTTTTGGTGCTGGGCGGAGTGCCCGAAGCAGGGGATGTTGTATTGTTAAAACCGGATTCTAATGTACCCAATGGAACACAAATCGGATAAATTAACTGAAGCCCACCAGAGGATTACTACTTTGGTGGGTTATTTAATTGACATATCGAGAAAAAACGATATACTAAGTTTCATGGAATTAATCGATGTATTTAAAGCTTTATCGAATGAGACTCGTCTAAACATTCTGAAGTGGTTGAAGGAGCCGGAGCTGCACTTTCCTAAACAAGGCGCACACATTCCGAAGGAGGAGAATTTTGATGGTGGAGTGTGCGTAGGTGATATTCAAGAAAAAGCTAAGGTTTCCCAGTCTACAGTATCCCACTATTTAAACATAATGCAAAAGGCGGGTTTACTGGAATCTGTACGTTATGGTCAGTGGACGTATTATAGGCGAAATGAAAGTTTTATTCGAGAAGTAATTGAATTTATGGAAATAGAAATCTAAAAAAATAAAACTAACCATTTTTTTTGTTCTAATTTATCGATTATTCTCGATATCTAAATTAACAATAAATTATCATGATCCGGCATGGATCAGGTTCAAAAATAGGAGATGACGTGCGTGAAGAAAATAATTTTTTATATGATTGCCATTTTTACTGGAGCTTTACTCAGTCTTGAGGGAGCTTTATATGGCAAGCTAGGGGAACAGGTTGGGACGTTGGAGACGAACTTTTATAACTTCTTTATGGGAGCAATCATTGCGCTTATCCTTCTTATTTTTTTTGGACGAGGCAACTTAAGACAAATTACCACATTTCCTAAATGGAATCTAATTGGCGGTGTTTTGGGTGTTACGTACTTATTGGCCTTGGTTATTGGTGTTCCTATTGTAGGTGTGGGAATTTCCATGATTGCGATTGTTGTAGGACAGATGGTTACCAGCATGTTGATTGATCATTTTGGTTGGCTCGGAAGTACTCGTAAACGGATTGGTTCTAAACGAGTGGCTGCTTTGATACTCATGTTGGCTGCACTGGTATTTACTTTATTTTAAGTAAGAAGGAGAATTTTATTATGGGAATTGGATTATTAATTGTAATTGTGACGTTGATAGGTGGTGCTGTGCTTGGAGCCCAATCTTCCCTAAATGGTAAGATCAGTCGCACAATTGGACTTTTAGAAACAGTATTTTTTACCTTTGCCTCTGGCGCCTTAGTTTTAGCGGTGCTCGTTGTTTTTTTTGGAAGTGGACATCTTTTTGATCTTATTCATGCACCAAAGCTGCAGTTGGCAGCTGTTTTCTTAGGATTTGGTTACCTATTCTTATCAACATTTTCTGTAAATATGATTGGAGTTACTCCTGCCAACCTAACTGCAATTGTTGGACAACTGTTAGCAGGATTTGTGATAGATGCTATGGGTCTCTTCGGTAGTGAAATCATCAACTTCTCGTGGCAACGAGGCGTTTCACTTGTACTGATGTTAGTTGCACTGGCGCTGATTTTTAGTGAAAAAACAGGTAGAGTCGAGAGTGTAAAATAAAGTCGGATTTTATCGTGAATATCTGGGAACAACAGCAGCGGGAAGTCGAAACGTTCACCGGAGTCACGTTAATTCCAATATAAAAAATGGAGCCATTGTCTAAAACAATGGCTCCTTCTTTATGAAATGACTATTTTGATAAACTTGATGGAACATCAGGATCAGTCGGGTTTTCATCATTTAAGGTTTTACCTAAGAGCAACGAATTGGGATAATTTTTAGAAAATTCTGCTTCATCTACTTTTAAAAAAAACTTGCCTTCAAAAATCAGTTGATTCGTATTAGGCTCGATTTCATCTATAGTTCTTGCGATCTCCGATTCCTTAAAGATACTTTGTTCATCTGCTCGGACGAACATGCCATCAGGTGTATAGAATTGAGTAGAATACCCGTTTGCGATTTTTGATTCTACGGATTCTACGTTTTTTACGGGTTCTTCGAATTTCACGTTATTTTTTGAAATATTCGTGTTAACAGGGATTCCATCTGTCTTATTTTCGGCTTCCGCTTCTGGATAGGTGTCCGCTTGTGAATT
This sequence comes from Paenibacillus sp. DCT19, assembly GCF_003268635.1. Classification (NCBI taxonomy): domain Bacteria; kingdom Bacillati; phylum Bacillota; class Bacilli; order Caryophanales; family Paenibacillaceae; genus Paenibacillus; species Paenibacillus sp. DCT19. Next base: position 639,992 of record NZ_CP029639.1, read on the forward strand.
GGATAGTAAGGTTACTCCTGAAATAATAGTCATTGCAAAGGCTATTAAATATATTTTTTTGAACATAATGTCCCCACCCTTCATACCAACAATTATTTCCTACTTTATAACGGTATATTCAGTAAAGTAGTAAGAGCCTATTTCGTTTTGCTGTGCAACTGGTTTCCAAAAGGATAATAACGCAGAATCCCGACTCATAGCGAGCATAATGGAGCCAAACGGTCTACTGCTATCGACTACTAGACGGGTCATGAATTAATAACACAAAGAAAGCAGCTGATCAACTTGATCGTCTGCTTTTTATTCAGTTAACCTGTTTGTACGCTGACAAGAAATTGATAATTGTTTATAAAATGATTATATGCTAACATGTGTTAACGATAACATATTTGATATGGGGACTGACGAGATGAATATCAAAATGACCGATATTGCTAAAAAAGCGGGTGTGTCACTAGCAACTGTCGGTAGAGTTTTGCACAATAACGGTTATGTTTCTAAGGAGAAACGTAAAATGATTGAACAAATCATTAAAGAAACGGGGTATGTGCCAAACAAAATAGCTCAGGGTTTGAAGGCAAGTCGGAGTAACATTTTTGGGCATCTAACTCTTTTTAACGATAACATGCAGTATAAAGGAATCAGCTCAGCTATTAACACATCGGCAGTTGAGAAGGGATATCAGGTCCTTACTTTAACTTATCATGAGGATTCAGGAGAAGAAGAGCATCAGATTAATGAATTAATTGGCCACCGTGTAGAAGGGGTATTTATTACATCTAACTGTTCAATTCCAGAAAAATTAATTAGTAGGTTAAGTGAAGAGCAAATTCCTGTAGTTATGATAGAGCGTACCTATGATATGCCACATGTAGACCGAATTGTGGTCAATGATTATTTGGGTTCACAGGGTGCGGTGCTTCATTTTATTGAAAAAGGGCACCGACGAATAGGATTCATTGGATCAGAGCTTACTCAGCAAGTCGAGATTGATCGTTATCAAGGTTATCTAAAAGCTCTGGAAGAAGTGAATGTAATACCTAATAAAGATTGGATTAAGCACATGCCGGACTATTCATTAGACTTTGGACGTCAAGCAATGAATGAGCTATTGAACAGCAATAGTCCGCCTTCAGCCGTTTTCATGACTTCAGATATCTTTGCTTGCGGAGTACTGCAAACTCTATACGATCAGAAGTTAAGAGTTCCCGAGGATATATCATTAATAGGCTATGACAATACACTATCAGCCCTGCTTTCTCCACCCCTTACTTCTGTGGGTTTACCGTACAATGAAATAGGTGAACATGCTGTAGAGTTGCTGCTAAGAAGAACTAAGGACTTTTCTTACGAGTCCTGCACAATTGAAGTTGAACCATTTTTGATGGATCGAAGAACAGTATCGGACTTAAGTATGTAGATATTAGTGAAATTATATATAAAAAAGGATCTCTCAATACGGAGTGATTTTTTTTAGGCCAATGTGTTAACGTTAACACATTTCGGCAATCAAATTCCAACACTATTCGAGGAGACTAAAATTGAATACCTTAACAAAAGGAAGCCCTATCAAAGTCATTATCATGTTTACTTTACCACTTCTTCTAGGAAACATATTCCAACAATTATATAGCTTTATTGATGCTTTAATTGTAGGCAGAATCCTAGGTGTCGATGCATTGGCAGCTGTCGGAGCTACAATTAGTCTAACATCTCTTGTTCTTGGGATCGCTTTTGGAATTAGTGCGGGACTGGCTATTCCTACTGCTCAGGCTTTTGGAGCTAAAGATCATGTACGAATACGGAAAAGTTTCGTCGCTAGTATCTGGATAACCATTTTCGTAACACTTATTATTACTCTTTTAGCTTACTCACTGACATTTCCACTGCTTCGTTTAATGCAGACACCTGAAGAAATTATTTCTGATTCTGCAGCTTTTATACAGATCATTTTCCTTGGATTTGGGGCTTCAATGTCATTCAATCTTTTAAGTAATCAAATACGTGCTTTAGGGGATTCACGAACACCCTTGATTTTTCTGATAATCTCATGTGTTATAAATGTTATCTTAGACTTTTGGCTCATTCTAGGTTTTCATATGGGAGTACCTGGGGCGGCTTTAGCTACTGTAATATCTCAGTTATTCTCTACTGTCTGTTGTGTATTTTATATTAGAAAGAGGATTCCTTTACTGAATATTACGTTTAAAGATCTGTCCTTGGATTGGTCCGTTATTCGTAATCATTTAGGGGTCTCATTACCGATGGGATTTCAACAATCTATTATTGCGATAGGCCATATTATCCTACAAACTATGCTTAATACCTTAGGTACAACTGCTGTAGCGGCATATACTGCAGCTAGCCGAATTGATCAATTAGCTATACTGCCATCCGTTTCGTTCGGGGTTGCAATGGCGACATTCACAGCGCAAAATTATGGGGCAAAGGAATTTGGCCGTATTCGAAAGGGAGTTCATCAAGCGATGATTCTCAACTGTACGATATCTGCTATTATTGGCGGGTTAATCATCATTTTTGGTAGACCGTTAGTTAATATTTTTGTAGGCAATGATCAACCTATGGTTACTGAATTGGCACAAACATATTTTTATTTCAATGCAAGTATGTACTGGTTTTTAGCCATATTATTTACAATCCGTTTTACGTTACAAGGACTAGGACAAAAACTTATCCCTACATTAGCTGGAGTTTTTGAACTCATTGCCCGCATTATTGCTGGATTAATTCTTATACCCTTATGGGGGTTTACTGGGGCAGCTTTAGATAGTCCACTTGCATGGATTGGATCAGTGCTGGTATTGGTCTTCAGTTTTTTCCCTACCATGTCATCTCTGAAAAAGAAGGAAAAAGATCAATTACACATCAGACCATCCAAGAACCATTCGCAATACACTTCAGAAGTCTGAGTATATATCATATGTTAACGTTAACAGGATTATATTAAGCTGCAGAATTCTTTTTTGATTTCTTTCGGGGATAAAGTTGAATAATCTATTTAAGGAGAATTTTTATGAAAACAGAGATGGAGAAGTACCTTGCTGGTGAAGAATTTTGTTTTTTAGATCCTGAGATTGCTTCTATGAAAGAACATGCCACTCGTTTATGTAGGAGATTTAATGAAATTGACACCGCAAATATCCAACAGCAGCGTGAAGTAATCCTCGAATTATTTGGTTCATGTGGCAGCGGAGTCTTTATGCAGCCTCCGTTTAATTGCGATGTAGGTAAGAATATACATGTTGGAGAAGATTTTTTAACCAATTACAATGTCACCATTCTAGATGTTGATAAGGTAACCATTGGAGATTACTGTATGATTGGACCAAATAGTATTATTTCTACTGTAAATCATCCACTGTCTGCCAAGGGGAGAAGAGAAAAATTGTCCATTACAAAGCCTGTTATCATTGGCAATGATGTTTGGATTGGGGCAAATTGCGTGATTCTCCCAGGTGTAACTATTGGAGACAACGTAATTGTTGGTGCGGGTGCTGTTGTTTCTAAAGATGTTCCTGATAATTGTGTTGTAGGAGGCGTACCTGCAAAGATAATTAAAGAGCTTGAGGTATAGCTTTACTTATACCTGTAAAGCTGATTACCAGAACAGATTTTAGCCGAAAACATGACTGTTAATGCATTAAACTAATGGGATACGCTAACTTAATAATAACACCAAGAAAGCAGCTGATCTAAGTGATGGCTGCTTTTATTTAACTAACTTAACAAAAATGGAAGTGAGTCAATACTGGATGCAGTTCAGTATATACAAGGCGGTCAGCAATTAGTAACAAAAGCTCAACTGACGGGCAGTTAAGCTCCTTAATAACATAATAGACAGCGACAACCCCAATAGTCTCCGTTACAATAAACGCATTCTTGACCTCATTCTAACGTAGGTGTATTTCTGGCCTTCTTTTTATTAGTAAGGCACAGGCTAGGGATAAAGATCAGCGCTAAGATGATCGTAGCCACAAGAAAAGCAATATGGTACCCTTGCAATTGATGTGCAATCGTTGGATGTAAGCCTTGTAGAGCCGTTGCAACAGACGTTGCAATAATTGCTGAGCCAAAGCTTGAACCCAGATTTTCAATGATATTGATGCCAACGCCTGCCTCAGGAAGCTGTTTGCTGTCGAGTCCAGTGTAGGCTTCACTCATCAATGGAAGACTAATGCCTCCAACGCTGACGCCACGAATGAACAGGATGACCGAAATCCAGATCATACTCGTCGTATCCGAGATGAAAATGAAGGGAATAGAACCGATAAGGGAAAGAACAAGACTGACAATTAGTACATATTTTGCACCAACTCTATCAATCATTTTTCCAATGAAAGGCCGAGTGATTAGCATACCAACGCCTTGGGGAATGAGTGCAACTGCCGTTTGAATTACTGTGAAGTCTCGAAAGGTCTGAAAGAACAGGGGGAGTATCAACATCGGACCCATAATAGCGATATTGGCTAAGAATAGCCCCGCGCTTGATGCTGCAAAGTTTCTGTGTGCAAACAAATTCATAGGCAGAACGGTTTGATTGTTTTTAAGACGATTATAAACGAGATAAATGATAGCCAAAGCAAGGCCAATCCCCATCCACAAGATCGTTTCGTGATTATTAAAAGTAGCATGATCTGCTGCTTTGGTAATTCCATAAATTAAAGCTACACTCATAGAGGATAAAACGATAATTCCAACTAGATCGAGCTTGCTCTCTTTGTTGAAGGGTTCAAAGTCTGGAATCTTTCTGATCATTAATGGCGTGGAGATCAATACAATGAACACGTTAATGAAAAAGATCCATTGCCAAGATGCTGCCTGAACGATGAATCCACCGATGATTGGTCCCAAGATAGGGCCAAAGATCATAGGTGTACTCACAATAGCCATGACTCTGCCTAAATATTGTTGTCCCGTTGTTTTAACTAAGAGGGTGAACATCAATGTCGTAATGACTCCGGCACTGAATCCTTGAAGTAAACGGAATAGGATGAAGCTTGAAATATCCCAGCTAACGCCGACTAAGACCGAAATCACGCCAAAAGCAATTACAGCCCCAACGAAAACCTTCTTGCCGTTAAATGTATTCATGAGCCAGCCAGATACAGGAACTGCAATCGCAAGGGCTAAAATATATCCAGTGATGGCCCATTGGATGGTATCCAATGTGGTATGGTAATCCTTTGTTAGTTGATTTACAGCAATGTTCACCATGGTAGAGTCTAGCATAGGAGCAATGGCTCCTAGCGCAATCGCCCAAGCAGTGATAAGAATATGTTTGGGTATTCCAGGTTCCTTTACGTTGTCTGATGTCATATTATGCTCCTTTAAAATGAATTTTGTTTCCTCGTCAACTAAAAATCTACTCTTATTTTGTTTCCTTGTCAACAATAATTAGAGAATAAAAAAAGCACCCGTTTCTCTAAAGAGAAGGTTGCTCTTGGTTTTAACTCATTTTATTGGTTTTACTTCGTTAGATCTAAACCTTGTTTGTCTATTTCCATATCCAAATGTTTGCTGTACACTTCAATGAAGTTCAGCATTTTATCATATTGTTCTTCAGTTACATGATTAAATACAGATTCATCTCTCTCTTGAAACTCTGTATGAAGTTTCTCATGAATGTCATATATGGTTCTGCCTTGCTCGGTTAGTCTAAAAAAGACTTCCTTCTTATTATTTGCTTTTTGATAATCTTCGATCAGACCCTTTTCGATGAGCTTCTTCGTTAATTTACTTATGGCACCCTTGGTCATATACAGGGATTCTGCCAGCTTGGTTACGTTGGAATCTACATTTTTCTCTATAAATTCAATGCAATGGACTTCAGAAGGCTTATATCCTTTAAGACTACTTTCCATCTTCGATTTATTAATCCAAACCAATTTGTTGAATAAGTCCCTGAAATCCATCATGACCTGTTCTTGCTTGTTCATGGTTAGTCACCCCATATGAGTTATTTCCTAAGATAAACTATAACCTTTTATGATTTAAAATCAAATCGCGTCACCAACATGAACATGGATGGCAAACAATTCAACAACATGCTCTGATATAATAGCAGTTAGCAGCTATCTATTTTCTGTGGAGGTGAGGCCATTGAAAACAATCGGGGTAGGATTCTTATATGCATGGCTCTATGCAAAGCCAGTGAAGGATATGGCAATGCTTTGCATAGAGATTAGCAACAACCCAATTGCCAACAACGAGTTGTAATATTCTACGAACTGGCTTTGCACCTTATTGATTTATTAAATAAGGAGTGAGGCACGTGAAATATTCAAAAGCCGAGTCGATTTTCCCGGAAGAATTGCTACGGATCATTCAAGAATACGTTCAGGGCGAATTGGTATACATCCCCAAACCTAAAGAGACACACCTCAAATGGGGAGAGAAAACACACAGTAAGAGTAAAGTATCTGCTCGAAACGCTGAGATTAAATCCTTATTCCGTGATGGAATAAGCATAAACGAGTTGGCGGAGCGGTATTTTTTGTCCTGTGAAAGTATTAAGAAGATTGTTTATACAAAGAACTGATGGAATCCGCTACATCGTCGTATCGACGGTTTAGCGGATTTTTGTGCAAAGATGAATTAAATCAACTTATACATAGTAACTGCATCTCTAAATCGATAGACTCAAGTTAAGTTTGTTGTGATCCAAGGACGTCTGCATTAGGAGAAGGGGGCAGTGAAATGAACGAAATCATAATGAAACAGCTGCTGGACAAAAATGAATGGCTGATCAACATGGTGATCGAACGTGTAAAGAGAGATTTTCTAGACGATATCGCCATTATTGGGCTTACGGGTTCATTTAGCACCGGGGACTTTCACGAGAAGAGTGATCTGGATCTAATTATCATTAATAATACGGATAAGGGGTGGGGGATATCCGATTGCTTCATCTTGGATGACGTTGGATATGACATCTATTGCACGCCTTGGGATACAAGAATACACGAACAATCCACCTTGGAAAGTCCCAACGTATCGAGCCTAACCGAGCTCAAAGTACTCTATTATGCCAAGCCTGAGGATTTGGAGAAATTGAACGGATTCAAGCAAAAAGCGCTTGATGGACTTGCGGATCCAATCGGAGAAGCGTGTCTTCATCGAGCCAAAAAATGGATTGATCTGGCTAAGCAAGCCTACAGCGATACGATGCTGGGTGAAGATATTGGCTCCGTGCGGCAGGCATCTGCCGACGTTGTATACAATCTAGTCAATGCCTTGGTCAGCATGAATAACACGTGCATTAAACGAGGAATCAAGCGATATTTGGAAGAGATATGTTCATTGCGCTATGTTCCTGATCATCTCGAATCACTTTACATGTCAGTCATTGAAGCGCATACCATTGAAGATATTCGATTAGCATCTTTCAACATATTGAAAAGCGTTACGAAGTTACACAGCACGATGTGTGATAGCTTCATCGTTAGACCTGCTCCGACCTATGATAATCTGAAGGGAACTTACGAAGAACTGTGGTGCAATTACCGCAACAAAATCTTGAACGGTGTTTTAACTCAGGATGCCCCTTATGTATTTCTTTCAGCCTTTGGAGCACAAGGGTATCTTGATGAAATGGCTATGGAGATCGGAACCAAGAAATTTGACCTTATGCAGTACTTTGATGCAAGTAATTTAACTGTTATACAAGAGAAGTTTCTTGAAGTGATGGATGAGTATGCTGAGGAATATGGTAAGGTCGGCAGAGAAGTCGAACGTTTTACATCCTTCGAGCAACTGTATGCCCATTTTATGAATTGTTGACCGTAAATTCTAGTTCGTAATAAGTCCCCTAAAAGGGGGACAACATACCATTAATCAATGGTGTAGATGTCCCAATCTCCTTGTTCACTCTGCCGGATCGCATACATCATTCTTACTTGTTCAACCGAATCGGTTGTTGTATCCAGACGTTCACCAAGAACAGTAATATGTAATTGATTTTTAATAGATTGATGTTTCTCAATGCTCTCGATGCTTGAGAACTTATATTGGAACTGCTCACCATAATAAAAGTTCAAAGCATCTGCCAGTTGGTCATCGACAAAACCAGATCGGTAAAGTTCGTGATCATGCTGTACGAGAGCAATTAGATTTTCTTCGAGTATATCCAGCGCGGGACGGTCGCTCTCTTTTAACGTATTCTTTGCTAATTTTAGGTCAATTGCCATTGCAGTGTTAGAATCTTCTGAACTCTCAAGTAGGAATTTTCCGATAATATTCTCATTGCTATCGTACAAGTTGATATATTTATCGACTTTCGGTTCGTTCATACTTTGAATAGCTTCCTCAGGGGTTTGTGGCAAATCTTGATTCATGTCTGAAGTCTTGATGTAACCTTCTTTTCCATCTACACCTATAGCCGCAACTAAATCCTTAGAGGGACTTGTATCAGCAGATGTAGCCGCCAAGCCATAGACACCCGCACCAAGTCCTAAGGCAAGAGCCACACCAACTATAGTGAGTTTTTGTGAGTTTGATTTCACTAGATTACCTCCATTCTAACCGGATCGCTCATATGAAGATGCAGAATGATAAATCCATGCTTATTCATTAAACTCAACGAAAACATGCATATACCCGTCTATTCCTCCAATACCGGTCGTTTGTTTAATATCCAAAAATTCAAGTTGTTTCTCCCATTCAACTCTCTCCTGATCGGACTCATCTGCATACACTTCAAATAGATAGGCTAAGACAAATGCATTCATAGTTGAAGCTCCGTTTTTCAATTGTAACCACTCTTTAGGGACAATAAGTTGATTCTTTCTAGGGATCACAGTCTTTTCAGAAAAGTTAAGGATTAATTCATGTTCCTTATTTTTGATAGTTGTTATTTTGTTCTTTCCATCCCATTGAATGTTGGCTCCGGAGGATTTAAAGACATCCTTTACTGGGATAAATATAGAGTTATACTCCGTAGTAGTTAACTTACCAGCCTTCGTGACATTTAATACGGATTTTTTCAATGAAGAATTATACATATGAGCTGCGCGCTCCACCAAAGGTAGATCCTCTAAAGGTTGGTTATTTGCAGATGCAATGGATGAGACACTACCAACCAAACATAACATCAACAACAGAGAAATAAACCGCTTCATCTTGAAGCCCTCCTTACAAAAATTGGTGTGCACATAGTATAAACGCGGTAAGAAGGAGAAATGTTTCCTGGAAGTTATCCGGTCATCGCGTAATATATAATCTTACAGGTAAGAGCGACCCGACATCGTATATTGACGAGAAAGTTGAATTTAAACAGGAAAAGGTTCATGTGAAGGGTGTAGAAATGCTGCAAACCGAATTTACTCCTTCGCGCGCCATTGAGTTGCAATGGATATACGAGAGCCCGGACAAAAAACAAAGATACAGCTACACCGTGCGGGCAAATTCAGATCAAGTAAGCAAAGAAACCTTGACGAAAATTGCTGAAAATTATCTAGAATAGATTTTGTATGTATTGATTATTTTGAGTGAGCTGAATGACTTTCAGAGAATATCAGATAAGTACACCAAAAAAGAGTCTAAGATTAGACTCTTTCTGTGTATGTTAACTATTGTCTTATATAAGACCTGTCCATTGCAGGCCATGCCATATGCCTTCTTGCTCCGCGCTTAACGTTACGTGAGAAGCTAATTGCTTTAACGCCTCGGGAGCATTACCCATGGCAATACCACACCCAACGTACTGGAACATCTCGATATCGTTATAGTTATCGCCGAATGCGTATATATCCTCTGGTTGGAATCCCAACCTAGCAGCCAGTTGTATAATACCCTCAGCTTTGGAGCCACCGGCAGGTAATACATCCATCGAGAGGGGGTGCCAGCGCACAAAGTTTAACATCTCGAATTGTTCACGATATGAAGCTTCCTCTTCAACTGTACAAAACAACATCGTCTGATAGATTGCTCGATCTTCACAGAAAGATGCATGATGGCTTGGATGGGTTACGCCGAGCGATTTCAGACACAAGTCTACATGTGGATGATAGGTCTGACTACAGCTCATCTGCGCATGATCTAGGAAAACCAAAGCATGCTCCTGTACAGCCGCAAAAGCAGATAGTTTATGAACAGCTTCCGGATTAATCGGATTGCTATGGATTAAGGTTCCTTGGTGGGCGACATATTGGCCGTTAAAACTCACATATGAATCTAGCTGCAGTTCTTGCCGCACCTGTTCCAGCATAAAGGGCGAGCGTCCCGAGGCTAGAGCAACCGTATGCCCGGCATTTTTCAAAGCCATCACAGCTTGCTTGGCTGAAGGCGGAATCTGATTGTGACGATCCAGTAATGTACCATCAACGTCAAAGAGAATGAGTTTTTCCGTGGAAGTCAATGGATCACGCTCCTTCGTTCTGGGCAAAAGACAAGCTCAGGCTGACTTGTTCATTCAACGAGAAGGCAAGAGGGGATATGACCTCCCAACGACCAGCATTGCCTTGAATGTCGTAATGGAACTCTTTCCCTTGGAATTGTACATTCACAATTTTGCCGTCCATACCGGGCTGATGATGTGGCTGAAGCCGAAACTGATCCGGTCTGACCGGGTAGAGACCATTCAGCTTGAAATAGTCTGCGACGTCGGCTCCTGACCAAGATACATTCTCGCTGTCCTTAGGCATAAACCGATTAGCTTCCCAGTGACCAGTGACCAAGTTGGATTTGGATACGAATTTGGCTACAAACTCGGTTTGTGGTCTTAAATAAATGTCCTGCGGTGTGCCGGCCTGCTCGATACGCCCATCTTTCATGACAATAATCCGGTCAGCCATGGCAAGAGCCTCGCCCTGATCATGTGTAACATACACGATGGCAGAGCGTGTGTTGCGATGGACTTGTTGAATTTCCCGTCGCATGTCCATGCGTAGCATGGCATCCAGGCTACTGAGCGGTTCGTCCATTAACAGCAACGACGGTTCAGGTGCGATGGCTCGGGCTATGGCGACCCGTTGCTTCTGTCCCCCGATAATTCATGCGGCATACGATCCGCTAGATGAGACAAGCCGGACATGTTCAGGACTTCCTGAATGCGAGCCTGTTCATTGTTTTTGATATGAGCAGGCGTGGACTTATGTGTTCGGATCGGGAACCGGACATGTTCAGCTACGTTCATGTGAGGCCAGAGTGCAAACGATTGGAAGACCATGCCGATTCTGCGTTTCTCTGGGGGAGCAGAGTACCTGCACCCGCTACAAGCTTTTCATCAATCGATACTTCACCGCTAGTGGGCTGCTCGAATCCAGCAAGGATGCGCAGCAATGTCGTTTTTCCACAACCTGATGGTCCAAGGATCGCTACGAATTCCCCGTCCTCAATGGTTAGATCTATGGTGTGCAGCGCTTGAAAGCTGCCGAAGGATTTGTTCACCTGTTTAATCTGGATGCTCATGATTTCACTCCCTTACGTGACGCCCAATACTGAACAAGCAACAACATGGCGCCGCCAACTGCCATGAGTGCAACGATCAGACTGGACAAAGCGGTAGAATACAGGGTGTCCCCTGCCTGTTCAAAACTGAAGATGGTTACGCCTATCGTCTGCGATCCTGAGGAATACAGCAGGGCGGATACGGTAAGCTCAGTCAGTGCGGTCAAAAAGACCAACATGCCCCCGGTAAGCATACTCGGTAACAGCAATGGCAGTAGAACGGTACGCCATTTGCGCCAGAAGCCAGCACCGGAAATTCGCGCAGCCTCTTCCATGGAAGAATCGAGCTGCATGAAAGACGTAATGCTTGAACGAATCTGCAAAATCAGGAAGCGGCAGATATATGCTATAAACAAGATCGACATGGAACCATAGATACCTGGATTCCAACCGGGAATCGGCTCCATCCACACTAAGATGATAGAAAGGGCGAATACGATGCCTGGCAACGTATAGGGAACCGCGGTCGCAAGCTCAGCCATTTTATTAAACGAATTCGGACGACGAACTCTGACATAAGCGAATCCTGAGCCAATCACGAGGCAGACCAGCATTGTAACCAAGGATAGCACCAGGCTGTTTTGGATCGATTGCCATACACGTTCGTTCTCAAAGAGGATGTACCGATAATTATCCAGTGTCATGTTCGCGCGTGTTAATCCCAATCCATACGCTCTCTTCAGAGACATCGTTATCATCGAAGAGAGTGGAACGACAGTAATGGAGAGCAGTCCAGCCCAGATGATCCACGTCAGCGGTTTGCGTATACGTCCCAACGTGTATCTCGGTGTAAGATCAGGTTGCATCGTATCCGAAGCATGGCTTTTCCGTAAAAGAACCCATTGCAGCAAACTACCGATGACAGCGGCTGTGCCCAGCAGAACAGAAAGAGAGGCACCGCGGGCAAAGGCGGACGGTCCAAATCCGATAATTTCCTCGTAGATCAGCGTGCTCAGCACCGAAATATTTACGGGCGTGCCGAGAAACGCGGGAATACCGAAATTATCGAGTGAAGCTAGAAAGACAAGCAAGCCACCGGCGGTTAAACCGGGAAGGGCGAGTGGAAGTGTAATTTTACGGAAAACTTCGAGTCTGCTTGCGCCTCCGGCTCTGGCAGCCCACTCTAAGTCACGTGGAATCTTGCGCAGAACGTCCAGTGTGAACATGTACACTAGTGGAAAATGGTGAATACCCATTACAAAGATGATGCCGCCTAAGCTGTACATGCTCCATGGAGTAAGGCTCGGATGAATCCATTGCAGCAAGCCGGCAAGCCAGCTTTGAGATCCGGTAAACGAAGACCAGGATAAGGTCAGGACATACGAAGGCAAAATGAAACAAAGCATGATGCCCATATGCAGAGCGGATTTATTGCGGATGTCGGTATAAGCTACAACCCAAGCCAGTGCAATACCAAGCACAAGGGAGAATAAGGTTGATCCGGCTACGATATAAAAGGTATTGAGTAAGGTCGACCAGAACCGCTCTTGTTGTAACATTTCGCTATAATGCGCCAACGTCAAGCCATGTTCACCCTGAAAACTAAGCAAAATCAATTTTAGAATGGGATAGACAAAAAAGATAAGTACAGCAGCGCCACCAAGTATAGCGCCCAAGCGACTCCAGCTAAGATAGCTGAACAGCGTGGAAAAGGGCTTGCGCCCTTTTCGTTCTGCTTGCCATGCTAGAGAGTCCGTCTTCCATTTTTCCATATCAAACAGCTCCAATCATTACTCTCCGAATACTTGAATGAATTGTTGCTTGTCCGCTTCACGATCCGCGGCAAGTTTGGATGGGTCTCCAGGCAGGATATTCATTTCGGAGACACTTTTGAGTCCCTCAGGCGGGGCGATGCCTTCCCGAATTGGGGAATATCCGATCTCGGCTGACAATTGCTGCCCTTCATCAGACAAGATGTAGTCAACGAACGCTTGTGCAGCAGGCATGTTGGCGGCATCTTTCATAATGCCAATAGGCTCAGTGATGATTGGCACGCCTTCTGTTGGATAGGTCAGTTCAACGGGTGAACCTTTGGCTTTTTCACGTGCAACAAGGTAGTCTACAACGACACCGTATGACTTTTCACCACTGGCTACAGCTTTCATAACAGCACCGTTTCCTTTGATGACGGAGATGCCATTATCTTTGATTTGCTTCAGGAAATCCCAGCCAAATCCATCTGTGCGACTGAACACGCCAATGTTATATGCTGCGGCTCCAGAATAGAGTGGGCTCGGCATGATGGATGCATCTTTGCTTTCCGCAGCCGTTAATGCACTCCATGATGTTGGAGCGGAGGTTACTTTTTGCGTGTTGGTCGCAAGTACAGTAGCCATGACCTTTGTACCTGAATACATGCCATCTGGGTCAACAAGATCGCTAGGGATCTTGCTTAGCTCAGGGGATTTGTACGAGAGAAGGAGATCTTCTTGCTTCAAATTTTCGAAGGTTACCGCATCGGCAAGCAGCAATACGTCAGCTTGTGTTTTGCCAGCTTGGCGCTCGGCTTGAATTTTGGCGGTGACTTCTTCCGTACCAGAACGGAAGACGCTCACATCTACATCTGGATACTTTTTGTTAAAAGCGGAGATCAGCTTCGTTGCATCCTCTTCAGGTTGGGAGGTATAGAAGGACAACTTACCAGATACCGAGCTTGAATCAGCGTTAGCATCGTTAGTCCCAGAAGCAGCTTGCCCTTGTGGGGAGCAACCGCTGAATATGATCATGCCTGCGAGTACGGGTAGAAGTAATGACTTTTTGAATGGAATCAAGAAAATTCTCTCCTTTAATAGCCAGTGGTGGCTTATGTTTTAGTGGTTACTTGTATAAGAAGAACTAATCTATATGGATAAATGCTATGCGCAGGCGCCAAGAAAGCAGAATTTTGCAACAGGCTACAACAGATAATTACGGATTGCCATGGCGACGCCATCTTGTTCATTCGTACCTGTAATCACGTCAGCGATGGCTTGAATATGAGGTTCGGCGTTGCCCATCGCGATACCGAGTCCTGCCCATTGCAGCATATCCAGATCGTTGTCATAATCTCCGGCAACGGCGACCTCTTCACGTTTGATTCCTGAATAACGGCACACTCGTTCAAGCGCATCACGTTTGCTGATCCCGGCTGCATTGACGTCGAATCGCAAGCGACCTGTTTTGGTACATTGGAACATGGCCGACGACTCGAGCTTGTCATATATCCGTTCGCGGGCAGCAAGGTCGGTGCAAATGACGGCAGCTTTGTAGATCATGCCAGGCATGTTGGTTACAAATGCTCGGAAATCTGATCCGACTTCGACCAACTGAATCAGCTCAGTTTGTTCTTTATAATGCTCCTCCGTCAATGGTAGTTCAGGTCGCACGACTACATTATTTAAGGACCAATTTCGATTCGTATCGTTGATTTGCTGGACGTATAGGACGTTATAGCCATAAAAGTGAACATAGGCACCTTCTTCTTCAATCACATCCAGCATGTATAACAGGGAAGCTGTATCGAGCGGGAATCCTTCAATCATTTGTCCTGTCTTTGCATCAACGGTGACTGCACCATTAAGTGCGACCAGGGTGAAATTCAATGGAATTTCTCTTGCGTGCAGCCATACAGAGGCTGGAAATCGTCCGGATGCAATAGTGACGGCAACCTCTTCCGCCATGAGCTGCTGAATGGAGCTACGCGTTTCTGGTGTAATGATTTTGTCTGGATTCAACATCGTTCCGTCCAGATCAAGAGCAAGCAATTTATGCAATACAACCATTCCTTCCTATCAGTGGATCATACGGTATACATGCGCAGTGGTTCGGGAATGTCTACCGGTCCATGGAAGGTACGGCTCGCTTCATCACGCATGGACTCTAGATTGCCATCGCCAGGCAGATGCACCAGCACGAGCTGCTTCACATTGGCTTGTCCAGCAATCATACCTGCCTGCATCGCGTTCATATGTCCTTTACCTGTGGTATGCACGCTTCCCTCGCAGATCGTTGCTTCGCACAGGAAGATGTCTGCATCACGGGCGAGCTCGATTAAGGCATCACAGTATGAGGTATCACCGGAATACACCAGCACCTTACCCTTATAAGTGATCTTGATCGCATAACAAGTGATGGTATGCTCAACATGCACAAATTCGATATCCGCTCCTGCCAGACGAACTTTGGTGGAAGGATCAATTGCGATCACTTCGGTATGTTCGCTGTATAAGTTGTGCAACATGTCGACGGGATCACTTGGAGCGTAGAGCTTCAGTTTTTCCTTCATACGGCCGTTGCGAATGGCACCTGCTGCGGCATATTGAAGTACACCTAGGTCGGCCATATGATCATAGTGTAGGTGAGACAGAATCACGCCGGATATCGCTTCTACCTTGGTTTCGATAGGGAGTTTGCTCATCACGCCGCTGCCACAATCCAATAAAATTTGTCCTTCGTCTGTGGTTACCAGATATCCTGCTGTTGCCCCACCTGCCGCAGGGTAGCCGCCCCAGTATCCAAGAATCTTTACATTCATTTTTGCACCTCAGTCTGTCTTGATCTGCAGTCATTTACAAATGTTCTGTGCTGTTACAATTGTTCTGAACAGTTCTCATTGTAAGGACACTTTATTACTTGGATGTCAAAGGAATGTCAAACTTGTGTAAAGCCGAACTGGAAATATGTACCTTGCTTGACACTGGTGGAACGCCATTTTATATTGGGACATGTGTACGCACGGAACTATAAAGTAAAAGGCGGACTTGTATGTGAATATAGACGAGCGCAAAAATCTGGTCAGAGTATGTAAGATGTATTATTACGAATCGTGGACACAAGAGAAGATCGCGGAGAAGCTAGGGTATCGAGACCAGTAATCTCCAAAATGCTGCAACGTGCCAAGGACGAAGGTATTATTGAAATTGTTATTCATGATGATGATCGCGAGATTACGAATTTGGAGAAAGAACTTGAAAATACATTTGAATTGAAACAGGTTCTGGTCGTTCCGACCAAGGATCTGAACAAGGAATTGGTCTCGAGTGCGGTTGGCAGAGCGGCTGCCCAATTTGTGCAAAAGTTGATCAAAAACGGGGATCGGGTCGGCGTTTCCTGGGGTAACACCTTGTATCAGATGGTTAGAGAATTTCCGCTCGAAAAAAAAGAGAACGTCAAAATCATCCCACTTGTCGGAGGTACAGGCAATTCTCGCAATGAGATGCACTCTAATCAGATTGCGTATGAGTTATCCAAGAAAATGGGTGTTACGTGCGAAACGTTATATGCACCTGCTGTGGTAGAGACGGAAGAATTACGCGAGCAGATCGTAGGCATGGCGAATATTGCGGAGGTTCTGCGGGAGGGTGAACGAATTGATCTTGCACTAGTGGGCATTGGCAATCCCTTTTCCATGTCTACGATGGAAAGATCGGGTTACCTTAACGAGCAAGTGTTATCCGAACTTAAACTGTTGAACACGGTTGCAGATATTAACTCAGTATTTATAACGCGAGATGGGTCGATTGCTGGACACCCCATTAACCGCAAAGTCATTGGACTTGGACTAGAACAATTGAAAAAGGCTCGAACGGTAGTCGGTATGGCTTTTGGTTTGCACAAAATTGAATGTATCCTCGCTTCCTTACATGGCAAGTACATCAATATGTTAATCACGGATGAGTCCACAGCCAGACGTATACTGGACGATTGTCGAAATAGTAGGAACTAACCGCAAGCTAGATAAGAAAATGATACAGATAAAAGCGATAATAGATCATAACTTTTTTCAAGATGATAGTAATTAACATCATTAATCGTTAAAACAACCTGAGTCCGATTATTTAGGATTCAGGTTGTTTCGTATAGATAACATCAAAATAATTCAATGAGTCCATTCACGAACTCATACACAAAATAAAGAGAGAACCCAAGCAACATAATGCCCGCGATGACTGAAACCCAGCGAATCATTTGGCGACTCATTACTTTTCTTGTTACTGACACAATGGACAGCAGCCCTAGATCGTGAATCAAAATCCCGCTCATCACCCCAAATGCTGCAATGGCAAAGCTCCCGGAGTGGGAAGAACTATAGGACTGAGTTAGAACGGCTCCGAATACGGAAACCCAAAATACCAGGTTACCCGGTGATACTGCAACAAGCAAACCATTTCGATATGTACTAAAAAATGATTTCTGTGTTTTCTCATCTGCTGGGGTGATATCTTTATCGGCATTTTTGATTGAATCGCAACCGAGATATGCGAGGAATCCTGCACCTACAATCCACAGCGGAGTTTGAACATACGGTAAGGCGAGCACGGAAGCGAAGCCGAAGTAGAGAGCCAGTATAAGCAAAATATCCACCGTCATGCCACCAATTCCGACTGCCCATCCATGAATGAATCCATTTTTCAATCCTTGCTTGGTCATTTCTACTGTAATTGCTCCAACAGGCATCGCTATGGCAAGACCGATTAGAAAATACTTAAGATAAATATCCATTGAACTTACCTTTTCCCTTCATATGTATGATTCTATTTCATTGCTGTAAAGCAAAAACGTATTTTTAAATTTACAATATACGTCACGTAATATCAAGCTAATTGAGAGAGATTTTCATTTACCGAAACGTTTGAATTGAAAGGATATCATATCCTGTGCATACATCATGAATGTCGTGGTAATTATAACCTTTACAAGCGTCGCCAACACAGTTAATCCACAGGAATGGAGCATTCAACGTGCCAGAATGGTTAGAGGTCACATTTCGAACGTTAGCTGCAGTAACAGTTCTGTTTTTCATTACGAAAATTCTAGGAAAGCGCCAAATTTCTGAATTGTCTTTGTTTGAGTATATTACGGGGATTACCTTAGGTAATTTGGTGGGGTATATTTCGTTAGATACAGATACAAAGTGGTATTTAGGTTTTCTTGCGGTATTTGTATGGGTTTCCGTGTCTGCAGGTGCGGAGTACTTAACGATGAAAAGTAAAAAGTTTCGGGATATTGTAGACGGGAAATCAACAATTCTTATTGAAAATGGAGCAGTGATCGAAAAAGCTCTAGCGAAAGAACGCTTGACGATTGATGAATTTCTGGAGCAGCTTCGTAAAAAAGATGTGTTTCGAGTTGCCGATGTTGAGTTTGCCGTAATGGAACAGAGTGGAGATATCAGTGTCATGTTAAAAAAAGAGTATCAACCCCTTACAGCCAACGCATTGGGCTATCATATATCTTCTGAAAAGGAACCCAGAACAATCATTATGGATGGGCATATCTTGCCAGATACTTTACAAGTAACAGGATATAATGAAGATTGGGTACAAAAAGAGCTACGCAAGCTTGGCTTGAATTTGGGACAAGTCTCGATTGGTCAGGTGGATAGCAAGGGAGAACTTACAATACAGACAGGTACAGATTCTTTGCCTAAACCGGCAAATTCCAATCCAAAGGATCAAATAACGGAGTTAGTTACAAGACTGCAGGATGATTTAATGATGAAAAAACAACTTGCATCCAATGATAAGGATCGTCTCAAATATCAAGAAGCACTAGACCAATTTCAAACGGCAATGCATGCTTATCAAAAACAACAATAATCACACCTTACGTAGATGAAGTCGTTGATTGATCTTTCAATCAATGACTTTTTTTTGTTGATAATCAGATGCAATTACAAATAACCGTTGACAACAAATAAGTTGTAACATATATTATTACAAGTATAAGTTGTAACTTTAATTATTACAACAAATCACACTAAATTTGAATAAAAGGATTGATACTAATGACGAAAGTACTTTTTATTACCGCACATCCCCTTGAAGAATCCACATCGTATAGCCTAACTGTAGGTAAAGCATTTATCGAAGCTTACAAGGAGGCTAATCCTGAAGATGAGATTGTGAACATTGATTTGTACCAAGAGTATATCCCTCATATTGATGCACATGTTTTTAGTGGCTGGGGCAAGCTGCGCTCTGGAACTGAATTTGCTCAACTCTCAAGCGATGAACAAGCGAAGGTAAAGCGTCTAGCAGAATTGTCTGATCAATTTATTGAGGCGGACAAGTATGTGTTTGTAACTCCTTTCTGGAACTTCTCATATCCTCCAGTGATGAAAGCCTATATTGATGCTGTCTCTGTAGCGGGGAAATCTTTCCGTTATTCAGAAGAGGGACAACCTATTGGCCTACTAACTGATAAAAAAGCAATTCATATTCAAGCACGAGGTGGCTTCTACTCTGACAGTCCTGCGAATGAGCTTGAGATGGGGCATCGTCACCTTCAAGTCATCATGAAATTCTTCGGAGTACCTTCATTCGAAGGTCTGTTTATTGAAGGACATAATAAAGCGAAGGACAAGGCACAAGAGATCAAAGAAAACGCCATCGAGAGAGCGAAAGATCTGGCTAAAACATTCTAAAATGGAGTTGTTGTGAATGATGACAAATAAGGATATTTCTCTAATCTATGTGTGGGATGCATATTGTGGATGGTGTTATGGATTCTCCAATAGCCTACGGACATTTCATCAAAATCACTTAGAATTACCGATCGAAGTGTTGTCGGGTGGTCTTTTTATAGATGATCGCAGTCAAGCAATGGCAGCATATCCACATATTCCAGAAGCCAATAAACGAATTGCTCAGCTTACTGGCGCGGAGTTTGGTGCTCCGTACAATAAACTTGTAAATGACGGTACATTTATTATGGATAGTGAGGCAGCGGCTATTGGATTTTCCGCTTTACGTTCCTTGGCACCAGAACAAGAAGTGAATCTAGCGGCTGCAATGCAGCGTGCATTTTATTATGAGGGTAAGAGTCTCAGTGATATACAAACGTATCAAGACATTGCCAAGCAACTCAATCTGGATGAGCAGAAAGTGATCGATAGAATTATAAATCCAGAGACACGAGATCTTGTCCAGCAAGAATTCGTAGCAGCTAGTAACCTTGGGGCGAGAAGTTACCCAACTCTTTTCTTGAAAAAAGATAATACCTTGTATCCTTTAGGCGGCGGCGCAATGACCGCTGATAAGTTAGAAGAAAATTATGCTCAGTTAATCTGATTCAACCTAAAAAATGAGACTCATTGTAACATGCTAAATAGCTGTTAGAATGTTAATATAGCTTCCTCAGAAATTCTAATTTTTAATACAATAGTTCAATCGTAACGCACTTATTTTGTATCATTGGGGTGAAAATATGTCCGTAAGCTCTCGGTTTTATATAGGAATACACATTTTGTCGTTGTTGGAAGTCAATAAAGAAGGAAATAACTCATCTGAGATGATTGCAGATAGCGTTAATACACACCCTGTAATTGTTCGAAAAGTGATGGGATGTTAAAAAAATCAGGATTAGTGCATGTAACCCGTGGAAAAGCAGGGGCTACACTTGCACGAGATCTAAGTGAAATCACATTGTTCGACGTGTACACAGCAGTAAATGCAGTGAATGACAATAATCTCTTCAATATTCAAGAGAAGCCAAACCCCGATTGTCCGGTGGGGAAAAACCTTCAAGGAACGATCGAACCTATTTTTTCATTGGCACAGAGAGCACTGGAGAAAGTACTTGAGAATGTAACGTTACAAGATATAGTAGTTGATTTGGATAAGGATTCGGATTGAGTTTACTGAGAAAGCAATCTTTTTCTATATGAAATTTGAATAAAACATCCATTACAAGTGTTAATAAGGCCGCTAATCCTATGATTAGCGGTCTTTTTTTGCATCAGAGTATTTCATGCCTTGCTGCACAAACAAGTCAATAGCTCTAAAGGGTAATTTGGATCATTTTCATAGATTAGTTGAAAAGGGGTGACTGTTCCTTGACTATTTCATGTCAAGGAAGTGACTGCAATTGTGTCATTCACAATTGTAGATATAATAATTTTATATATCACGATGGTATGTATAGGACTGCGAGAGTAGGATAATTTAAGCATTAGCCATGTTGATTATCTCGGAATGCACCTTTATATCTTGATATGTGAAATTTTTCTCGTACTTTATTGTGTATTGAATCCTTAATCGAAAATGAAAACGGAGGTGACAGAGGTATGGAGTTAGATACGGTGTTATGGAGCAGATTGGTGACTGGCTTAACGCTTGGGTTTCACGTGATCTTTGCGACACTTGGTGTAGGTGTGCCTCTAATGATTGCTATTGCTGAGTTCATTGGCATTCGGAAGAAGGATAACCATTACATACTTATGGCGAAAAGGTGGTCACGAGGGTTTGTCATTTCCGTGGCAGTGGGTGTCGTGACAGGTACAGCGATATCTCTACAGCTTGCCTTGGTATGGCCGAACTTTATGAAGCTGGCCGGGAATGTCATTGCATTACCGCTATTTATGGAAGTGTTCGCGTTCTTCTTCGAAGCGATTTTCCTGGGCATTTATCTGTATACATGGGATCGATTCAAGAACCCGTATATTCACTGGTTGTTGACCATCCCCGTTGTGGCCGGAGCAGGAATGTCGGCTGTTTTTATTACAACCGTGAACGGATTCATGAACCAACCTGAAGGATTTGTCATGGAGGCAGGTCAATTCATGGCGGTTAACCCTGTGCAAGCGATGCTGAATACAGCAACATTCTCCAAGGTATTCCATGTGCTAAGCTCAGCCTATTTGACGGGGGCGGCTCTACTTGCAGGGATTGCTGCCCTTGCCATGCTGAGAAAAGGTGTTACTGCGTACCACAAGAAAGGCTTGAATCTAATGATGGCTGTTGTTTTAGTATTCAGTTTGCTGAACACACTCGCTGGAGATGTATCTGCCAAGTTTCTGGCTGAACATCAGCCTGAGAAGCTGGCAGCAGCGGAATGGCATTTTGAGACAGAGAGCGGCGCAGATTTAATTTTACTCGGATGGCTGAATGCGGAACATGAGATTATAGGAGCTCTTCACTTGCCTAAATTGCTCAGCTTCCTCGCCTTTGGAGACTTTAATGCCGAAGTGACGGGGCTGAATGAATTCCCACCGGATGAACAGCCGCCACTGCTGGTGCATTATTTATTCGATGTGATGGCCGGAATTGGATTCGCTCTATTAGCGATCTCCAGTCTATATTTCCTACTTGTGTTCTGGAAGAAGCGTAATCAGTTCAACAAATGGATGCTTCGCCTCGTCGCGCTGAGTGCTCCACTTGCGTTTCTTGCCGTTGAGATGGGCTGGTTCTATGCAGAGGTGGGACGACAGCCATGGATTATTCGAGGATATATGCGAGTGGAAGAAGCAGCGACTTCATCACCAAGTGTGAGAATATTATTTTTCGTGTTCCTACTGTTGTACATCGTGCTCGGCGTTATATGTGCTCTTGTATTAAGACGTTTGTTTAACAATAATCCTGCTGAGGTTGAGATGGAAAAATGGCTGAAGGCGAAACAGGATCAATCCGCGGACAAAGGAGGGCATGCCTGATGAGTTATGAATTAATCGGAATTTCGGTACTCTGGCTGTTCTTGTATGGCTATCTCATCGTAGCTTCTATTGATTTCGGCGCTGGATTTTTTGCCTTCTATGCCCGTTTGACGAAGCAGGATCACCTGATTAATCGTCTGATCTCCCGTTATCTATCGCCGGTCTGGGAGATTACCAATGTGTTTTTTGTATTTTTCTACATCGGTATTGTCGGTTTTTTCCCGGACACAGCCTCCTATTATGGCGCAGCCTTAATCGTGCCGGGAAGTATTGCTATCATACTGCTTGCCATTCGTGGCTCGTTCTATGCTTTTGAGAATTATGGTTCCAAAAATAATATCGTGTACCTGTTTTTATATGGAGCCACAGGTTTGCTAATTCCTGCATCGCTGTCAGTGGCACTGACACTGTCGGAAGGCGGATTTATCCTGAAACAGGGCGAGACCGTTACACTGGACTATTGGGCGCTGTTTACCAATCCATTATCGTGGAGCATCGTTGGACTGGCAATTGTCTCTGTACTATTTATTAGCGGAGCGTTTTTAACCTTTTATGCATCACGGGCAGAGGATCAGGGCGCACTCAAGCTGATGCGGAATTATGCTTTGTTCTGGAGCACACCAACCATCATTCTCGCACTGACTGCATTTATATATTTGGGTCAACACAATGAGCGCCACTTTCAAAATATGATGGATCTGTGGTGGTTGCTTGCACTTTCCGTTGCTTTCTTCATGGTTGCCATGTGGCTGCTGTTTAACGGACGTAGATATGGACTCGCATTTATCTGCATCATGCTTCAATTTTTCTGTGCATTTTTTGCTTACGGGATCGGTCAATATCCTTATATTCTTGATCCCTATATCACGATTCAGAGTAGTGCGACATCACCAGCCATGGGCTTCGCGCTTGTCGTTGTTTTTATCGGAGGACTATGCTTGCTGATTCCATCTCTTATTCTGGTCTTCAAGCTATTTCTGTTCGATGCGGATTATGTCAAAGGGAAAAAATAAAAGGAGGAGCGCACTGTGAAAAGGAAATCGAGTCTGATTGCTATGCAAATGTCATTACAACGAAAAAGCAGGCTTCTCCTTATGCTTATTTCTCTGGCACTGGGTGTCGCAATTATAAGCCAGGCTACGCTGCTGGCCGAAGCAGTCCAGCGAATCTTTGTAGAGAAAGCTTCCTTTGCATCAGTAGTGATGTTGCTCGGTATATTGCTGGCTGTTATGGCTCTGCGCACGCTGTTATCGTATGGCAATGGAAAGGTCGGCTTGCATATGGCTGCCCTGGCCAAGACGCATATGCGAGCTAAGGTGCTGCATAACCTGACTCATGCTTCCATGTCTTCAACCCTGCACGGACAGACGGGAGGGAAGGTCAGTGTTGCGCTGGATGCGGTAGATGAGGCGGATAGTTATTTCAGTCAGTACATGCCGCGCATGATGGAGGCAGCGATCATTCCGATTCTGATCCTAGTTGTTGCATTTACCCAACATGCTAACACGGGGTGGATTCTGCTCTGCACCGCTCCGTTTATCCCTTTATTTATGATTTTGGTCGGATTGCAAACCAAGAACAAGTCTGAGGAAAAATACGCGCAACTGGCTGAGTTTTCTGGTACCTTTCTGGACTCGCTTCAAGGGCTAGTGACATTAAAATATTTGGTAAGGCTGATCGTCAGCGCCAGGAGATTGAACGCAGTAGCCTCGGATATCGTGATACAACAATGAGCATTCTGAAAATTGCTTTTACGAATACCTTCATGCTGGAGTCGATCGTCATGTTAGGCATCGGGATCGTCGCTCTTGAACTTGCTATTCAGTTGCTAGTATTCAAGGCGATAACGTTCCACACAGCCTTTCTTGTGTTGTTACTCGTTCCCGAGTTTTACAGCCTGCTGAAAAATACAGGAACCGCTTTTCACAGCGGTAGAACCAGTATGGGAGCGATTCGCAAGGTGGAGCAGATGCTTACAGACGCGAATACGACGAGTGCACAGAGGGATGGCGAAAAGGTAGCTCATAACAATAAGAATGAGAATACCGATGTGATGGCTGAGGCTCAATTGGAACCATTGTCGTCGACTGAACATCCAATGCTGACGCCTATGCCACCGTCTATAGATCTAATGAATACCCAATTTCGGTATGCACCGGATTCATTTGAGCTTGAAGCAAGGAGGATCTCCATTAAACCAGGAGAGAATATCGCAATTGTTGGCAAAAGCGGCTCTGGTAAAACGACTCTACTTCACCTCATCTCCGGATTATTAAAACCGACGTCAGGAGAAGTTCTGGTTAATGGACGTCTGTTGTCCCAATATGATGAGGCCGCCTGGTTTGAGCAAGTTAGCTACATTACCCAGCATCCGTATATTTTCGCGGGTACATTGGCTGAGAACATTGCGATTGGTTCGGGGGCGAATAGTTCCAGAGCCGACATTGAACAAGCGGCTGAGGAAGCAGGACTCGGTACGGTGACTGCCCAATTGGAGCAAGGGTTGGATACCTATGTTGGTGAAGGAGGCAGGGGGTTATCTGGCGGGGAGAAACAAAGGCTTGCCCTTGCACGTGCGTTCCTGAAACGACCGGCTATCATCTTGTTTGATGAACCAACCGTTGGACTTGATGTTCACACTGAGCGGGTGCTACAACGTTCTATTGCATCACTAACACAAATGGCAACGATGATTACGGTAGCTCACCGATTATATACAATTCAGCAGGCGGACAGTATCTTATTCATGGAGAATGGTGTACTCATAGACTCCGGATCACATGAAGAACTGCTGCAGCGACTACCTCAGTATGCCGAGATGGTTCATATTCAACGAAAAGGAGGGTTAACATGAGTGAACTAGCTATTCTGTCCAAGGCCATGGTTCAGGAGCGTAAGGATATCTTGCTTTCTATTTTGGGTGGATTTATTGCAGGTATAGCAGGAGTAGGTCTATTCTCAGCCAGTGGGTATATGATCGCGCAAACCGTATTTGCGCCGCCACTTTACACCTTAATTGTACTTACCTCCATGGTCAAACTGCTCGGTTTTGTTCGAGCGGCGAGCCGTTACGGGGAACGATTGTACTCACACAGAGCGACGTTCTCCATGTTGAGCCGGTTGCGCACCTCCTTTTTTGCCAAGCTCATTCCCGTAACACCAGGCATACTGAATAAAAACCGAAGCGGGGATCTGCTTGCGCGGATTGTTGGTGATGTGGAAAGCCTGCAAAATTATTTTTTGCGTGTTGCGTATCCGCCGATCATCGTTATTATGGTGTTCTTGTCTACCGTGCTATTTACTTCCGTTTATTCGTTCTTGGTTGCGTGCTTGCTCGTACTGGGCATGTTAATTACGGCATTTGTTGTACCAGGTATCGTTTTGCTGGGACAGCGTAAAATACACGGTCGTGTACGGCAGCAACGGGCATTACTGTCTACGGAAGTAACCGAAGT
Organism: Paenibacillus sp. DCT19; assembly: GCF_003268635.1. Classification (NCBI taxonomy): domain Bacteria; kingdom Bacillati; phylum Bacillota; class Bacilli; order Caryophanales; family Paenibacillaceae; genus Paenibacillus; species Paenibacillus sp. DCT19. The sequence continues at coordinate 666,323 of NZ_CP029639.1, forward strand.
ATTGTATGGATTTCGCGATTTAAAGGTATATGGTCAATTGGAGCAAAGGGAGCAGCAGCTTCAGCAGACTTCCGCTGCATTGGCATTCGAGCAGCAAAGAGCAGCAGGGCATCTGCTTCGTGGGCAATCCATGCATATTTTTGTAACGTATCTCGTGACATGGGGTGTGCTGGTCGTTGGCGCATGGTTAATCATGGATGGGTCACTTGCCGGCGTTTATCTCGCGATGCTGATCCTGGCTACGCAGACCGTATTTGAAGAGGCAACAGCGATGGCTATATTGCCCGTATATAAACAGGATAGTGAACATGCAGCCAGACGACTGACCGAGACGGTTCAGAGTCCCGATATGCAGTCTGCACAACCAGGTCAACCGGATGGACTGTGCACTACCGAACAGGCCATTTCAATCCGACTATCTCACGTTACCTTTCAATATGAGGGGGAGTGGAGAGCAGCGTTGAATGATATTTCTATAACTTTTCCTCCTGGCTCCAAAACAGCGATTGTCGGACCCAGCGGTTCAGGAAAGTCTACCATTGTGGATCTATTACTTAAACTACGCGAGCCAGCGTCTGGCGACATACAGTTGAATGACGTTTCGCTAAGTAAGCTAGATGAAGAGAGGATATGGCAAGCAGCAAACGTTGTCTTACAGCAAAGTCACTTCTTCAAGGGAACCGTGCGGGATAACTTACTCCTGCAAGGGGAAGAGCATGCTGACGAACAATTAACGGCTGTGCTGGAGAAAGTCCAACTGCCCAATATGTTGCTCAGCGATCTAGTGTATGAAAAGGGCGAGAATCTCTCCGATGGCGAGAAACAGCGCCTGGCTATGGCAAGAGCTATGCTGCGGAGCGGACGCATATGGCTTCTGGACGAACCAACCTCTTCACTCGATTATGTGACAGAACAACGGGTGTTGCAGGAGGTCTTCGCACAGGCTGCGGATGATACACTTCTTCTCATCTGTCATCGGCTTACCGGACTTGAGAAAATGGATCAGATCGTGGTTATGGATCGAGGTAAGGTTGTAGAAACGGGTTCTTTCACGGAGCTGATGGAGCAGAAAGGCTACTTTTATGAAATGAAGAACATTGAGCTGCAAATGATCGGAGATCAACCGAGTACGTAGATTTGATGAATATGTTGTTTTAGTAGAGCATCTCATAGTGAGCCATATAACAGTAAAATCTTCTATGAAGAGGTTGTTCAAAAAGTTCACTTTTGATTACGAAGGATGCGCGAGCGGCATCTCAGCGTCGAAGATGGAATTCAGCCGAAATGTCCGTTGCTCACGTAGTTTTGCCTACGCTCCGCTACTCCATTTCTATCTTCATCCCATCTTCTCGGTACTGAAAACCGACCTTTTTGAACACGCACTATGAAGCCTATTCGGTGAAAGCGTTCAGTTGTTGGTGACGGATGTCATGAGCGCAAAATGAAAACACTCAAATTACTCCCAGTACATTGAGAATAATTTGAGTGTTTTTGCTCTGTTCATAAGGACGCAGCCATCCTAATAAGAAATGATCACCGAACACCAATATCCCGAATCATAATGCTACCTTTCTCCGACTGATCAAACACAAAGCTAATTTTTCTGATCTGCTCCGGCTTTAGAGCCGGATTATTTGCAATGAAATCAGCCAATTGGAAGGCATAGTTCTGGAACAGCGGCTCCTTCGTCGTCTGGAACAATGCAAACGGTGATTTCGCCAGAGCTCCTTCGAACATTGGCAGCAGCGGTGAGACGCTACTCAGCGGTAAACGGCTAGTATTTCCGAGCTCATCTTCTACGACAATGGTAATATCCACCGGCGTATCCGCTCCATCCACATCTTGATCGGTTTCCGTATTAGCGATGGAGAACACGATGGAACTTTGATTGGAAATGTCGATGTCTTGATCGGGTAGAATCACCCTGTATGCGGGTGCAGCAGAAGTAGCTGCCTGATCCCATTCCAGTGCAACGGCGTTATATGGATCGGTTGTATGCCCCATCTCGACGTTTTGCTCTTTCCATGTCTTCAGTCTTTCTCCTTCTAAGCCTCCCCTGGCAATGTGGTTGTTCCCGGATCACTGTCCTCGCCATAATTGCTAATGGTTAATGTATCTGCATCCCAATAATTGCTGATATACATCGTCTCGGGAAGCCATTCCCTGGCGTATCCAAGATCCTGAAACACCATCTGGTATGAAGTATTCTCCTGAAGAGTGGCTTCTAGAAAAGATGAGATGAGCACCTTGGCAGCCTGTATTTGCTGATCTTGCGGTAGAAGACTGGCTGTGTTGAACAACTGGTTGCCTAACCCGACACCGTCATGTTTGCCCCACTCGGTGTTGAATTGCCCGTGGTTAGCGCCATATATGTATACATAAGATTTGAAAAATTCACTACGATCCGTAAATTCAGTCCGGTAGTACTGGCTTGTTCCAACAAATGAAGTGACGTCCATGTCATGGGTGCCATGCAAAGCCAGATAATTCACGTCTTTTAAGGACACGGGCTGTCCTCCCGGTTTATATTGTCCGTCGGTACCCGCTATGGACACAATGGATCGGATGTTGAAATTGTAATTAAACTTGATGTTGGCGTTCTCAGGATAAGAGGTCATCTTGTTGTACGCCGCCGCTGTGGTTACAGCCTCAGCTCCCCGTGAATGTCCAATCAGAGCGATCCGCTCCATATCCACTTTGCCATAGAATGGATTATCTCGTGCAGCATTCCATTCTTCCCACACTTTAAGATGTTCCAGCAGCAACCATCCCCGAGCCCGATTTTCCCCTTGTAGGGGTTTGAAAACAAACCATTCGTTAAATGGCGAGGAGTTGAGGAAGTTCTCATCAATGGAAACGACAATATTACCGCGACTTGCCAGCAATTCACCTAAATAGGCATAACCGGGATCTGAATATTTCGTCGCAAGGTGGTTGCCATGCACGATGAGCACAAGTGGAAAAGTGCCGTCATCTTCGGGATACCAGACGGTTCCGTTTAAAGGCATTGCGCCAGCGCCAAAACCAAACGTGCTTGTGCGTTTCTTCGTCCAATCACCAACAAAGGCTGATCCATCGACGGATTTAGTGGTCAGCGTCTTTTTTGTGCTCAGATCGTCGCGATACGTTGTGTGGCTTCCGTAGGTCAGAGATTTCACAGAAAATGTTCCAGGTTCTGCCGGATTGGTTAATAGGGCTGTGTAAGCTTCAGCAGGCTTGACCATTTGCAACGGATAGGGTGCGGCAAATTCCTTCTGTCCTTCGCTGACGATCCAGTAACCCATTCCACAGACGAAGAGGACGGCAATCGCAGCACTTGTTGTTGCCCGGACTTTCTTCCAAATTCCAGCTTCCCGGTAGACTCCACTGATGAATCGATAGAGCAGTGCGCCAAGCACGGAAAAGGAAATGAGGATGCATACCACAATAAGCAGCGTAAGGGGGATAGGCCCGAGTAAGCTGAGTAAAAGTAATAAAAGCGAAGTAAGCATGGTCCATACGTAACGTGAAGGTATTTTTTTGCCCCAATGCAGCAGTCCTGTAAGAATTCCGGTTATCGCTACTGTCGCGAGCAGGAACAGAATGCTGCCAATCCAGTAGTCACTCGCACCTCGTGATCCCAAATAATAATAGGCTTGAACGAAATATAACGATAGGGTCACTAGAGATAGAGCAGCTACAGCGCCTTTCCAGCCTGGTGTGAGAGAAGGAATCCGCTTCTTTTTAATAGAGAATAAGGGCCTCTTTTTGGTCGTTTCCTCGGCACTTACGCCGGCGTTCTCCATGGATGTTCCACCTTTCAATGCATATGTATATCACACTTTAACTTAAATGTGTTGTGTATGTTCTTCTCTGAGTCTAACAGAAGATTCTTGCTGTAGTCCGTCATTTTTCTTACGTTATTATTAACAATCGGTAAATCCATACTTTCCAGCCAATAGGAGCTACTCCGAAAATTAGATGGCACCATTTCCCACCTTTATCCGTATGAACTAAGGATGTCCATTCTATTGAATCAATGATTGGCAACTATACTTATCCCAAAGGAGAATACATAATATGAAAAATTGGAAACGCATGCTCTTATCCCTTACGGTCTCGGTAAGTTTGCTCGCATCAGCAGTACCAGCTATGGCAGCGCCTCAGGAGACTTCCGTCAAGGTTAATGATCAGGCAGTACAATATGCTACAGGTGCACCAATCTTGGAGAAAGGAACGACTCTTGTTCCACTGCGTACAACGCTGGATGCGATGGATGTGAAGCTGACGACGGCAACGGATGATACGATTACGGCTGTAGTTGATGGTCGGACGATTACACTCAAAAGCAAGCTTACACGGATCAACGGAGTAACGTATGCACCGATTCGTATCGTTGGTGATGCAGCGGGTTATGAAGTTCGCTGGGATTCCGCCACGCGTACCGTATTGCTGGTATCCAAGGGTGGAGACACTGAGACGGTCCAAACTGGTGGACGCGGCTTTATGTGGGAAGTCGAGAAAAACGGTAATACCGTCTATCTCGTAGGTTCAATGCACGTTGCGGATGAGAGTTTCTATCCACTGCGTCCTGAATTTGAAGAAGCCTTTGCGGAAGCAGACTACCTGGGCGTAGAAGTAGATATTAGCACAGCTACGGATGAGCAGCAGAAGATGATTCTCGATCTCGGCACCTATCAGGATGGGACAACGCTGAAAGACCATATCTCCAGTGAAACCTATGCAAGTCTGGGTAAACTTTTGAAGGAGAATGGTATTGAACCCGACGCTTTTGATACATTCAAACCATGGGTGGTAGAAATTACACTCGGAGGACTGAAGTCAGTGGATGGTGGATATGAAGCATCGGAAGGTGTGGATTTGTATTTCATCCAGAAGGCGGTACAGCGCAAAATTCCAGTGATTGAACTGGAGTCCTATGAATCTCAGCTTGGAATGTTCAACAACTTCTCCAAAGAATTGCAAGAGGAAACACTCAAATCAACCATTGATAACTTCGATGTACTAGATACGAGTTTGAATCAAATGGCTGAGATGTGGAAAACGGGGGATGACGAGCAGCTACTTGAGCTGACGAACAGCTTCTCGGACAATGAAGAGTACAACAAGGCTATGCTGGTTGACCGTAATATCGGTATGGCGGATAAGATCGACGGGTACCTGAAGAATGGTAAAGGGGAAGAGTACTTCATCGTTGTTGGCGCAGCACACTATCTGGGTGAGCACGGCATCGTGAAACTTCTTGAAGATAAAGGGTATACGGTGGAGCGGAAATAAGGCTATAAGGCGAAATAACAAGGTAGCTATAAGTTGTATGACTTAAAAAAGAACAACCACTTCCTACGTTATCGATGATATTGCTGTAGTAGAGAAAACAAGTCAAGACCGTGGGTAAATACCCACGGTCTTTTATTCATGGTCACACATACGTTAGTGAATGGCGAACTTAGCCCTTCACAGCCAAACGCTATCCATCGAATGGATATTGACAAAAGATGGCCAGCACTCGCATACTTACAATATAAACTTTATAAAGAATATTTATTTAGTATCTACTTTGAAGAGAGGAGTTACATCCATGGCAACTTGGTTTCTGATCATAATCTATTTAGCCTTTATTAGTCTGGGGCTTCCGGATTCGCTTCTTGGCTCTGCTTGGCCGGTCATGTGGCCGGAGATTGGTTCTTCTGTAGGGTCGGCGGGATTAATATCGATGATTATTGCGGGAGGGACAATCGTTTCTAGTTTGGCAAGCGGCAGGATGATTCGGACGATAGGGACAGGCAAAATCACGATGTTCAGTTGTTTGTTAACTGCAGTTTCACTATTTGGGTTTTCGATCGCACCTTCGATGGTTTGGTTTATGCTACTTGCTATTCCATTGGGTCTTGGAGCTGGAGCGGTAGATGCCGCATTGAATCATTATGTAGCCGAGAATTACCAAGCACACCATATGAACTGGCTGCATTGCTTCTGGGGCATTGGTGCTACCATGGGGCCAATCATCATGGCTGGGTATATCGCAGGCGAGAACTCATGGAGAGGCGGTTATACAGCCGTTGCAATCATCCAGTTGATACTAGTCGTTGTATTGCTTGTAACCTTGCCTCTATGGAAACGTGTGGCTGCAACGCGAGAATCATCACGACCAGAGCGTGCAGAGACAGAGCAACAGTCGCACACGAGTCTTCCGGTGAAGGTACTGAATATTCGCGGAGTTAAGCCATCTTTGCTTGCCTTTTTGTTATATTGCGGAGTGGAAACCACCGTTGGATTATGGGGAGCCAGCTATTTGGTAGGTACGAGGAGCATTTCAGCGGAGGTAGCTGCAACGAGCATCTCACTTTATTATGCAGGTGTCACATTTGGTCGGTTGATTACAGGCTTTATTACGCTAAAAGTTCAAAATCGTCTGTTGATCCGGTATGGACAATGGGTAACGATAGCGGGCGGAATTATCTTATTGCTTCCACTGCCTTCCACGTTTTCTGTAGCAGGATTTGTTCTGGTGGGGCTTGGTCTCGCTCCGATCTACCCAGGGCTTTTGCATGAGACACCTACACGATTTGGCAAAGAAAATTCAGCCAAGCTAATGGGCTACCAGATGGCTGTTGCGTATAGCGGAACAACATTGATTCCTCCACTGTTCGGAATTCTGGCAGCGAGAATCGGTACGGGTGCTTTTCCCATTGTTTTGTTCATCCTGCTTGTCCTTATGTTGCTTAGTGCGGAGACAGTGAATCGTCTACTTCTTAAGCCACACAAGTTGGGGAGATGAGTAGATATGGTATACATTATTTTAGCAGCAATCATTTGGCTGGGCGCTCATGTGAATCTTTCTATATCGAAACAACCTATTGAAGTGAAGCTGGTTCGTTCAATGGATGACTTGTTTGAGTAAAGGAACAAAAGTGCTAAAATAAGTTTTACAAGTTGGAAGATATGGTACTGCTGTTTCTTCTTGTTTGGTGAAGAACTGAGGTGGGAACAAGCGGATGATGAGAAAAGCGAATGCAAAATTGATGAAACACATCAACTTAAATAATGTGCGTGAAGTGATGCAACAGATCGAAACGGCGACCAAGCCGCAGCTGGCTTCATTAACGAAGCTTAGTGTGGTGACGATCAACGCTTTGGTGAAGGAACTATGTAATCGTGGAGAATTATTTGAAGATAAAGTAGTTCCCTCGAATGGCGGCAGGCCGGCGCAAGCTTATCGATACAATTATAATTACAGACTTGCACTTGTGTTATATATTCAAGAAATGAAAGGTGAAGAACTGATCTCGGCAACCGTCATTAATTTGGAAAATGAAGTGCTGTCTAAGGAAGAACGCATTCTTCCTGTCCTGGACAAACAATATATTCTTGAATTGATTAAACAATTCGTCGTGTCGTATCCTTCTATTCATCGGATCGGTATAGGTATTCCAGGGCAAGCAGTTGATGGGGATATCACGGTGAGTAGTCATGATGAACTAATTAATTCACGTCTAATTCAAGACATTCAAAGAGAATTCGGTTTGAAAGTTCTTGTCGAGAACGATGTTAACGCTGCGATTAGTGGGTACTGCATTCAGCATGAGGAAATGAAAGAGCAGTGTGTGACCGGAATCTACTTCCCTAATCGGTATCCGCCTGGTCTTGGAATTATGTTGAATGGCCAGATCATCCAAGGGAAGAACGGAATGTCTGGTGAGATCAAGTATCTGCCTTCTGCGCCGAATTGGAAAGGTAAGATAAGTGATGATGAGTTCCTTCTGCAAGTTTGCCAGATCATCCAAATTGTCAATGCTATTGTAGCTCCACATCAGACCGTGATTTATCAGGAGAGAGTGGAGACAGCGCAACTGGAGGCTGCATGGAAGCAGTATCAGATGGAACATCCAATGCCTACGTTTCCTGAGGTTGTGTATCAAGGGACGTTTCAGGAAAATTTCGATGCGGGCTTGAGATGGATGATTCTACAAGAGTTAAGGGAGACCATCCTTGAGGAGTCTATATAATCCACAGAAGATGTTCTGTGAATTCAAGTCTTTGTGCGGGCGATGAGCTCGCTTTTTTTATAATAATAGCACCCGTTGACATGAAACCAGTTACACCAGTTATGATGACCTCGTAGCTAAGAAGGTGTTTGTCCGGCTACTTAATAAACACACATTATAAAGAATCTGTTTTCACTGAAAAATGATTTTAGTTCATTATCACGGCTCGTATTTAGTGCTGAAACGGGATAGTAACCTTATGACGAACACCAATACGCTGTGGAGGTTATAGTATGAGAGAAGAAGAGCGCATTAGAAATGGAATTCTTTTTAGTCCCAGTGATCCAGAATTGAAGGGAATTAAACGTCGTTCGCACAACCTAAGTCAACAATATAGCCTGACGTATGAGGATCAGAGTGAAGAACGAGAAATGATTTTGCAACAGTTACTAGGATCTAAGGGGGAGGGAGGATTTATACAAGGTCCAATCTTCTTTCATTATGGGGTGCATACTCGGATTGGAGATCACTTCTTCGGAAATTACAATCTGACTGTACAGGACGATGCACAGGTGACGATAGGTGACTATGTCAGCTTTGGCCCTAATGTGACCATTGTTACTCCCGTGCATCCCTTTATTGCTTCTGAGCGCAGACAGATGTTGGATCAAAATGGAGATATTAAATCGCTAT